>NZ_JBBYXK010000006.1 GCF_039655875.1 Emcibacter sp. SYSU 3D8 | reverse complement strand
TGGTCCACAGGTGATCCCATTCCCGCTGCATCCAGTCGCGCGAATAATAGCGGTCCTGTGAAATCCGGTCGCCGCGCGCATTGCGCGGGTCCTTGCCGTCGATGGCCAGCGGATGAGTGATGATCTCGGTCATGTCCGTCTCCCGTTTCGTAGAAGCGAATACCGTGGCGGACATTCTGCCGATCCGCCATCGGCGACGCAGTATCGATGGCCATGCCAACTGGCGAATGCTGCCGCCAGATGTTGGCCGGATCGATCGTTCGAATAAGTTAATGGCTAAACTTCCGCGCAGCGAGCGAATTTGTTACTATCTACCGACGTAGCAACCGGCGCCAATGTCCCTACATTGACAAGCCGGCCCCCCATCACGGATGATCGCTCCTTCGCGGGGAATGCTGAATGAATTTTTCAGGAGACGCAGGATATGAATAAGGCCACCCTGATCGAGATGACCAAGGATGCGCTGGAGCACGGTAAAGCCGGCACCATGCGGCAGGCGCCTTCGGTGATGAAGGTAAAAGCGGACATCTACACCGACGAAGAGCGGTTCGAGCGCGAGAAGAAGCTGATCTTCAAGCGCATGCCGCTGATGCTGGCGCCCACCGCCGAGCTTCCCAATCCAGGTGACTACAAGGCCATGGATGCGGTTGGCGTTCCGGTGCTGCTGACCCGCGGCAAGGATGGCAAGGTCCGGGCGTTCCTGAATTCCTGCACCCACCGCGGCACCGCTGTGGCGCAGGGAACCGGCAATGCCTCGCGGTTCATCTGCGGCTATCATGGCTGGACCTTCAACCGCGACGGTGAGTTGATCGGCGTGGCCTCGCGCGAGGATTTCGGCGAGGTGAACACCGACGAGCTGGGCCTGAAGCCGTTCCCGGTGCTGGAGAAGGCGGGCCTGATCTGGGCCATCCTGGATCCGAATTCGGACCTGGACATCAATGCCTTCCTGTCGGGCTACGACGAATTGCTCGCAGGCTTTGGCCTCGAAAGCTGGCAGTTCTTCCAGAGCCGGACGCTGAACGGCCCGAACTGGAAGATTGCCTATGACGGCTATCTGGATTTCTATCACCTGCCCGTGCTGCACGCGGATACGTTCGGCCGCAACATTCCGAATCGCGCGCTGTTCTATTCGTTCGGCCCGCACACGCGGGTAAGCGCGCCCTCGACGGTGCTGCCGATGCCCGAAGGGCTGGACCTCAACGACCTCGCCGAGAAAGACAGCAGCGAGTGGCCGGTCGAGGCGCTGATGAACGGCGTGTGGACCATCTTCCCGCACATCTCGATCGCCACCTTCTATGGCGGCCAGCGCGGCGTGATGATCTCGCAGCTGTTCCCGGGCGAGAAGGTGGGCGAAAGCTTTACCACGCAGATGTATCTGTCGGAGAAGCCGCTGACCGACGAGACCCGCCAGGGCCTCGAGGACCAGTTCAAACTGCTGGAATATGTGGTCCAGCACGAGGACTATGGCACGGGCCTGCGCCAGCAGAAGGCGCTCGATGCCGGCATGACGGAACATGTCTATTTCGGCCGCAACGAGGGCGGCGGCCAAGTGTTTCATGGCTGGGTGCAGAAGCTGCTCGACACCAGCAATGATGACCTGAACAGCCTGTTCTCGCCGGTCCGCCAGGCCGCCGAGTAGTTGCAGGCCGGCCCCCGGGCCGGTCCCTGCACGACCCTGTTCACAAACCACCCCGCACCTGGTGCGGGGTGGTTTCGTGTTTTCGGGACCTGAAGGCGGCACGGTCGACATGCGGGCAGGGAGGCGCCCGTGCCGGTTCGCCGTGGCCTGCTGGCGGCGGAACATTCGGGACATCGACGGGTTCTGGCGTGTGGTTGCGTTAACGACACAGGAGACTGTCATGACCCTCAAAATGCTCGCCATCAATTGCACGCTGAAGCCGTCGGCCGGGGAGGAGCCGTCCTCGACGGACCTGTTGATCGACCAGATGGTGAAAGCGTTCGGCAAGCATGGGGTCAAGGCGGACAAGGTCCGAGCGGCGGACCACGATATAAAGCCGGGGGTGACGGCGGACGAAGGGAAGGGCGACGACTGGCCGACGATCCGTAAGCAGCTGATGGCGGCCGACATCCTGTTGCTGGGGACGCCGATCTGGCTCGGCCAGCCCAGCAGCGTCTGCAAACGGGTGCTGGAGCGGATGGACGCCTTCCTTGGCGAAACCGACAGCAAGGGCCGCATGGTCACATTCGGCAAGGTTGCCTGCGTTGCCGTGGTCGGCAATGAAGACGGCGCGCACCACGTTGCCGCCGAAACCTTTCAGGCGCTCAATGACGTGGGGTTCAGCATTCCGGCAGGCGGCATGGCGTACTGGGTGGGAGAGGCCATGGGAGGCGTCGACTACAAGGACCTGAAATTGACGCCATCCAAGGTGCAGGACGCCATCGAGACCGTGGCCCGTAACGCGGCCCATCTGGCCAGCGTGCTCAAGGCCGAGGAATATCCGGGGACAGACTAGGCTTCCCAGCCTGCAATTTTTTGCCTCCAGATCGTTTGCAGACGCTTGCGCAACCTTAACCGGGCGATTATATAGCTGCCTAGGCAGTTGTTGCGCAGGCAGTTAATGACCCAGGGGCACTATACTCCCGAGACGTTCACCGCACGGAACGCGG
This sequence comes from Emcibacter sp. SYSU 3D8, assembly GCF_039655875.1. Classification (NCBI taxonomy): domain Bacteria; kingdom Pseudomonadati; phylum Pseudomonadota; class Alphaproteobacteria; order Emcibacterales; family Emcibacteraceae; genus Emcibacter; species Emcibacter sp. SYSU 3D8. Next base: position 144,106 of record NZ_JBBYXK010000006.1, on the reverse strand, counting down.
TTGGCTATCTCCTTCGCTGTACGTTGAACCTCATGCAGCCCCGGCTCGAAGCGCTGTTCGCGAACCGCGAATTTACCTTCGTGCAATGGTGCGTGCTGATGCAGCTGCGAGACGGTCTCGCCAATCGCGCTGCCGACATCAGCCGTAATCTCAATCATGACAGCGGCGCGCTTACCCGCGTGGTTGACCAGCTCGAGGCTCGCGGACTGCTTGAGCGGACGCGCAGCACCGAAGACCGCCGGATGGTCGAACTTGCGCTGACCCAGGAAGGACGCCGCTCGGTAGAGGCGTCGATCCCGCTGGTCGTCGATCACATCAACGCGATCCTCTCGGATTTCAGTTCAGAGGAAATCGAGATGCTGGTCGGCATGCTCAAGCGGATCATCGACAAGCTGCAGGACGGCGACAGGGGCAGCGCGCCATGAAACGCGGATTTGTCTTGATCGCCGCTGTTTCCTGCGTTCTCGCCGGTTGCGTGCCGACGACCCAGCCCAAGCTGCAGATGCTGCAGGATGCAGAACTCGGCCTTGACGACGCGGCCGCGCCGGTCGCCAGCAAGGCCTGGTGGCGCGACTGGGCCGATCCGCAGTTCGAGGCGCTGGTCGTGAAGGCGCTTTCGGGTAATCCGCGGCTTGCCGAGGCGCTGGCGCGGGTGCGGGCGGCGCAGGCATCGGCGGCGGCGACGCGGGGCGACGCGCTGCCCCGGGTGACACTCGACGGTGACGAGCAGTTCCAGCGGTTCAGCGAACGATTCATCTACCCACCGCCCTATGGCGGCGGCCACTACTGGCTTGGCTCGGTGCAGAGCAACCTGTCCTGGGATGTGGACTTCTGGGGCCGCCAGAAGGCCCTCATCGATCAATCGCGGGCCGGCGCCGCGGCGGTGGAGCTGGATGCGGCGGCCGCGCAACTGGCGCTGACGGGCACGCTGGCCGAGGCCTATATCGGGCTTGACCGAGCCTATGCGCTGCTCGACATCGCCGAGCGCGCGGTGGCGCAGCGCGCCCGGCTGCTGGATCTGGCCCAGCGGAGAGTGGTTGCCGGTCTCGACAGCCGCATCGAGGAAAAGCAGGCGGAAGGCCAACTCGCCGTGGCGCGGGTCGCCCGGCAGCAAGCGATCAATGAGCGCGACAACACGGTACACGCGATCGCGGCACTGACCGGCCAGGGCGCCGGCGTCTATGCCGATATCGTCAGGCCGACCCTGAACCCGCAGGCCGTGCTGCCGTTGCCGGAGACGCTTCCAGCCGATCTGCTGGCGCGCCGTCCCGATATCCTGGCTGCCAGACTTCGGGTCGGCGCGGCCATGTCCGGGCAGAAGGCGGCCAAGGCGGCGTTCTATCCCAACGTCAATCTGGTGGCCTTCGCGGGCTTTCAGGCGATCGGACTCAGTCACCTCCTGAGCGGCGGCGCCGGTGTCTACGGCGCAGGCCCCGCGGTGCACCTGCCGCTGTTCGACGCCCGGCTCAAGCCCAATTACGAGGGCGCCACGGCCGAAATCGACATCGCCATCGCCGGCTATAACGGCGCAGTGGTCGCCGCGGTACAGCAGGTGGCCGACAGGCTGTCGGGCATTCACTCCCTGCGGCTTGAACTGGTTGATCAGGCGAAGGCGCTGGAGGCGGCCGAACAGGCGTTTGCGCTGGCCGAGCGGCGCTATGGCGGCGGATTGTCGACCTATCTGGCGGTATTGACCGCCGAAACGCAGCTGCTCGACGCGCGGCGGCAACTGGCCGTGCTGACCGCGCAGCAAGCCTTGGAACGGGTCAAGCTGCTCGTCGCGGTGGGGGGAGACTTCGCGCCGCCCGCAGAATCGGAAACGCTAGCGGCTGGGTTGAACCAGCCCGCCGCGAGGGAGTGACGACATGGCTTCCCCTGAAACCAACCGCCGCCGCGGGCTGTCGGCGATCGCCCTGGTTGTCGTTCTCGGCCTGATCGCCTATGGCGTCTACTGGCTGCTCTATCTGTCGCATTACGAGAGCACGGACGATGCCTATGTGACCGGCGATGTGGTGTCCGTCACGTCGCTCGAGAATGCGACAGTGCTGGCAATCCACGCGGACAGTACCCAGACGGTAACGCGCGGCCAGCTTCTCGTCGATCTGGATCCGGCGCGGGCCGATATCGGAATGGCGAATGCGCGGGCGGAACTGGCGCGGACGGTGCGCGACGTGCGGGCTCTGTTCTCCCGCGCCGAAGAATTGCGGGCCCTGATCCGGCAGCGCGAGGCCGAGGCGCAGCGGGCCGAGGCCAGCTACAAGCGCCGGGCCGATCTGGGCGCCGATGGCGCGGTGGCGCGCGAGGACATCGAGAATTCACGCGACGAGGCGGCCGAATTGCGCGCACAGGTATCGGTGGCGCGCGAGCAGCTGAACTCCACACTGGCCATGCTCGGCAGCACCGGCGTGGCCGACAATCCGATGGTGCTGGCGGCAGCGGGCAAGGTGCGGCAGGCGGCGCTCTTCGTGTCGCACATGCGCATCATCGCGCCGGTGGACGGCACGATTGCCCAACGCACGGTGCAGATCGGCCAGCATGTCAGGCAGGGCGATGCGCTGATGGCGGTGGTGCCGCTTTCCGAGGTGTGGGTCGAGGCCAACTTCAAGGAAGTTCAGCTCACCGATATGCGCGTGGGGCAGAAGGTTGAGCTCGAGGCCGACATCTATGGCGGCGACGTGACCTATCACGGCACCGTGGCTGGCTTCTCGGCCGGTAGCGGCAGTGCCTTCGCACTCTTGCCGCCGCAGAACGCGTCGGGCAACTGGATCAAGATCGTCCAGCGGGTACCGGTGCGCATTCTGCTTGATCCCGAGGAAGTGAAAAAGCATCCGCTGCGCATCGGCCTGTCAATGCAGGCGACAGTGGACATCAAGGATACCTCCGGACCGATGATCGCGGCGGAGGTCCGGCATACGCCCATTCCGACCAAGCCGGTCGATGCGGTGGGCCTGGATGTCGAGGCGATGATCGCTGAAACCATCGCGGCGAATGCCGGAGGAAACGGGAAGAAGCCGTGAGCTCAGAGCCGCCCGGTCAGCCAAAGGCGCTTAGCGGCGGCAAGCTTGCGGTCACGTCGATCGCGCTGGCCATGGGCACCTTCATGCAGGTGCTCGACATCACCATCGCCAACGTATCGATCCCGACCATTGCCGGAGATCTCGGCGCGAGCGCCGACCAGGGCACCTGGATTCTGACCTCCTTCGCCATCGCCAGCGGAATTGCACTGCCGCTCACCGGATGGCTGATGGGCCGCTATGGCGCCGTAAAGGTGTTCTCCATCTCGATCCTGCTGTTCACGCTGGCCTCGCTGCTGTGCGGCCTGGCGTGGAACCTGAGCGGGCTGGTGGTGTTTCGGGTGATCCAGGGAGCGGTCTCGGGGCCGCTGGTGCCGGGATCCCAGGCACTGCTGCTGATGATCTTTCCGGTACACCGGCGCGGCACCGCGCTGGTGATCTGGTCGATGACGACCCTGATCGCGCCGATCTGCGGTCCGATCCTTGGCGGCCTGATTTCAGACAATTATCACTGGTCGTGGATTTTCCTGATCAACATTCCTGTTGGACTGCTGAGCGTCTTCATCGTCTGGCGCAATCTGAGGGACTTCAAGACGCCGATCCGCAAGCTGCCGATCGACGTGATCGGGCTGGTGCTGCTGATCGTCTGGGTGGGCTGCCTGCAGATCATGCTGGATACCGGCAAGAATGACGACTGGTTCTCGTCGTCCAGGATCGTGGTCCTTGCCGCGGTGTCGGCAGTGGGTTTCGCCGCGTGGCTCGTGTGGGAATGGACTGACAAGCATCCCATCGTCGACCTGCATCTGTTCAGGATCAGCAGCTTCTCGGTGGGAACGGCGGCGTTCTGCCTGGGCTACATGCTGTTCTTCTCGAATCTGGTGATCCTGCCGCTGTGGCTGCAGACGCAGGAAAATTACACCGCGACCTGGGCCGGCCTGATCGCCGCGCCCAGCGGACTGGTGGCGCTGATCCTTTCGCCATTGGCCAGCCGGCTGATGGCCGGCACGGACATGCGCTGGGGCGCGTCATTCGCATTCCTCATGTTCGCCATCTCGTTCTTCATGCGTGCCAACTACACGACGGACGCCAGCTTCTTCGACTTTGCCATGCCGCTCCTGGTGCAGGGCGTGGCGCTCAGCACCTTCATGATCTCGATCGTCTCGATTACCGTGCAGGGCCTGCCGCCGGAGAAGATACCGTCCGGCTCGGGCATCATGAACTTTGCCCGCATCACCGGCGGCGGCATCGCCGCGTCCATTGCCGTGACCTTCTGGGACCGGCGCGAGATCCTGCATCAGAGCCGGCTGGCCGAGGCGTCCAGCGCCTATGATCCGGTGTTGCGCCATTCAATGGCCGTGCTGCAGGAGCTGGGATTGACGGAAACACAGGCGCTCGGCGTTCTGGTGCGCGAGATGGTGTCGCAGGCCTATCTGCTGTCCACGACGGACCTGGCGTGGTTCTCGGGCTGGGCCAGTCTGGCGCTGATGGTCATGTTGTGGATTCCGCGCAAGCCGCAGGTGGAAGACGCCCCGGCACCGGTGATGGCGGCGGCAGATTAAATATATCACGATATATTTTCGTGCTTGTCGGTAATCCGGCGCAATGATACCTTGAGCCTGTTCGGGACCGGACTCGTCCGGCCCGTTCGCTTTCAGCCATGGGGAGATGGGTGCATGAACGTCCAGGTGAAAAACGAAGTCCCGCGTTGCCCGGGGGCGCCCACCTTCCAGGAAATCATGCGCTCGGACGGCGGCATCATCAAAGACGTGCTGGCCGCCCAGTCCAATCCGGCGCAAAGCCGCGACGACATCCCCTTTTCGAAATATGTCAGCCAGGACTTCTTCAATCTCGAGATGAAGAAGATGTGGGAGAAGGTCTGGCAGTATGTCTGCCGCGAGGACCAGGTCGCCGAGCCCGGCGACTATCTGGTCTACGACCTCGGACATCACTCCATTGTCGTGGTGCGCGCCGACGACGGCGCGCTGAAGGCCTATCACAATTCCTGCCTGCACCGCGGCACCAAGCTGAAGCCATCGGAGAGCAGCGGCTGGTCGGCCAATATCCAGTGCCCCTATCACGGCTGGACCTGGAACCTGGACGGCACCCTGAACGACGTGCCGTGCGCCTGGGAATTCCCGCACCTTGACTATGAGAAGAACCGGCTGCCCGAGGTGCAGGTGGACGCTTGGAACGGTCTGGTGTTCATCAATATGGACAAGGAGGCGCCGTCGCTGCTCGAATATCTGGGCGTGCTGCCGGAGCACTTCAAGGACTGGCCGTGGACCGATTGGTACCTGTTCATGCATCTCGAGAAGGAACTGAACTGCAACTGGAAAACGGCGCAGGAGGCCTTCATGGAGGCCTATCACACGCCGGTGGTGCATCCGGAACTGACCCAGGTTGTGGGCGATTGGAACATGCAGCACGACGTGTTCGACGACCACGTCACGCGCGACCTGTGCGCGCTCGCGGTAGCAAGCCCGGCCGCGAAGCACAGGATCAGCGAACAGGAGCGCATTGACCGCGTATTGCTGGGAGGCCGGTCACCCGACGGCAAGTCGGTGACGCTGGAAGAAGGCCAGAGCGCCCGCAACGCCATGTCCAAACAGGTCCGCAAGGCGATGCTGGACCAGTATGGCATGGATACGTCGAGCTATAGCGACGCCGAGATGATCGATTCCATCAAGTACAACCTGTTCCCGAACATCTTCCTCTATACCGGGATGGCGCTGCGTTCGATCCACAGGATCAAGCCGATCAAGAACGATCCGAACCGCTGCACCTTCGAGGTGCTGATGATGCGCCCCGTGCCCAAGGACCAGGTGCGCCCCGATCCGGCCCAGATGGTGAAGATTCCGGAAGACATGAACTATGTGGACGTGAAGGAACTGGCGGCGTTCCCGCTGTCGCAGATCACGTTCGATCAGGATACCGGCAATCTCCGGGCCCAGCATGAAGGCATGCTGGCAAGCGAGAAGGGCGCCGAGACCTTGTCGATCTATCAGGAATCCCGCATCCGCGCATTCCACGACACGCTCGACAAATACATCAGCAAATAGGACCCGGCCGCCCGCTTCGCGTCTGGGCCATTCTCAGCGACGGTAATAGGCCAGAAAAAGGGCGACAGCCTGTTCGGCCTCATGCTTGCTGGTGGCGGCGCCGCAGCCACCGGTGTAGATCGCGCGGACGTGCAGGTCGTGCAGGACCAGGCTGATGAACTGGCGGGCCGCGAGCCGGGGATCCGGAATATTGAGCAGGCCTTCGCTGTGCCAGCGGGCAAACAGCGCCACATAGCGCTCGATAAACCGCAGGTGAACTTGCTCGAAGAATTTCTGACCGAACTCGGGTGACCGGAGGCTTTGACCGATGACGAAGCGCATGAAGCGGTTCATCTCGGGGGCGGCCAGATAGTCCTGCGTGCCCTGGGCGATATCGAGCAGCATGGTTTCCGGCGCGCTGTCGCGATTGATGATGCCATCGAGTTCGCGCATGTCGCGTTCGAACTGGGATTGCATTACCGCCTTGAGCAGGCCTCGTTTGTTGCCGAACAGCGCATAGAGCGTACTGAGCGACCCGCCGGATCGGCCGACCACATCCGAAAGGCTTATCGCGTCGTATCCATGTTCGAGGAAAAGCGCGCGCGCGGCGTCGAGCATGGCGCCGCGCCGCCGCTCGCGGCGTGGGTCGCTGGTCGTCGAGTCCTCGTGTTTCGTCATGGCTGTCCCGTCGCAAACGGTCCGGCGGCTTGGATTGACTTCAAGTGTAACGGACATTACACATATTGCACCTGCGAAGAAACAATTGGTTCATTTCGCCGTTCAAACAAAATCAGAGACAACAAGATCGTTGACGCGCCCGCCGCCCGAGCCAGTTACGGATGGCGCGCCTGCAGTCGGCGTTCAAATGTTGCGGGAGAGTCGTGTGTTCAGTCAGGCAGTCAGAATCCGCATCGCGCCGATGTTGGTGTGCGCCGCAGCGCTTGCGGCGTGCGGCGATAGCGGCCCCCAGGCACCGCCGCCGCCCGAGGTCAAGATCTACACGGTCGAGCTGGTGGAAGTGCCACGGGTCGTGGAACTGCCTGGCCGGGTCCAGGCGATCCGTACGGCCGAAGTTCGGGCGCGTGTCGACGGCATCATCGAGCGCCGGCTCTACCAGGAAGGCACCGACGTCAAGGCGGACGCGCCGCTGTTCCGGATCGATCCGCGCGAGAAGCAGGCCGATTACGACCAGGCGACTGCCGCCCTGAGCCGTGCCCAGGCAACGGCGCGCAACGCCAGGCAAGTCGCGGAACGCTATGAGCCGCTGGTCAGCAAACAGGCGATCAGCCAGCAGGAATTCGATGCGGCGGTGGCAGCCGCGGCCCAGGCCGAGGCGGACGTGATCTCGACCCAGGCACAGGTGGAGCGTGCGGCGCTCGATCTGGATTACACGATCGTTACCGCGCCGGTCGCTGGCCGCGCCGGCCGCGCCCAGGTGACCGAGGGTGCGCTGGTGAAAAGTTCGGAGGCGACCCTGCTCACCACCATCGAGCAGCTTGATCCGATCTATGTAAATTTCACCCAGTCCTCGAGCGAGCTGCTGAAGCTGCGCCGCGACATCGAGGAAGGCAAGGTGAAGTCCGTGCCGCTCGACCGCGTCAGAGTGATCCTCACGCTGGAGGATGGCAGCATCTACGAGAAGGAAGGCCACCTGAACTTCCTGGACATGGCGGTCAATTCGTCGACCGGGTCGATATCGGTGCGGGCTGAGTTCGATAATTCGCGGCGGCTGTTGCTGCCCGGACAGTTCGTGCGCGCGCGGGTCGAGGGCAGCGCAATCGAGAACGGCATCGTCGTGCCGCAGCGGGCCGTACAGGTGAAGCCGGAAGGCGCGACCGTGCTGGTCGTCGGCAAGGACAATGTGCTGGAGAGCCGGCCGGTAAAGCTGGGGATCCTGCATGGGACGTTGTGGCTGATCGAGTCCGGCCTGAAGGCGGGCGACCGCGTGGTCACCGACGGCCTGCAGCATGCGCGCGTCGGCGCGCCGGTCCGCATCGAGGGTGAAGCGGGCATTCCGCCCGTGCCCGCAGCCAAGAAACCGGACTGACGCATGCCCCGCTTTTTCGTCGACCGGCCGATCTTCGCCTGGGTCATCGCCTTTACCATTTTGCTGGCGGGGGTGCTGACGCTCAGGTCGCTGCCGATCGAGCAATACCCCTCGATCGCTCCGCCCTCGCTGACGATCTCGACCAGCTATCCCGGCGCCGATGCCGCGACGCTGGAGACCAACGTCACGTCGGTGATCGAGCAGGAGCTGAATGGCGTCGCGGGCTTCCTCTACATGTCCTCGACCAGCCAGTCGGATGGCTCGGCCTCGATCACCGTCACGTTCCGCTCGGGCACCGACATCGATGTGGCGCAGATGGAGGTGCAGAACCGGCTCAGCCGCGTGGAGCCGCGCCTGCCTGAGGACGTTCGCCAGCAGGGTGTGCAGGTCAACCAGGCCAATACCGGCTTCCTGATGCTGATCGCGCTGACCTCGCCCAGCAACAGCATGTCGCAGCTCGACCTGAGCAATTACGCGTCGAACCGCATCATCGACGAACTGAAGCGGGTGCCCGGCGTGGGCGACATCCGGCTGTTCGGATCGCCCTATGCCATGCGTATCTGGCTCGATACCCAGAAGCTCAGTGGCTATGGGCTTTCGGCCGCCGAGGCGCTGGCCGCGGTGCGGGAGCAGAACAGCCAGACTGCGGGCGGCCAGATCGGCGACCAGCCGACCGTGCCCGGAACCCAACTCAATGCGGTCGTGGTGACGCAGAACCGCTTCACCAATCCCGAGCAGTTCGGCGCCATCATTCTGCGGTCCAACCCGGATGGATCAAGCATCAAGCTGCGCGATGTGGCGCGCGTGGAGCTGGGGGCGCAGAGCTATGGCAACCACGCGACACTGAACGGCCGGGAAATGGGCGGCATGGCGGTTCAGCTGCAGACCGGCGCCAATGCGCTGGCGACCGCCAAGGCGGTCAAGGCGCGGGTGGCCGAATTGTCGAAGGACTTTCCGGGCGACATGACCTGGAGCGTGCCATACGACACGACGCCGTTCATCCAGATATCGGTTGAAGAAGTCGCCAAGACGCTGGCCGAGGCGATCGTCCTGGTATTCCTGGTCATGTTCCTGTTCCTGCAGAATCTGCGCGCGACGTTGATTCCGACGGTGGTCGTGCCGGTCGCCTTGGCGGGGGCGTGCCTGGGATTGTCGCTGTTCGGCTTCTCGATCAACGTGCTGACATTGTTCGCCATGGTGCTGGCCATCGGCATCCTGGTCGATGACGCCATCGTGGTGATCGAGAACGTCGAGCGGTTGATGCGCGAGGAGAAGCTGTCTCCGCGCGACGCGACCATCAAGGCGATGGGGCAGATCACCGGCGCGCTGATCGGCATCACCCTGGTGCTGGTGGCGGTGTTCATTCCCATGGCGTTTTTCCCGGGATCAACGGGCGGAATCTACCGTCAATTCTCGGTGACGCTCGCGGTCTCCATGGCGTTCTCGGCGCTGATGGCGCTGACGCTGACACCGGCGCTGTGCGCCACGCTCCTCAAGCCCCACAAGGAGGGTGACCGGCGCAAGGGATTTCTCGGACCGTTCTTCGGCCGCTTCAACCGGGTGTTCGAGCGCGCAACGGGGCGATATGAAGGCGTGGTCAGCAAGATGATACGCCGGCCGTTGCGCTGGCTGAGCGTGTTTGCCGTCCTGGTTGGCCTGGTCGTGCTGACGTTCCTCAACATGCCGTCCAGTTTTCTCCCCGAGGAAGACCAGGGCTTTGTGGTCGGTGTCGTCCAGGCACCGCCCGGCGCCACGTTCGAGCGCCTCGATGAAGCTATTTCGCAGGCACAGGAGATCATCCTATCGCAGCCCGAAGTGAAGACGGTGGCCGCAATCAGGGGGTTCAGTTTCTTCGGCAACGGCCAGAACGCGGCAATGATGTTCATCTCGCTGCATCCGTGGGACGAGCGGACTGCCGGAAAGAACAAGGCCAGCGCGCTGGCGATGCGCCTCATGATGGGCCTGCAGCAGGTCAAGGGCGCCCAGGTGTTCATCTTCAACCCGCCGCCCATCCCGGAGCTGGGCAATTCCGCCGGGTTCAGCTACCGGCTGCAGGACAGAGCCGGCGGCTCCTATGAAGCCCTGCTTGCCGCGCGCAACCAGATGCTCGGCATGGCGATGCAGAGCAAGGTGCTCACCGGCGTGCGCCCGGAGGGAATGGAAGATGCGCCCCAGGTGAAGGTGGAGATCGACCGGGTAAAGGCGCGGGCGCTGGGGCTGCAGGTCAACGACATCAACCAGACGCTCTCGATCGCGTTCGGCTCGGCCTATGCCAACGATTTCAACTATCAGGGAAGGGTGCTTCGCGTGGTGTTGCAGGCGGAAGCCGGCGCCCGCATGACGCCCCAGGATATCCTTTCCCTGCAGGTGCGGAACGACCAGAATCTGATGGTGCCGTTCTCGGCCTTCACCACCGCGGAGTGGACCGCCGGACCGCCTCGGCTGCAGCGCTACAACGGCTATTCGTCCATGAACATCTCCGGCTCACCCGCGCCCGGCTATTCGACCGGCGAGGCCATGGCTGAGATGGCGCAGTTGACCGAACAGCTGCCCGAAGGCTTTGGCTTTGAATGGACGGGACTGTCGTATGAGGAACAGCAATCGCGCGGCCAGGTTGGCGCGCTGCTGCTGCTGTCGCTGCTGATCGTATTCATGGTGCTGGCAGCGCTGTACGAGAGCTGGGCGATTCCGGTCGCGGTGATGCTGATCGTGCCGCTGGGCGTGCTGGGCGCGCTGGCGCTGACCTGGGCACGGGGTCTGTCGCTGGATATCTATTTCAACGTGGGCATGATCACCATCATCGGCCTGGCCGCGAAGAACGCGATCCTGATCGTGGAATTCGCAAAGGACCTGGAGGCTGAAGGCAAGAGCACCATCGACGCGACCCTCGAGGCTGTGCGATTGCGGCTGCGGCCGATCATCATGACGTCCATGGCCTTCATCCTGGGCGTGCTGCCGCTGGCCGTATCGTCGGGAGCGGGCTCGGCCAGCCGTATCGCGGTGGGAACCGGCGTGGTTGGCGGCATGATCGCGGCGACGGCGTTCGGTATCTTCTTCGTGCCGGTGTTCTATCTGTCCACCCGGCGGTGGCTGGCGCGAAAGAAGCCGACCTTGCCGGGCGCAGCACGGGAGACCGGCCCATGAGCGGACGACTCACCACGATCGCCCTCGTGTCGTTGCTGGCCGGCTGCACCATGGCGCCCGACTATCGGCAGCCGCCGATGGCGACCGCGCCGGTCTATCCGGCGGAAGGTCAGCCGGAGCTTGGCGAGGTCACGGCCACGGCGCTCGGATGGCGGCAGTTCTTCGCCGATCCCAGGCTGGTGAAGCTGGTAGAGGTGGCGCTGGACAACAACCGGGATCTTCGGATCTCGGTGGCGCGCATCGAAGAGGCGCGAGGGCAATACAGGGTTCAGCGCGCCGATCTGCTGCCGACCATCGAGGGCCAGGCGTCGGCCGTGCGCACTCACGGCGGATCGGTCTCGTCCGGCGGGCCAGTTGCGCCCGTTACCGCCGACAATTACAGCGCAGGCGGGGGCATCACCAGTTTCGAGCTGGATTTCTGGGGACGGGTGCGCAGCCTGAGCAATGCAGCGCGCGCCAGCTATCTGGCAACGGTGCAGGCGGGACGGGCATTCCGGATCAGCCTCATCGCCGATGTCGCCGGCACCTATCTGATGCTGCGCGAAACCGAGGAGCGTATCGCGCTGGCGCGGGCGACGGTGGATAGCCGCAACCGCGGGCTGGAGATCGCCAAACTGCGCCTCGATGCGGGTGTCACGTCGGCGCTCGAGTACCGGCAGTCCGAGACATTGCTGACCCAGGCACAGACCGAACTGGCGACACTGCGGCGCATGCGGGCACAGGCGCGCAATCTGCTCGACGTGCTGGTGGGCGGTCCGGTCAATGGGCCGTTGCCCGCGCCGCTGCCGCTGCTGGATCAGGGCATGGGCGGGCATCTCGGTGCCGGATTGCCGTCGGACCTGCTGCTGAACCGGCCGGACATTCTCGAGGCGGAACAGCAATTGCGGGCCTCGAACGCCAATATCGGCGCCGCGAGGGCCGCCTTTTTTCCGAAGATCACGCTGACCGGTTCGGGCGGCTATGAATCGACCGAACTGAAGAATGGGCTGGCCCAGGACGGTATGAACTGGAGTTTGGGACCGGCGTCGCTGACGGTTCCGATATTTGATTTTGGCCGGAATCAGGGCAACCTGGATGTGGCCAAAGCGCGCCAGAACATCGCTGTCGCCACCTACGAGAAAACGGTGCAGACGGCGTTCCGCGAAGTGGCCGACGCGTTGGCGGCGCGGCGGTATTTCGCGGATCAGGTGGCCGCGCAGGAAAGGGCGCTGGTCGCGCAGCGCAACAGCGCCGAACTGGCGCAATTGCGTTACCGCAATGGGGTGTCCAACTACCTCGAAGTGCTGGACGCGGAACGCAACCTGTTCGACGCCGAGCAGTCGCTGGTGGAAACGCGACGCAATCAGTTGGACAATCTGGTGACGCTGTATGTGGCCCTGGGCGGCGGCCTCACCGAATAGCCACATGCGCCAGTGATGCCAGAAGCCTTTGCCAATGCTCGGCCTGACGCTGCTGGAATGGACCGAGTGGAAAGTTGTGCCGGGCGGCATGGGCCTGGGGTATGGTGTCCCATCCGCTGTGCTCGATGGTGACCCGAGTTCCGGCGTCCACCGGCTCGAAGCGGACTTCCAGCCGGGTCATCTGGCCGGGTGCAAAACTGGCCTGCCGCCAGGTAAGGCAAAGGCGCCGTCCCGGCTCCCAAATGGTGATGCGGCCGATCTCGAAGACGTCGCCATCGCCGTAGACTTCAAGCAGACGGCCGCCAAGGCCCGGCTCGAAATGCAGTGTGCCTGACCGGCGGTGGCTGAAGGCGAACAACTCGTCGTGCCGCCACCACAGGCCGATTTCCCGGGTGAATGCCTCGAATGCCCGCTCGGGAGTGGCGGCGACACGGAGGGAAACGAGCACCTTCGACGTCACTCGTCACTCTCCAGGTGGGCCTTGAGGCCAGCAAGCTGATGGGTCCACAGCCGTTCGGTCTCGTCGAGCCATTGCTTGATTTCGGTCATGGGGCCAGTGCGGAGGCTGTAGATGCGTATGCGCGCATCGAAGGGCGGGTGCGATTCCTCGATGATGCCTGCTGTGCGCAGGGTACGCAGATGCCGGCTCATGGCCGGAGCGCTGAGCCCCGCAGCCTCGGCCAATTCGCCGGCTCGTAGCGGTCCGCAGCGCAGCAGCTCGACGACCCGGCGGCGGTGCGGGTCGGCAAGCGCAGCCAGCGTGTCGTCCAATGCGGTGCGCGGTAACGGCTCTCGAACGGGATTGGATATCAAATCCAACCCTCGATCTTGAGGCCGCTGGCCTGTTCGGCTTCCTCGCGGCTCACATAGCGCATGCTTTGGGCAAAGCTCCAGACATGGCCTTCGGGATCGCGCACCGAATAGGTCCGGTCGCCGTAGAACTGATCTTCCAGCGGACGGACGACCACGGCGCCGGCCGCAACCGCGCGGGCGCAGTGCTCGTCCACGCCGCTGTCGAGATGCACGTGAATCGACTGGGTGTTACGACCGCCGGTCGAAGCGGGGCTGGCTACATAGTCGGCCCATTCAGCGCCAATCATCACATAGCCATTGCCGAAACTCATCTCCGCATGGCCCAGATTCCCGTCGGCGTCGGTAATGACCATGGTCCGGTCGAAGCCGAACGCTGTTTCCAGGAAATCGAGCGCCGCGAAAGGCTCCTTGTAGAACAGCGCCGAGCCAAAGGACGGGCGGTTAAACGGATTGGACATGCCATCTCCTTTACAATGGCGTTAATAGTTAATGGTATAGTTAACCAAAATCGCGATGCCTGCAAGTGCTGGTCCGGCAGGGAACCGGCGACCGGCCGGGACGTTCACCTGCGGCATCACAGTAGGAGGATCTCATGCGTTCCATCGTTTGGACGGCGGTGGCCGCTTTCCTTCTCACAAGCGGCGGGGCCGACGCCGGAGAGAAGGTTGCGGCAGTGTCGCAGGCGGAAACGCCGCACGAAGAAAAGGCGGCCGCCGCCTTTGCGCGCGCCGCCAGCCTGGCGGGGCTCTTCGACGTGGAAGCCGCGCAGCTGGCGCTCGATCGGGCCACCAATCCAGAAATACGAAAACTGGCACGCGAGATCGTCGAGGATCAGTCGCTGGCCAATTCCCGGCTGGTCGCGTTTGCGCCCAAGCATGCGGTGACCCGCCTGAATGCCGACTACACGGCGCGGCTCAACCGGTTGAAGGCGGCGAAGGCCGAGGCGTTCGACAAGGCATTCCTTGCCGCGCAGCAGGCATCGCACGACCACAGTGCCAAACTCCTGTCGGACTATGCCCATTCAGGCGGTGACGACAGGCTCAGGTCCTACGCCTCGGAGACCTTGTCATTCGTCAAGCTGCACCAGTCGCGCGTCAAGAGCCTGCAGTAGGCGGTTCTACCGGACGGCGGGCGGGCGGCCGCGATCCGTCTACATTTGTTAAGGAATGTAAATTTTATTGAGAAGGGCCGTGCATTTGACATGACGCAGGCAGCGTTGGTCGGGCATTGTGAGGCCGGGGGCGCGACGGAAGGTTGCACGACATGGAACGCTTGCACGATGGCAAGGCGCAATCCCGCTCCTCGGCAGAGACGGCCTCGCCGGCGCGGCGCGGGAAGCGCCGGCTGAAGATCGCTTCACAACCAGAGTTCCGCGAAAAGTCCCGCGTTTTTCTCTACGAGCTTTCGGAGTGCTTCTGCAAAGTGCTGCCGACCTACAGCCAGCATGTCCAGAACGACCTGGCGAAACTCCTGATCGTCCATGCACTGGGTGCGTCGAACATCCAGCGGTTGATGGCGACGACCCAACGGGAGCCGTACGTGTCGATCGATGTCCGCATTCCCGCCGAACTGCAGGTGCCGTCCAATGCACTGTCCATCGCAGATTCGACCGGCCTTCCCCGCGAAACCGTCAGGCGCAAGCTGAAGGAACTGGTGACGTCAGGCATGGTCATGGAGGACAAGCGCGGCGGCTACAGGCTAAAACCCGGCGCGATCCAGACCGAAGAATTGCAGGCCGCCTTCTATGCGAGTTTCAAGGCGATGATGGCGGTGATGGAAGCATGCGTCGACGCCAACCTCGTAGAGGTCGAATAGGCTCCAAGCGCCCGCCAACAGGGCCGCCCACAATATTCTGAAATCACGGACCAAGCCGCATTCTGAAATCACGGACCAAGCCGCGGCACCTGGTCAGCCGCGCGGATGGGTCCCTACCGTGGCGCGAACCGGACGCTCGGAAATATCCGGGCGTTCCGCGATTGACTTGGGTGCGAAGCGGTCGGGATCAGCCAACTCCCACAATGCAGCGAAGGGCGTTTCTTCCGGCGTGCTCAGCAGCACACCCGCCTTGAGTTGGGGATAGAGATCCGCGGCCGAGCGAATCTCGTTCGGCGTGAGGCGCATATAGAGATGCTCGGGCCGCAACTCGTCCGGATGGTCGAGCCCTGCGGCGCCGACAATCTCGGCCAGCTTGGCAACGGTGGCGGCATGGAAGTTATGGACCCGTTCCGCGTGGGTCGGTACGACGATGGCCCGCTGGCGCAGAGGATCCTGGGTGGTGATCCCGGTGGGGCAGGTGCCGGCGTGGCAGCGCATGGACTGGACGCAGCCCAGCGAGAACATGAAACTGCGCGCCGCCATACAGAAATCGGCGCCCAGCGCCATGACGCGGGCCAGCGAAAAGCCGCTGACGATCTTGCCGCTGGCGCCGAGCATGACGTGATCCCGCAAGCCGGTGCCGCAGAGCGCCGCGTGAGCGAAGGTCAGAGCATCGATCAGCGGCATGCCGACGTGATCGGGCAATTCGTGCGGCGCGGCGCCGGTGCCGCCTTCGCCGCCATCGATGATGATGAAATCCGGATAGATGCCGGTTTTCAGCATGGCCTTGCAGATGGCGAGGAACTCCCACGGGTGGCCGATGGCCAGCTTGAAGCCGGCGGGCTTGCCGCCCGACAGGTCCCGCAGCTGGGCGGTGAATTCCAGCAGGCCGACCGGTGTCGAGAACGAGGAATGAAAGTTGGGCGAGATGCAGTCCTTCCAGGGCTCGATGCCCCGGGTGGCGGCGATTTCCGGCGTGACCTTGGCGCCGGGCAGCATGCCGCCGTGGCCCGGCTTGGCGCCCTGGCTGAGCTTGATGTTGATCATCTTGATCTGGTCATCGGCGGCCTGGACCCGAAAGCGCTCCGGATCGAAGTTGCCGTCGGGCGTGCGGCAGCCGAAATAGCCGGATCCGATCTCCCAGATGATGTCGCCGGCATGCTTGCGGTGGTAGGGCGAGTAGCCACCCTCGCCGGTATCGTGAGCGAAATCGCCCAGCCTGGCACCCAGGTTCAGCGCCTCGACCGCATTGGCGCCGATGGCCCCGAAGCTCATGGCCGAGATATTGAATACCGAAGCCGAATAGGGCTTGGTACAGCGCGGGCCGCCGATATCGATACGAAAGCGCGGCTCGGCGGGCGGTTTGGCGGCAATGGAGTGATGAATCCACGTATAGCCGGGCTTGTCGAAATCCAGTTCGCTGCCAAATGGCTTGGGCTCGCCCTCGCCGAGGGATCGCCCATAGATCATGCGGCGGATATCGCGCGGGAAGGGAAGGCTTTCCTCGTCGCTGTCGACGACATAGCTGCGCATGAACGGCCCGATCCATTCCAGCAGGTAGCGGAAACGGACGGTGAGCGGGTAGTTCCGGCGCAGCGGATCGGTGGCGTGCAGCAGATCGGTCAGGCCAAGGATCGACATGATGGCGAGGGGCACGGCCGCGACCAGCCAGTACAGACTGAAAAGGCACAGCAGCCCGGCCACGATGGCGAGGACGAGGGTGGCGACGAGGGGAATGAAGCGCATGAGGGCACGTGCCTTTACTTTGGCTGCCTTGGACCCGAAGAGTGCGACGGCTGGACGGACCAAAGCAAGGGCTGTGTGCCAGGTCAACGGCGCGCCGGCGATCCGGCTCCGACACTGGCGGGTTGCCTGACGAGCGGAGGGGGCGTGTAATGGCGGCGGGGCGACAGCAGGGGAGGAGACGATGACTGATATTATTGCCGATACAGGCGGCGCGGGTGACAGGGACGAGGCAGAGGGTCTCGATCCGGCGCGGGTGAACCTGATGGATCCGGCGATCCAGGCGTGTCCATTCGATGCCTACAAGACGTTGCGCGACGTGGCGCCGGTCTACCGCATGCCGGATCTGGGCATGTATGTGGTCACCCGGTACGACGACCTGCACGCTGTGCTGCGCAACACTACCGAACTTTCGATGAAGAAAGCGGGATCGCTGGTCCGGACACCGGCGGCGCGAAAGGTTTTCGAGGAAAAGGGTCTGCGGCGCTATTACGCCATGGGCGACGATCCGCCCGTGCACACGGCCTACCGGCAGATCGTCGACCAGGCGTTCACGGCGGGGCGCATCCGCAGGCTGGTGCCCTATATCGAACGCGTCGTCGACGATCTGATCGACAAGATGCCGGACGACGAGGATGTCGATTTCGTGAAGGCGTTCTGTGTGCCGCTGCCGCTGATCATGATCACGCGCATCCTGGGCCTTCCGGCCGAGGATATGCCGCGGCTCAAGGAGTGGTCGGACTATTGGGTGGAGGTGCATTCCTATTCCCTGTCGCCCGAGCGTGAGTTGCTGGTGGCGCAAAAGGGAGTCGAGCTGCAGGAATACCTGCTGGAATGGTTCGACAGGAAACGCAGCAATCCGCAGGAGGACCTGATCACCGACATCGCCCAGGGGCTCTACAATGGCGAACGGCCGCTCAACATCAATGAGGCGGTCAGTCTGGCCGAGCACGTGCTGGTGGGCGGCAACGAGACCACGACCAACGGACTCGCCATGGCCATGCGGCTGATGATCGAGACACCGGGCCTGGAGTCGCGGCTGCGAGACGAGCCAGAGAAGATCAAGGTGTTCGTCGAGGAGGCATTGCGTCTGCAGTCGCCGACTCAGGGGCTGGAGCGGCAGGTGGTGCAGGACATGGAACTGCATGGAACATTCATTCCCAAGGGCAGCGTGATCCACATCCGCTTCGGCGCCGCGAACCGGGACGAACGGCACTTCACCGATCCCGATGTGCTGGATCTGGACCGGAGGAACGCGGCGTCGCACATGGCGTTCGGGCAGGGAACGCATCATTGCCTGGGCTCGCCGCTGGCACGGCAGGAGATGAATTCGGCGTTCGAGCGGCTGCTCGCGCGGCGCATGGGTTTTGCGCTGTCCGAAGGGCGAAACCGGTTTGAGTTCGTCGAGACGCTGGCGCTGCGGATACCGAGGGATCTGTGGATCAGGTCCGAAACAACGCAGCCTGCGTAAAGTTTTCCCGTTTATCCCTCGGGCCGACCCAATCGGGCCCACTTAAAACAGTCGATTGGTACGAAAGCGGGCTGAGCCTGTTCCGGGCTAGCGGTAGCATCGGGTATTCATGGGCTTTCCAAAGGGTGGGTGATGCCCCGTCCTCATGCCAAACAGCAGGCGCTCAACGAACTCGTCGTGGTCCTGCGCGGCCTCGCTGACGGTCATACGCGTCTCACGCCAGAGCAGGGCCTCGCGATGAAGGCGAGGCTGTTCACCATCATGGCTGATGAGCAAGGATGGGCCACCGACCCTGACAGCATGGCCGTACGGTTCCGAGAGGCTATGGACGGGCGCTAGAGGGCAGACGAGAAAAAAATCAGCCGAATCCTGCGTGAAAACAAGGGGTTGAGATATCTGAACCGCCTGGTCAAAAATATTATCCGTTGATTAATGCATTTTCCGCAGGGTAGCCTTGCATCCTTGGCTGCATGGCGCCCGTGGATACGAGGTTTCGCCGATTTGAATGCGGAATCCGTTCTCTCCCGACGCTTTCTGGGGCGGCCATTATCTGGGGAGGGGAGCTATGAATTCGCGAGTTTTCGGGTCTGGGCGCCTTGCGTCCGGTCTCGTGGCGGCCGCGCTGGCCGCTTCGACAGTGTTTTTTGGTGACGGGGGTGCCTTAGCCCAGCCGGTGGCTGCGGAAAATGTCGCCCCCAAATCGGGGCCCAAGGTTGATTCTGTCCTTGTCACGGCCCGCAAGACCGAGGAATCGGCACAGGACGTGCCTGTGGCGATGACGGCGGTCACGACGGAACTCAAGCTGGCCACGGTTCGAGACCTGAAGGACCTGAACGGCTACTCGGCAAACGTCAGGATCGACAGCAATCCCGAGCGTGCCGGCGCGGCGGCAATCACGATCCGAGGCATCAGCCCGACACGGACCGACGACACCTCGCTGGATTCGCCCATCGCCGTTATGATCGACGGCATCTACCTCGGTTCTCTCTCGGGGCAGGTGATCGAGAATTTCGACATCGAACGCATCGAAATCCTGCGTGGTCCCCAGGGAACGTTGTATGGACGCAATACGGTCGGCGGCGTGCTGAACGTGGTGCGGTCCCGGCCTACCGGCGAATATGGCGCCAAACTCCAATACACGTTCGGGCGGTGGAACCAGCAGGAGTTCCGCGCCGTGCTGAACGCACCCGTGGTGCGCGACAAGCTGGCGGTGAAGGGCTTCTTCACCATTCAGGAGCGGGATGGCTGGTTCAAGAACACCTATCTCAACACCACCCAGCCCCAGAAGGACTACAAGAATTACGGCATTACCGTTCTGGCGACGCCCAACGACTGGTTCGAGGCCCTGCTGACCGTGGAGCGGTTCGAGGACCGCAGCCAGGGCGGTGCCTATCTCACCAACTGGAACTACGCGCCGGGGGTGTTTCCTCCGCCCACGGATCCTCGGGAATATGACTTCAGCGGCGGCTTCCTGGACTGTTTCCTGCCGGCCGCCTTCGGGCTGCAGAATGCCCCCTGCCGGACGGAAACGGCGTTCCCGCGCAAGAACATCGCCACCGATCTGCCGAACCCGGGTCGGGTGATGACCAACGCCTACACACTCAGCATGTCTGGGCGATTAAGCGATGAGCTGAAGCTCGTGTCGGTCACAGGCTTCAGGCGGCAGCACGAATACCGGAAATACGACTTCGACGGTTCCACCGCCGATTTCATCACCATCGAACGGGACAACCGCTACAAGCAGTTCAGCGAAGAGCTGCGGCTGGAAGGCAGTTGGGACACATCGATCGGCAAGATCAACGCCGTGGCCGGCGCCTATTTCTACACCAGCAAGTTCGAGCAGAGATGGATTACCGGCGGTGACTTCTGGGTGTTCGTGCCGGCGCTTGGCGGCTACTCGCTTGCCAACAACGTCTGGCTAGATCCCAGTCTTGCCGGCTATACGGGGTTCGATACACCGGCGGCAGCCTGCCTTGCGCCGCGGGGCGGCCCGGGGACGCCCCTGTACACGGTGTTCGGCCAGGTGCGATGCGATTCCGCCTGGGGTGACCAGCCATATGGGCCAAAAAGTCCCAACAAGCTGTTCGAAAGCCAGAAAACCACCTCCGAGGCTGCGTTCGTGAATGCGGACTGGGAGTTCTCGCCGGGCTGGACCGCGACCGCCGGCGTGCGCTGGACGCACGAGAAGAAGCACTTCATCGGCGCGCAGGCCTACATCACGCCGCTTGACCGGGCCTATATCGACAACTTCCCGGAATTCGCGGACCTCAAGAAGTCCTGGACCAACGTCTCGCCGAAATTCGGCCTGTCGTGGAAGGCCACGCCGGACATCCTCGTCTATGCGTCCTACGCCAAAGGCTGGCATTCCGGCGGATTTTTCGGCGTGAACCAGAATGTCTCGGACTTCGAGCGGGATCAGTACGATCCCGAAACGTCGCAGTCGATCGAAGTGGGTGTGAAGGCGCAATTCTTCGACAACCGCATCCAGACCAATATCGCCCTGTTCCGCAACAACTTCAAAAACAAGCAGGAATCGGTCATCGCCTTCGACGGGACGACCAATACGGTCGTGACCGTGTTCAGCAATGTGGGCTCGGTCGTCTATCAGGGCGTCGAGGCCGAAGTGCAGGCCGTGGTGACCGAGGAATTGCGGCTGTTCGGCACCATCGGTCTTCTCGATCCGAAGTATTCGACCTTCGAGACCGACATCAATCCGCAGGATGGCTGCTGCACCATCGTCGACGCGACGTTCCTCACACCTCGCAACGCGCCAAAAATGACTGTCGGTCTCGGCGGCACCTATACAGTGCCGGTTGGTCCCGGCGATCTGTCGCTCGGTGTGAAGTGGACCTACATCAGCAAGGTGGAAGGGAACCTGGTCAACCTGGAATCCGGCAGGGTCGCATCCCGCCAGGATCTGAACGCATCGATCAGCTATTCGTGGAACAATGTGCGGGTGTCGGTATTCGGCCGAAATCTCACCAATGACAGGTTCGAGTCACCTGCCATCATCCAGCCTCTGTTCGCGGCGGGCACCGTCGGTCCCGGCCGGAGTTGGGGTATCGAGGTAACGGGAGAGTTCTGACCCTGCAGCCTGGCGTTCGGGCACTAAGGGCGACAATTCCATCGGGCCGTGCCGCTCATCCGCGGTACGGCTCGTTCCTTTTTGGCCCGACCACGGCACGCGGCAAATTGTGCGGCACAGGCTTTGGAACACCCAAAAAACCGGAATGATTGCTTCTTAAAATTGGATCGTCATCCAAAAAGTCTTTTTCCTCAATGTGTTGTGGTTTTATTCAAGGGACTCATAAAAAAATAATCGTTGATTAACTCTGGTCCAGGAGGCAGGCTTCTCAAGTTGTCCGCGGTTGGAAGGGTAACGAGATGCCACCAATGAATGTGGTTTCCGATTTCCCCGAGAACCTTTGAGGCGGTCACTTTTTGGGGAGGAACAAGTATGAAATCGGGACCCTTCGGGCGCGGCAGACTTGCGCCCGCCGCCAGAGCGGCGGCGTGGACGCTACCAGCCCTGTTTTTAACGTTACACCATGCGAATGCAGCTGAAGTGCGGGCGGATTCCCCCACGCCGGTTGCTGTCGTCAGTGCGGAAGACCTGCAATCGGCAAACAGGGCCGGACCCAGAGTGGATTCGGTTCTCGTGACGGCTCGTAAGACCGAGGAATCTATCCAGGACGTGCCGGTGGCCATGACCGCCATCAGCAGCGAACTGAAACTGGCGACCGTGCGCGATCTGAAGGATCTGAACGGCTACTCCGCCAACGTCCGGATCGACAGCGATCCGTCGCGCGCCGGCGCCGCCGCCATTACCATTCGCGGCATCAGCCCGACACGCACCGATGACAATTCATTCGACTCGCCGATCGCCATCATGATCGACGGCATCTATCTGGGCTCGCTGTCCGGACAGGTCATCGAGAACTTCGATATCGAGCGCATCGAAATCCTGCGCGGCCCGCAGGGCACGCTGTATGGCCGGAACACGGTCGGCGGCGTGATGAACGCGGTGCGCAGCCGGCCCACGGGTGAGTATGGCGCCAAGCTGCAGTACAATTACGGCCGCTTCAATCAGCAGGAATTCCGCGCCGTGCTGAACGCCCCGATCGTCCGGGACAAGCTGGCGGTGAAGGGGTTCTTCAGCAACCTGCAAAGCGACGGCTATTACAAGAATACCTATCTCAACTCGACCCAGCCGCAAAAAGATTACATGAATTATGGCGTTACGCTGCTCGCGACGCCGAACGACTGGTTCGAGGCGAAGCTGACCATCGAGCGATTCGAAGACCACAGCCAGGGTGGCGCCTACCTGACCAACTGGAACTTCGCCCCCGGGGTTATTCCTCCGACCGGCATCGACAGCGATCCGAACTATTCGGGTGGCTTCCTGTCGTGTTTCCTCGCCAGCGCGGTAACGGGCGGCGCGGTGCCCAATGCGCCGTGCCGGACAGAACTGGACTTCCCCCGCAAGGAGATCCGGACCGATTTGCCCAATCCGGGCAAGGTCAACACGACCGCATACACCCTCGACATGACAGCCAATCTGAGCGACGAGGTGAAGCTGGTGTCGCTGTTTGGCTACCGGAAGATGCAGGAGTACCGGAAGTACGATTTCGACGGTACCGAGGCTGACTTCATCACCATCGAGCGCGACAATTCGTTCAAGCAGTTCAGCGGTGAAGTGCGGCTTGAGGGCAATTGGGATGCGTCGATCGGCAAGATCAACGCGCTGGTCGGCTATTATTACTGGGACAGCCAGTTCGACCAGGATTGGGTAACCGGCGGCGATTTCTGGACCTTCGTCGGTGGTCTCGGCGGTTACTCGCTGGCGACGAACCAATGGCTCAGCCCAGCCGCCCAGGCCGCCAATCCTGGCCTGACGCCCGTCGGCGCCTGCCTTGCCAGAAGGCCATCCTTCGGCAATACGCATTGCGATGTCGGCGCGGGCGACGTTCCCTATGGCGACAAGCTGGTGCAGAAGCTCTTCGAGGATCAGTCGACCAAGGCGCATGCCCTGTTCGCAAATGCCGACTGGGAATTCGCTCCCGGCTGGACGATCGAAGGCGGCATTCGCTGGAGCTACGAGAAGAAGCATTTCATCGCAGCGCAGGCTTATCTGGCCCCGCTGTCGCGGGTCAACGAATTCGGTTTCCCTGATTTCGCGGACCTGAAGAACAGCTGGACCGACATTTCACCCAAGGCCAGCATCTCGTGGAAGCCCAATGACGATATTCTGCTGTATGCGTCCTATGCGGAAGGTTGGCATTCGGGCGGCTTCTTCGGCGTCAACCAGAACGTGGCCGATTTCGAGCGCGATCAGTACGAGCCTGAAACCTCGCAATCATTCGAATTCGGTGTGAAGGCCCAGTGGTTCGATAACCGCCTGCAGACGAACATTGCCCTGTTCCGCAACAAGTTCAAGAACAAGCAGGAATCGGCGGTCCAGTTCGATGACTCGACCAATACGGTTGCCACCGTGTTCAGCAATGTGGCGAACGTGATCTACCAGGGCATTGAGGCCGAAGTGCAGGCGGCCGTGACCGAGGAGTTCAATATCTTTGGCACGATCGGTATCCTTGATGCCAAGTACAAGGACTTCTTCACCGATGTGAATCCCAACGACGATTGCACCGGGCGTCCGGAATGCATCGTCGATGCGACCTTCCTGAAGCCGCGCAATGCGCCCAAGATGACCGCAGGCCTTGGCGCCAGCTACGTCATTCCCATCGGCCCGGGCGCACTGCAGGTTAACGGCAAGTGGAGCTACATCAGCAAGGTGGAAGGCAACCTGCTGAACCAGACCCTGAGCAAGGTCGGGGCGCGCAACGATATCAGTGCGTCGATCACCTATTCCTGGGACAATTACCGGGTGACCTTCTTCGGCCGTAACCTGCTCAACGAGCGCTACGAGTCTCCGGCGATCATCCAGCCGCTGTTCGCGTCCGGTACGGTGGGCATCGGCTCTACCTGGGGTATCGAAGTGGGGGCCGACTTCTAGGCCAGACTTCAAAGGCGGCGCGACCAACTCGCGCCGCTGCTCCATCAAGACGAACTGTGACTTGAGAGGCGTGTGGCCACCGGGCGGCACGCCTCTTCTTGTGGCGGCGTTCTCAGCCGGCCACGAGCCTTCCGACCGCCGCCAGGGTCGCATCCCGGTCGGCCGGCGCAGCCCGCGTGTCCGCCAGATAGGCGGCGACCAGCAAGGGCCGTTGCTTGGGGGGCCAGATGATCGCCACGTCGTTGGACGCGCCCCTCTGGCCGCTGCCAGTCTTGTCGCCGACCTGCCAGCTAGACGGGAGTCCCGCCCGGAGGCGCTTGCCGCCGGTCTTGTTGGCGATCAGCCACCCTGTCAGCCGCTCCCGCGATGCAAGGGAGAGAGCGTCGCCCAGCAGCAGGCGTTGCATGGTGCCGATCATGGCTGCCGGGGACGTGGTGTCACGCAGGTCACCGGGTACGGCCTCGTTGAGATCGGGTTCCATGCGGTCGAGACGGGTGACCGGATCGCCCAGCGCGCGAAGCCACGCCGTCAGGCCCGAAGGGCCGTCGATGGTGGCAAGCAGCAGGTTGGCGGCGGTGTTGTCGCTGATGGTCATGGCAGCCTCGCACAGGCTTGCCACCTTCATGACGCCGCCGGCGTGGGCGCCGGTGACAGGCGAGTGTTCGATCAGGCCGCCGAACGGGATCGGTACCTCGCGGGTGAGGCTTTCGGCGCCCTTGTCGATGCGTCCGAGAACACATGCCACGGCGAGCAGCTTGAATGTGCTGCACAGGGGGAAGCGCTCATCGGCGCGGTGGCCATCCAGCTTGCCAGTGGCGGTATCCAAGACGGCAACGCCGAGGCGGCCGCCCACACGCGCCTCGGCGGCGGCGATGGCGGCGGGCAGCCTCGTTCTGTAACTGGCGAACAGGGGCGAGGGAAGCAGCGCCAGCCAGGCGGTGGCGGATCCGAGAACAAGCGATTCACGGCGGGTAAGCATCCGGACGGCTTTCATAATGAGTACAAGACGCAGGCCGACCTAGCGCCACATTGCGGCGCCTCCATGGCGCCGTGCTGCCAGAATATGTGGCCTGCGATCTATAGGACGGGCTCGTGCGGCCTACTTGCCGGTCAGACGAGCCACGACGGGGGCGAAGGCCTCGCCGTACTGGTCCTGGACGTTGATATAGCTGATGCCGAATTCCTCGCGCAGGCGATGCAGATCGTCACAGACGCTGTCGACGGAACCGATCAGCGCATGCGGGCAGTCCGTCAGGTCATCGAGGCCGATGTTGAACATGCGCGCCCAGGTCTCGGCCGCGGCGCGCTGGCTGTCGTCGAGCGCGACAAAGATCATGCCGATTTCGATCTCGATATCGTCGAAGCGGCCGCCGGCGCCGTCGCGAACCCAGCCGATCTTCTTGCGGGTTTCGGCGGCGGTGGAGTTGGCGAGGGATTCCGGGCCGATGGTGCCGGTGTGGTTGTTGAAATTGATGCTGACGATGTCGGCCTCGCGCCCGGCGACCCCCAGCACCCTGGGTGCGCCGCCGCCGACGATGAGCGGCACTTTGCCGCGCGGTGGCAGGGGCAGTGCCTCGTAGTCGACGGCGCGGACATGCTCTCCGGTGATCTGCAGCATCTCGCCGCGCATGGCGGCCTTGGCGAGGCGGATGGTTTCCTCGAGCCGTTTGATGCGGGTGCCGGCGCTGGGGAAGGGAATGCCCATGGCCTCGTATTCGTTCCTGATCCAGCCGGCGCCGAGACCGAGTTCGAAACGGCCGTCGGACAGGAAGTCCAGGGTCATGGCTTCCTTGATCAGGACGGGCGCCGGGCGATAGCCAGTGCAGAACACGCGGGCGCCGATGTTGATCGTGCTGGTTGCCTCCGCGGCCATGGCGAGGGCGGGAACCGCAGCGATGTCCTGCACCGGATGGTTGGTGGCGGCGAGCGCGGGACCGGGGCCGATATAGTGGTCGGCGACATGGAAAGTGGAATAGCCGAGCGCCTCGGCGCGGCGGGCCTTGTCGCGCCACTGGGACGCGGAGGTGGCGTTGAACGCCTGCCAGGAAAAGCGGAACGGTTTCTTGTGCGCCATGCGGTGTCTCCCCTTCGAGGTCAGCACTTTGCACGCAAAGCCGATGTCACAACAAGGGCGGCCGGATCGTCATGTGTGCAGGAGCCCACCACGGCATCTGGATTACCGGAGTATGCGAGATGAAAGCACGATTGAACCTGTTCACCACCGATCCGGACGCGATCAAGGCCGTTCTCGGCCTGCAAACCTATGTCGACGGATGCGGGCTGGAGCACGCGCTGCTGGAACTGGTGAAAATCCGGGCGTCGCAGATCAATGGCTGTGCCTTCTGCCTGGACATGCATGTACGTGATGCACGCAGACACGGCGAGACCGAGCAGCGCGTCTACCTGCTCGATGCATGGGAGGAATCGCCGGTCTACAGCGACCGCGAGCGGGCGGCGCTGGCGTGGACGGAATCGCTGACAAGGCTCAGCGAAACCCATGTGCCGGACGACGTTTACGAGCAGGTCAGGACACAGTTCAGCGAAAAGGAGCTGGTCGATCTGACGGTGGCGATCGGGGTGATCAACACCTGGAACCGGCTGAATGCAGGGTTCCGGACGCCGCCGCAACTGGAGATTCATGCGGCTGCTTCCTGAGGGTGCAGTGATATGAGCGCCTGGCTGCTCCGGTTTCCGAGCGGAGGTATGCCGGACGAGACTCCAGTGGCCGGCGGGCTGTTGGCGTGCCTTCCTGCAGCGGTTGGCGGTAAAGATGCTTGCCGGGTCCATAAAATTGTATGGACAAATTCTCCGTTGATTAATTTTATTCCCGTGCGGTAACGTCCGGCTGTTCCGTTCAGCCGCGAAACGGTACGCAAAGACCCCGGATAGCGGGGCCTAGGGACGACAAGCGGTACACAGTGCTGAATTCCCGGGGAGGGAACAATTACATGAAGTTGTATGGCCGCCGGCCTAGTGGTCGGCCATTCGTGCCCGCGCGGGGGCTGTTGCTTTCCGCTGCGGTTATTTCGATCATCGGCGTTGATGCAATGCCGGCCTTTGCCACGGAAAGCGTGACGGTCACGGCCCGAAAGCGCGAAGAAGACGTGCAGGATGTCCCCGTGGCCATCCAGGCGTTCACGTCGGCGGACGTTGAGAAATACCGTTCGATCGATCTGAGCAAGATCGGCGAAATGGCGACCCAGGTGATCCTGGTGCCGGCCGGTTCGGGCGCCGGCGCATCGTTCCATATCCGCGGTCTCGGTTCGTCCTCGGGCGATCCGGGCATCGATTCCAGCGTGACCGTGAATCTCGACGGCATGCAGATCAACCGCGGCCATATCATCCGCGCCGGCCTGTTCGACGTGGCCAGCGTCGAAGTGCTGAAGGGCCCGCAGGCCCTGTTCTTCGGCAAGAACAGCCCGGCAGGCGTGATCTCGCTGAGCAGCAACGGACCCACCGACGAGTGGGAGTTCACCGGCCGCCTGTCCTATGAAATCGAGGCCGACGAGTTCATCGGCGAGGCTATCGCCTCGGGCCCGATCAACGACAAGGTAGGCCTGCGCGTTGCCTATCGCGGACGGACGCAGAAGGGCTGGCTCAAGAACGTCGCCGGCCCGATCTCGGCGCCGCTGCCCTATACGGCCGGATACGGCTATGCCAACGAGCCCTACGACTTTCCCGGCACGACCGATCCGCGCCGCGGATCGCAGGACGAGCACATGGGCCGCATCACCCTGGCGGTCACTCCGTCGGACAGTTTCGATGCGACCCTGAAAGTGCTGGGCGCCAAGTACAAGGATGACGGCGCCTCGACCAACGAGAACATCTCGTGCTCGGGTCCCAAGCCGATTACCATTCCGCTGCTGAGCGGCCTGACGCTGACCGATCCTTATGGCGATTGCGAACTGAACGGCGTGATGTCGCAGGGGGAATTGCCGGCGGAAATCCGCGACGGCTACGAGGGCACGGAAAAGAAGGGCGGCCGGTCCTACACGACGGTCGATACCCTGCTCACGACCCTCAACATGAACTGGAAGACCGACAAGTTCACGCTGACGTCGCAGACCGGCATCTACTATTACGACTATGTGCGGTGGGACAATTTCGACGGCACGTCGTTCATCCAGTTCATGGGCATCCAGCTGGAGAAGAGCGTTACCTGGAGCCAGGAATTCCGGTTCCTCAGCGAGTTCGACGGGCCGGTGAACTTCATGTTCGGCGTGTTCTACGAAAACCTGGACCGGGATTCCGACAACCGCGGCAAGATCGCCGCGCTGGGCATCGATCCGGTGACGGGCAACACCAACAACTGGGGCGGTGAATCGACCGTCAAGGGCGACACCTATTCTGCCTTCGGCCAGGCCATCTGGAAGATCGTGCCGGAAGTGGAAC
The DNA here is from genome assembly GCF_039655875.1 of Emcibacter sp. SYSU 3D8. NCBI lineage: Bacteria > Pseudomonadati > Pseudomonadota > Alphaproteobacteria > Emcibacterales > Emcibacteraceae > Emcibacter > Emcibacter sp. SYSU 3D8. The sequence continues at coordinate 115,216 of NZ_JBBYXK010000006.1, read as the reverse complement.
TGGCGGGCGGTGCACGCTGGACCAAGGAAAAGAAGACCTCGATGCAGGTGAACACCTATGTGAACCCGCTGATGGAGTTCTTCTTCGGCAATCCGGCGGCGCCGTTCATGAAGGGCGAGAACGATCCGATCTTCAGCGACTTCAAGGATAGCGACATTTCACCCGAGGTGACGCTGACCTGGACGCCGATGGACGAGTTGACGCTCTATGGTGCGTACAAGACGGGCTACAAGTCGGGCGGCTTCTCGACCAACACCGTGATCGCCTGGAATGCCGACAGCGATTCCGTCCGCTTCGATTCGGAATCCTCTGAAGGTTTCGAAGTGGGCCTGAAGTCCATGCTGCTGGACGGGGCGATGCGCTTCAACCTTACCGGCTATCGCTACAGCTTCAGCAATCTCCAGGTGAGTGCGTTCGACTCCGCCACGACCTCGTTCCAGATCCGCAACGCCGCAAGCGCGCGGACCACGGGTATCGAAGCGGACATGAACTACATGGTGACGCCTGGCCTCGTGCTGAAGGCGTCGGCGGGCTACAACCGGGCACGCTATTCGGCGTTCCCCGGCGCGCCATGCTACCGCGGCCAATCCGCAGCAGCAGGGTGCGTCGGCGGCGTGCAGGATCTGACCGGCCGTCCGCTGGTGTTCGCACCGGACTGGTCGGGCAGCCTGGGATTCACCTACGATACGCCGATCTTCAACGGCTGGAACCTGGGCCTCACCGGCGACCTGGTCTTCTCGAGCGGCTATTACACGTCGCTGGCCGATGACGACCGGGCGCGGCAGGATTCGTTCCAGAAGGTCAACGCCAGCATCCGGCTCTATTCGGATGACGAGCGCTGGGACTTCGCCGTGATCGGGCGAAATCTGGGCAACAAGCGGACCCTTGGTGGCACCGCCGACAAGCCGGGTGGTTTGTCGGGTGACATTTTCGGCAATTCGCTGCGTGCACGGGAAATCACTTTCCAGGTCACGTCGCACTTCTAGGACATCCCTTCGGGATGCGGAACGGGCGCGCCAATACTTGGCGCGCCCGTTTTACGTGGTAAGGTTCCGGGGAGCGCGGAGACGAAACTGGGGAGTGAACGTCGATGCCACAGACAAACACCTTTATCGACTTTGCGGGCGGGCTGCCGGCCAAGGCCGCCAGGCAGGCGACGCTGGACGCGGCGCGCTATACGTCGCGGGATTTCATGCAGCGCGAATGGGACGGCATGTGGACGCGGAACTGGCTGCTGGCCGGGCTCGAATGCGACGTGCGCGAGCCGGGTGACTACTTCGTGTTCGACATCGGCCGGGAGTCGATCATCGTCACCCGGACCGACGAGGGTGCGCTGTCGGCGGTGTATAATGCCTGCCAGCACCGGGGCAACCGGATCCTGACCAACGAACGCGGATCGGTTACGGCCATCGCCTGTCCGTATCATGGCTGGACCTATGAGCTGGACGGCGCGCTGAAAACGGTTCCCGACGCCGAGCGCTTCAGCCAGGGGCTGCCCTGCGAGAGCCTGTCGCTGAAGCCGGTCCAGGTCGACCATTGGGCCGGCATGGTCTGGATCAACATGGATATGGAGGCCGGGCCGCTATCGGAATTCCTAGGCGTGGTGCAGGACCTGGTGGCGCCCTACCGGTGCGAGGACATGACGCTGGTCGGCGATCAGACCGTATGCCTGGATGCCAACTGGAAGACCTGCATCGACAATTTCAACGAGCAGTATCATGTGGACTTCATCCATCCGCAGCATGCCAGCTTCGTGGATTGCTGCAATGCCAGCAACGAGCTGTGGCCCTATGGTCACCGGCGGGTGCTGGTGGAAGGTTATGTGACAAACCCACGCTACGGCGTGCCGGACGAAGTGCCGCCGATCCTGCAGGCGGCGATCCGCCCGCTTGGACTCGATCCGGCCGACTTCAAGGGAAGGGTGTCCGATATCCGCAAGGCGGTGCAGCAGCGCAAGCGGGACGTGGGCGCGGCGCTGGGATTCGACTATTCCGGGTTCACCGACGAGCAGGTGTCGGACGTTCTGCAATACGACCTGTTCCCGAATGTGATCATGACCATCAAGCCGGAAGAACTGTGGGTGATGCGGCCCCGGCCGCACCCCACCGATCCGGACAAGTGCTTCTTCGACAAGTGGACGTTGCGGATCAGTGTGTCCGCGGACGCGGCGCGCGGTCTGAGCCTGGTGGGTGATCCCATGGCCCCGCCGGCCAATGCGGGGGATCGTCCCGCCCATGAAGTGTTCACCCAGGAAGACGTGATCGCGGGAAACAACTCCATGACGATCACCATCGACCAGGACATCCACCTGCTGCGGGACATGCAGGCCGGGATGCATTCGCGCGGCTTCAGCAGGGCCTGGCTGAACGAGGACGAGTCCCGGGTGCAGCATTTCCACGACTGGCTCGACATGTGGCTGGATGGAGGCCCGATGTGGCGGCGCGCTGCCGATGCACAGGCGGCGGAGTAGGCCTTCGCACCGGACCGGATGCGTCAATACTCGTCTGGCTGAGCAGTCCGACCCGCGGCGGGTCTATCTGGCCCGGGAGCCGCAAGCAGTGCGGTGCGTCGCAGCGGATCCGCTGGAAGACTGAGCCAGGCCAGCGGACGAAAAATGCGCTGACGTTACAATGCCCAGACTGCGTCCAAATCCCGCCACAGTTCGACGCGACATTCGTGTTGTTGGCCTCGTCAGTCGGGTCGCCGCATTCGGATCTGTAGCCCCCAAGCCCATTCCGAGTGCGGCGGCCCGACGCTTATCGGGGCGGCACTCCTCCTGGACAGTATCTGACGGGTCAGCGCGGCTTGCGCCGCAGCGGACGGTCGCCCGGCGTGGTGCGTGTGTCGTCGCGTTTCGGATTGAAGCGCTTGGGACGCTCGGCGCCGGGCTTGGCCTTGCCGAAGGCGGGTTTGCCATAGGGCTTGCCTGCGGCGGCAGGCTTGGTGCGATCCCGGAACGATCTTTCCGGACCGGCTTCATCGCGGTTGGGCCGCTGCGCCGGCTTTGAAGGATCACGCTGGGCGGAATCGGCGGCGGGCGCCGCGGTGCGGTCGGGCCGAGGGCCCTGCTTCCACGGCTTTGGCGCATAGCCTGGCTTCTTGCCGGCACGGTCGTCACGGGCCGGCCGCTGACGGTCCGAGGCGGCGTGGTCGACGCGTGATTCGGGGGCAGCGCGGTCGGTATATTCGCGGCGGACCTTGGCATCGCGGCGCTTGGCGCCGTCCCAGCGTTCCTTCTTGCGCGCCGGCTTCTCGCCGCCATGCGGATCGAACGGCGCGCTTGCTTCACGCTGGTACTCGACCTTCGGAGTGTCCTGGCGGGGGACATCGGCAGCGGCAGCCGGTTCATGGGCGACAGATTCAGGCGCGGCCGGTTCGGGCGCGACTGGCGCCGGGGCTGCCGATTGATAGGCCGGTGGCTCGGTTCGTGACGGGGTGACGGGATCAGCCGCACGGACCGGACGCTCGTACCGCTCGCGCCGTTCGGGCCGGGGTGCGCGCTCTCCGTCCCGCTGTTCGCGGTCGCGCGGGGCAGGGGCCTCGGCGGCCTGGACGGTGAATTCCTTGTCGTCGGACTTCTCGACCGCGGCCTTGAAGCGGTCAGCCATGTCCTTGGAAATCTCGAACTTGGTATCGCGATCGAAGATGCGGATGGCGCCGATGTCGCGCTTGGTGACATGGCCAAGTCGGCAGAGCAGCGGCAGGATCCATTTGGGATCGGCGTTCTTCGCGCGGCCGACGTTGAGACGAAACCAGACGGTTTCGCCAGCGGGCCCCCTGTCGTTGAACTGGCGGGGCTCGCGGGGTTCCCGGGGACCACGCTCATCGCGGCGCGGCTCGCGGGCGGCGCCATTGTCGAACAGGTCCTCGGGCTCGGGCAAGCGCGACCGCTGAATGCGGGCCAGCGCCAGGGCAAGCTGCTCGGCTGTGCGGTTTTCGAGCAGCGGCTGGACCAGGCTGAGGTCCTCGTCGGCGCCGGGTTCATTGAAAATCGGGTCGGTGAGAAAGCGCTCGTTGTCGCGCTTGCGGATTTCCTCGGCGGTCGGCGGTCCAGACCAGACGGCATCGACGCCGGCGAGCGACAGGAGTTGCTGGGCGCGGCGGCCCTTGGTGTAGGTGACCAGCAACACGCAGACGCCCTTGCGGCCCGCGCGGCCGGTGCGGCCGCTGCGATGGAGCAGGGTATCCTTGTTGTTGGGCAGCTCGGCGTGGATGACCAGGTCGAGCTGGGGCAGGTCGAGGCCGCGCGCGGCCACATCGGTGGCGACGCAGATCTTGGTGCGGCCATCGCGCAGCGACTGGAGCGCGTTGTTGCGTTCGTTCTGGGTCAACTCGCCGGAAAGGGCGGTAGCGGCAAAGCCTCGCTCGACCAGGCTTGCGTGCAGATGGCGCACGGCGTCACGGGTCGAACAGAACACCAGCGCCGCTGCGGCGTCGAACAGCCGGAGCACGTTGACGACGCCCAGTTCGACTTCGTTGGGGGCGACACGGATGGCGCGATATTCGATGTCGGCATGGGGGCGATTGCGCTCGACCGTGTCGATGCGCAGGGCATCCCGCTGATAGGAGCGCGCCAACGCCGCGATCTCGCGGGCGATGGTGGCGGAGAACATCAGGGTTCGCCTGGCCCGGGGCGTGGCCTCGAGGAGAAACTCCAGATCCTCGCGAAAGCCGAGGTCGAGCATTTCGTCGGCTTCGTCGAGGACGACAGCGCGCAGGGCCGAGGTGTCGAGCCGGCCCCGTTCCATGTGATCGCGCAGGCGTCCAGGCGTGCCGACGACGATGTGGCAGCCAAAATTAAGGGCCCGGGCTTCCTGGCGCGGGTCCATGCCGCCGACGCAGGTGGCGATTTTGGCGCCTGTCTCGTCGTAGAGCCAGCTCAGTTCGCGGTGCACCTGCAGCGCGAGTTCGCGCGTCGGGGCGATGATCAGGGCGAGCGGCGGGCCGGCCTGACCGAAGACCTCCTCCTCGCCGAGCAGGGTCGGCGCAAGCGCCAGGCCGAATGCCACCGTCTTTCCCGATCCGGTCTGAGCCGACACCAGCAGGTCGCGGCCATCGGCGTCCGCCTCGAGCACGGCACGCTGGACGGATGTTGGTTCGTCATAAGCGCGGGCAACGAGCGCGCGGGCGAGGGCGGGATGGGTGGCGGGGAACGGCATGGATTTCGTACTCGTATGGGCCGATGGAACGGCAAGGGCGCGTTCATGCGCCCAACGGTCGACCGGTGCAACCGTATTGTGCCTGTTTGTTATGCAGTTGGCGCGTAGCAGCAGACAACTATGGCCTTCAGCCGGGAAGTAAAGCGAATAAGCGACAGGGTGCCCCTTGCGCGCAGCGGAAGGTGAAGTCCATATTATAGCGTATGAGCCGTGCGATTGCATTCCTGGCGCTGCTGGCCGTCCTGACCCTCCGGTTCGTGGACGGGGCATCGCATATGGTTGCACACGACTATGACGGAACCGTACCGACTGCCGCGGTTTTGCTCGACGTCGACGACGATTGCGAAGACAACGGACTGCATGGTGCGGCGCATTGCGCAAGCCATATGGCCGATTCCATGCAGCGGGCAACCGCACAAGCCGTGTCCCCTGCCGTGACGCTGTCCGCGGGAATTTCGGTGGCGTCGAGCATGATCGAGGACGGCCGAGTTCTCAGCCCGCCGGTTCGTCCGCCCCTAGCCTGATCTTCCGACGATAGCTCCGTGCGGCAGCACGCCTGCCGCGCTCCCCTGTCATCGCGAGAGATCTCGAAATGCGTTTCACCGTTCTGGCGGCCATGACCGCCTTAGGCTGGGCTACCCAGCCTGCAATCGCCTCGCCGACCGCGCCGCTGCTTACCCTTGAAGAGGCGGTCGCCCGGAGCGTGCAAGGGTCGCCCTTGCTCGATGCGCGCGAGGCCAGCATCGCCGCATCCGGCGCCGGCGTGGATCAGGCACGGGCCAGGCCAAACCCCGAACTGGAGGTGGAGTTCGAGAATTTCACCGGTAGCGGTCGCTACTCGGACTTCGGCTCGACAGAAACCACCATTTCCTATCGTCAGACGCTGGAACGCGGCACCAAGCGCCGCGCGCGGACGGCTCTGGCGGAAGCCGATCAAGGGATTGCGCGGCTGGAACGGACCCGGTCCACGGCCGAGGTCGCGTTCGAGACCCAGAAGGCATGGAGCGCCGTGCTGGAGGCCGAGGCATCGCTGCGCGACGCGAAGGAGCGGCTGCGTCTGGCAGAGGATTTGGCCGGGATCGTGCGGCACCGCGTCGAGGCCGCGCGCGATCCGCTGGCTGCCGGGCTCAAGGCCGACAACAAGGTGGCGGCCGCACTTGTCGGCGTCGATCAGAACAGGCTGCGGCTGGAGGCCGCGCGTGCGGCGCTGGCGGCGCGCTGGGAAGGGGATGCCGCGGAGGTTGCGGTGGATGCTACAGCATTCTTCCGGATGCAGGAAGGTCCGGCGGGATCCGGCGCGCCCGACCTGGTGGTGAGCGAGGCCCGGATCGAGCGCGCGGCCAAGGCCTATGAACTTGAAAAGGCGCGGGCAAAGCAGGATCCGACCATCGGTGTCGGGATGCGGCGGTTCGAGGATGGCGGGGAGGTAGCAGGGCTGGTGTCCTTCTCGATCCCGCTCGCCTTCTTCGACAAGAACCGGGGCAATATCAACAAGGCCATGGCTGAGCGGCAGGAAGCGCAATTCCTGCTGGCGGAAGACAGGCGCCGTCATGCGGCAGCCCTTCGCGCGGCGCGGGCCGAACAGGATGCGGCGCGGGCCGAGGCGCTGGCGATCCGTGACGACATGATCCCCCGAGCGGCGGAAGCGGCACGGGGTGCCCGGGACGGCTATGACCGCGGCGCCTTTGCCTATCTGGACGTGGCCGATGCCCAGCACGAGCTGGCCGACCTGCGGACGCGGGAGATCGCCGCCCTGAAGAAATTTCATGCAGCACAGGCCGTCATCGACCGGCTGACCGGCCGCTGGATCTCATCCGACGCGGCACAGGAGTTCTGACTATGCATATTCGACTGAAGTCGATGGTGGCGGGGCTGGCCGTAGTTCTGGCGACGGTGGCGGCGTGTGGTCCGGCTGCCGACAAACAACAGGATCATGGCGATCAAGCAGGGGAGTACGAGAAGGGCCCTCATGGCGGCCGCCTGCTCCGTGACGGTGATTTTGCCCTGGAGGTAACGATCCACGAGTCCGGGGTGCCGCCCCATTTCCGGTTCTATGCCTATGCGGACGGCAAGCCGCTGGCGCCTTCCAGCGTGACGGCCAGCGCGGCGCTGGCCCGGCTTGGCGGGGATGTGGACCGATTTTCGTTTCGGCCAGAGGGAGACTATCTGGTGGGCGACGGCATTGTTCGGGAGCCACATTCCTTCGATGTTTCGGTGGACGCCCGGCATGAGGGTAAACGCCACGCATGGCGCTATGACTCATATGAGGGCCGAACCACAATCGCTGCGGCTAGCGCGGCCCAGGCTGGTGTGGCGACGGAAAAAGCAGGACCGGCCAGCATGCCGGCCACCATCGAGCTGATCGGCAGGCTGGATTTTGCGCCGGGCGCCGAGGCGAGCGTGAAGGCTCGCTTTCCGGGCAGGATCTTGTCGCTGTCGAAGAATGTGGGCGATACGGTTCGAGCGGGCGAGACACTGGCGCGGGTGGAGAGCAACGAGAGCCTCCAGAGCTATCCGGTTGCCGCACCAATCGGCGGCGTTGTCGTCGAGCGGCCCGCCAATCCCGGCGACATAGCGGGCGATGAGCCGCTGTTCGAATTGGGCGACCCGAACCGGCTGGTGGCGGACTTCCATGTCTATGACCGTGACATGGCCAAGGTGCGACCGAGGCAGCCTGTCGACGTAATGCCGGTAAACGGCGGCGATCAGGTGCGCGCGGCGATCGAGGGAGTACTGCCCGTGCGAGAGGCATTGAGCCAGACGAGCATCGCGCGGGTGAGACTGCCAGCAGGGCAAGGCTGGATGCCGGGCATGACTGTTCGCGGCCTGGTCACCGTCGACGTGGCACAGGTGCCGTTGGCGGTGCGGACATCGGCATTGCAGCGTTTCAGAGACTTCGAGGTGGTGTTCGCGAAGGTGGGCGACACCTATGAAGTGCGAATGCTGGAGATCGGCCGGCGCACCAAGGAGTGGGCCGAGGTGCTGGGGGGCCTGAAGCCGGGGGAGGAATATGTCACCGCCAACAGCTTCCTGATCAAGGCCGACATCGAAAAGTCGGGCGCGTCCCATGACCACTGAGATGAGCGTGCCGGACGGGCGGCCCGGTGATGCGCGCGGCGTTCTTGAGCGGGTGGTCATGTTCTCCATCCGCAACCGGTTGCTGGTGCTGGCGGTGGTGCTGGCGCTGGCGGGGCTGGGCGCGTGGAACTTCACGCGGTTGCCGATCGACGCCGTACCCGACATCACGAACGTGCAGGTGCAGATCAATACGGAGGCGGCGGGCTATTCGCCGCTGGAGTCGGAGCAGCGGATAACCTACGCGGTGGAAACCGCTCTTGCCGGCCTGCCAGGGCTGGACTACACGCGATCGGTGTCGCGCTATGGACTTTCCCAGGTCACGGCGGTGTTCAAGGACGGCACTGATGTCTATTTCGCGCGCCAGCTGGTGAACGAGCGGCTGCAGGCGGCGCGATCGGGGCTTCCTGAAGGCGTGGACCCGCAGCCGGGGCCGATCTCGACCGGACTGGGCGAAATCGTCATGTATGTGCTCGAGGCAAAGCCCGGCGCGCGCAAGGCGGATGGCAGCGCCTGGAGCCCGATGGACCTGCGGACTTATCAGGACTGGGTGGTGCGACCCCAGCTTCGAAATATCCCCGGCGTTACGGAAATCAATTCCATAGGCGGCTTTATCAAGGAAATCCATGTGACGCCGTGGCCGGACCGGCTGGCAGCTTATGGGATATCCGCTGGGGAAGTCGCCGAGGCAATCGAGCGCAACAACGCCAATGCCAGCGCCGGATATATCGAGCGCAACGGTGAGCAGGTGCTGATCCGGGTTCCCGGGCAGGCGCAGACCGAGCAGCATCTGGCCGGCATCGTCGTGGGCCTGAGGAACGGCGTGCCAATCCGCGTCGCGGACGTGGCTGACGTGGCGGTGGGCCGGGAATTGCGAACCGGCGCCGCAACCATGGACGGCGAGGAAGTGGTGCTTGGGACTGTTTTCATGCTGGTGGGTGAGAACAGCCGCGCTGTGGCCAAGGCGGCGGTATCCCGGCTCGAAGAGGTCAACCGGAGCCTGCCCGAGGGACTGGTTGCGAGACCGCTCTACGACAGGACGACCCTGGTTGATCGCACGATCGCCACGGTAGAGAAAAACCTGCTCGAGGGCGCAGTGCTGGTGATCGCGGTTCTGTTCCTGCTGCTGGGCAATGTACGCGCAGCGCTGATCACGGCGGCGGTCATTCCCCTGTCCATGCTGCTCGCCGTGAGCGGCATGGTGCAGACCAGGGTGTCGGGCAACCTCATGAGCCTGGGCGCGCTGGATTTCGGACTGATCGTCGATGGCGCGGTCATCATCATCGAGAACTGTCTGAGACGGATCGGGGAGGAACAGCGGCGGCTGGGGCGCCTGCTGAACAAGGACGAGCGATCGGATCTTGTTGCGCGGGCGACGAGCGAGGTGGTCAAACCCAGCCTGTTCGGCGTCTTCATCATTACTGTGGTTTATCTTCCGATCTTCGCGTTGTCGGGTGTCGAAGGCAAAATGTTCCATCCGATGGCGCTGACCGTGGTGATGGCGCTGACGGCCGCACTTTTGCTGTCATTTACGTTTGTGCCGGCGGCGGTGGCGACGTTTGTCACCGGCAAGGTGGATGACAAGGACAACCGGGTCATGCGGGCTGCAGGCCAGGCCTATGCTCCGGCGCTCGCGTTCGCGCTGCGCTACCGGATGTTGGTCGTGGCGGGATCCGCCCTGCTGGTGGTGTTGAGCGGGTTGCTGGCGTCGCGGATGGGATCGGAGTTCATCCCCCAACTCGACGAGGGCGATGTCGCGTTGCACGCGTTGCGCATTCCGGGAACCAGCCTGACACAGGCCGTCGGCATGCAGGCGGCGTTGGAAAAGCGGCTGAAGAAACTACCCGAGGTCGCGATGACCTTCACGAAGATCGGCACCGCCGAAGTCGCAACCGATCCGATGCCGCCAAGCGTGGCGGACGCGTTCGTGATCATGAAAGATCGCAAGGACTGGCCCGATCCCCGCAAACCCAGGATGCAGCTTGTGGCGGAGTTGGAGGCGGCGACAGCGGAGATTCCCGGGAACAACTACGAGTTCACCCAGCCGATCGAGATGCGGTTCAATGAACTGATCGCGGGGGTTCGCTCGGACCTGGCGGTGAAGGTCTATGGCGACGACCTCGACACGCTGGTTGCTACCGGGGAACGGATCGAGGCGGTGCTGAAGGAGGTGCCAGGGGCACACGATGTGAAAGCCGAACAAGCGACGGGCCTGCCGATGCTGCAGGTGACACCGGACAGGGACGCGCTGTCGCGCTACGGCCTGGCGCTGGCAGACGTGCAGGATGTGGTGTCAGGCGCCCTGGGCGGACGGGTTGCCGGGCAGATGTTCGAGGGCGACCGGCGCTTCGACATTGTGGTCCGCCTGCCGGAATCCCTGCGCACCGATCTCGATGCCATCAGGCGACTGCCGGTGCCGCTGCCAAAGGGGACGGAACCGGGATACGTGCCCTTGTCCGAGGTCGCTGCGCTGGAGATGATCGAGGGACCAAACCAGATCAGCCGCGAAAACGGCAAGAGGCGCGTGGTGGTGACGGCGAATGTGCGTGACCGGGACCTTGGCTCGTTCGTCGGTGATGTTCGCGCCGCAGTTGAAGCCGATGTCGACGTGCCGCCCGGATATTGGGTGGAGTATGGCGGCACGTTCGAACAGCTGATGTCGGCGGCAACGCGTCTCCAGGTGGTGGTGCCGCTGGCCCTGCTGCTGATTTTCGGTCTCCTGTTCACCCTGTTCGGCTCCGGACGGGACGCGGCGGTGGTCTTTTCGGCGGTGCCGCTGGCGCTGACTGGCGGAGTCGCGGCGCTATGGCTGCGCGATATCCCGCTGTCGATCTCGGCGGCGGTGGGATTCATTGCCCTGTCGGGCGTGGCGGTGCTGAACGGCGTGGTGATGGTCTCTTTCATCAGGAACCTGATCGCCGGTGGCGCGGGGCTGGATGACGCCATTCGCGGGGGAGCACTGACACGGTTACGGCCGGTGCTGATGACCGCGCTGGTCGCGAGCCTGGGCTTTGTGCCCATGGCGTTCAATGTGGGTGCGGGCAGCGAGGTGCAGCGGCCGCTGGCGACGGTGGTGATCGGCGGTATCGTATCGTCGACATTGTTGACGCTGCTGGTGCTGCCGGCCCTGTACCGGATCGTGCACGGCGCAAAGGGACGGAAATTTCTATTTGGGTAAGTATCGGCTGCGGTAATTTTGTATTGCGAAAAAACACCGTTGACGGATGGTGGCGGCAGGTGTTTCTACCTGCGCCATGGCAAACGCAGCATCCCAGACTTCCTATCAATTGCAGACCGTCTCCCGGGCGCTCGAGACCATGCGCCTGCTGGAGGGGGCGGGCTCGCCACTTTCGCAAACAGAAATCGCGGCGGCCCTGGGCGAACCGGTGCCGGTGGTGTTCCGCATTCTGCACACGCTGGAGAATCATGGCTTTGTCAGCCGACTGCCGGACAAGCGCTATTCTCCGAAAGGCGCCGCTGAACCGGACGGAATGGGGCTGCCGCTCGATATCCTGAAGCTGCTCGCGGCGGCGGGGCCGCACGGTGCGCGGCGTTCGCAACTGGCATCAAGGCTGGACGCCGAACCGGGGCAGGTGGACGCAGCGCTGACCGTGCTGGCCGAGCGCAAGCTTGCGAGCGTGTCGGGACAGGATGTCTGGTCGCCCGGCTTTGGCTTGCTGGAGTTGGCGCGGCCGCTGCTGCGCGGGTCGTTGCGCACGGCGGTCAGGCCGTTGATGGAACGGCTGCGCGACGAAAGCGGCGAGACCGCGACACTTTTCGTGACGTCGGGCCGGCAGCAGGTGGTGGTCGACGTGGCCGCGAGCCGGGAGCCGCTGCGCTATGAACTGGAGATCGGCCGGTCGTTCGACCTGCCGACCGGTGCGGCCGGCAAGGCGGCGCTGGCCGCCATGGCTGATGCCAGGATCCGGGAAATCCTGAACGAGGCGGCGCTTCCGGCAACGGACCAGCGCCGCATCATGGTCGAAATCGGACGTGTTCGGGAGACCGGCTTTGCGACATCGACGGGTGAGCGCATCGAGGGCGCATCGGCGGTGGCGGCGTCGATCCGTGACGAGAGCGGCCGGGCGCGGGGCGTGATGGGGCTGATGATGCCGGCGTTCCGCAATCCACCGGACCGGCTGCAGCATCTGGGCAAGGTGATCGTCAGCCAGCTGGGCAAGTTGAGATTGCCGGAGGACATGGGCGTGAGTGAACCAGACGGAGAGAGCATTTGATCAGGAACCCGGAAGAATTCGAGCGCTTCCTTGCCGATGTCCATGATTGGGTGCGCCGCTACGCTGTTCCCAACGAGGAGCGGGTGGCGCAGGGCGAGTACATGCCGAAAGACATCTCGGCGGAAATGGCGCGCAAGGGATTCTTCGGCTGGAGCATTCCGGAAGAATTCGGCGGGGCGGGCCTGACGGCAGAGGAACTGGTGCTGGGCGCGCTGGAAATCTCGCAGTGCTCGGTGGCGTTCCGCGCCCATGTGGGCACGAATACAGGCATTGGGTCGGAGGCGCTGGTCGTCGACGGCACGCCCGAACAGAAGCGGAAATACCTGCCGAAGATGGCCAAGGGCGAACTGATCGGCTGCCTGGCGGCGACCGAGCCGGAGGCGGGGTCGGACCTGACCGCGCTGCAGACGACGGCGCGCCGGGATGGCGACGGCTATGTGCTGAACGGCACCAAGGCGTTCATCACCAACGCGCCCGTTGCCGACCTGATGACGGTGATGGCGCGCACCGACGAAAGTATCCCGGGCGCCGGTGGCGTGAGTGCGTTCATCGTCGAGCGCGATTGCGCCGGTCTGACTACCGGCAGGCCGTACAGGAAGATGGGCCAGGAAGGCGCGCCGGTTTCGGAGGTGTATTTCGAGGATTGCCGCATTCCGGCCGACGCCCTGATCGGCGGCATCGAGAATGTGGGCTTCAAAACCACCATGAAGATCCTCAACAAGCAGCGCCTGCATCTGTCGGCGCTCTCGACGGGACCGGCGATCCGGATGCTGGACGAGGCGGTGCGGCATGCCATGACCCGCAAGCAGTTCGGCCAGCCGATCGGCGAGTTCCAGCTGGTGCAGGGGCTGATCGCCGACTGCCAGACGGAGATCCATGCGGCGAAAGCGCTGATCCTGGACACGGCGCGCAAGCGCGACCGGGGCGAGGACACCAGCATGGAGGCCTCCATGTCGAAATATTTCGCAACCGAGATGTGCGGCCGGGTTGCGGACCGGGCGGTGCAAATCTTCGGCGGCTCGGGTTACATCGCCGACTACAGCTGCATCGAGCGGTTCTACCGGGATGTGCGGCCGTTTCGGCTGTACGAGGGCACCAGCCAGATCCATCAGACTACCATCGCGCGCATGACCATGAAGCGCGCCGCAACATGACGCGGACGTTCGAGGCATACCGGATCGAGCAGGACGGCAAGGTGGGCCGGGGCGGCATCGTCCCGGTCTCGCTGGACGGGCTGGATGAGGGCGATCTGCTGGTCCGCGTGCTCTATGCGGGCGTCAACTACAAGGATGCGCTGGCGGGCACCGGCCGCGGCCAGATCGTGCGGCGGTTTCCGTGCATAGGCGGGATCGAGGCCGTCGGCGTGGTGGCGGAGTCGGGAACGGACGAACTGCCGCCCGGGACGACCGTGATCCTGCATGGCTACGGGCTGGGCGTGGCGCGGGATGGCGGGCTATCGCCGTGGGTGCGCGTGCCGGGCGCTTTCGCTACCGCGCTGCCCGACGGGATGACGGCGCTCGAGGCGGCGGCGATCGGCGTGGCCGGTCACACGGTGGCCATGTCCATCGACCTGATGGAGTTGAACGGGCTTGCGCCGGGGTATGGGCCGGTTGCGGTGACCGGCGCAACGGGCGGCACGGGCAGCCTGGCTGTATCCATGCTGTCCGGGCTGGGGCACGAGGTCGTGGCGGTCTCGCGCAAGCGCGACGACGGGTTCCTGCGCAGGCTGGGCGCGGCGGACGTGATCGCCGTTCCTGAAGAGTCGGGAAAGCCGCTGGACACCGCGCGCTGGGCGGGTGCGATTGACACCACAGGCGGCGCGCCGCTGGAATGGCTGATCCGGACCACGAAGCAGAACGGTGTGATCGCGGCGTTCGGCAACGCGGCGGGGCTGGAGCTGAGCATGTCCGTGCTGCCTTTTATCCTGCGCGGCGTGCGGCTGATCGGCATCAACGCAGATACCCGCCCGCCGCTTCGGGAACGCCTTTGGCAGCGTCTTGCGACGAATCTTAAGCCCAGGTTCATAAACGACCTGCTAAACATCATAGATATCAAGCAACTGCCGGAGGTCATGGATGAAATGATCGCCGGCCGGACCAGGGGAAGGACCCTGATCCGCTTCCAACCCGAATGAAGAACAATGAAAGACGTACTTCTCAAGACCATCAAGAAACTGCAGGCGCACATCCAGAAGACGCCGCGCTACCAGCCGGAAAAGCACTATATGCGAGGTCCGGGCCCGGCCTGTGCTGCCAAGGTGCAGATCAGCCGTAGTCCCGAGACCCGCTGACCCCGAAGGCAACCTGCCCGAACGAGCCTTCAGGTCATGATGCTGGCGACAGTGCCACCGTCCATGACCGCGTCAGGCGGATGCGACTCGCAGAATTCGCGGACCATGCTGTAGAGCGCCCGAATTCCCTGTGATTCCTTGTATATCTCGATCATGTGTCCGTTGACGGCACTGGTGTCCATGTAGGCGGCGACACCGCCGTCGGGCAATTCGAAGAGCTGCGCGCAAGGGCAGCCTGCAGCTTCGAACGCGGCATAGGCTTTCTCGTAATCCGGGACGAACATGGCGGTGTGGTGGAAGCCCTCCTTGCCGACCGGATAGATGTCCCGGTAGCAGGACGGACCGTCACTGTGAACCTGGATCAACTCGATCTGCACGTCGCCGGCCTGGGTGAACGCGCCCGACATGTCGATGACGGCCGGCTCGCCGCGGTACCAGACGCGGGGCAATTCGACATGGCGGAGCATGAGCCACGGGCCGTAGCCGGCCTGGCGATTGAGGCGGCGCACCGCCTCGTCGAGATCGTTCACCAGATAGGCGTTCTGGATGACCTGGTACCGGGGCAGCGACATGGCCGCCTCCGTTACTTGGCGGTGAAGAAGTCGGCGCGCGGGGTGCCGGAGGGGTCGTAGACCGGTTCGATCAGATCGACGCGGAACTTGCGGATCTGCGAGCCCTTGCGTGGGAACTGGCGCAGATGGCCCCCCATATCCTTGTACCAGTGATTGTCGAAATGGTACTGCAGATCGGCGGTCTCGGACCATTCCTCGTAGACGTGGATGCGGCCGGGAACGAAGACATCCTTGGTCCAGATGTAGTGGATGCAACCGTTTTCGGTGTAGGCGCCGTCGATGTGCGCCTTGGCGCTGGCGATGATGTCGGTGACGTCCTCGACGTCGAGATCGATCCAGCCCGCGATAATGATAGCCATCGGAATCCCCATTCAGTGTAGTCAGCCGCTCTGTTGATCGGCCGATCAGGAGATTGGGGGAGCGGGCCGAGGATGGCAAGACTGGACCGCTACTGTTTCACTTCCACGAGCTCGATGATGTTGTCTTCAGGGTCGGCGAAAAAGCAGAGCCTGAGGTCGCGGTCCTTGCCGATGAGAGCGCGCTCGGACTTCAACACCGCGCCAGCGGCCTCAGCGGCGGCCAGGGTGGCGTCGAGGTCACTGCAATAGAACGTGAGGTAGGCGATGCCGGTGCGGCGGCTCATCCATTCGGGAGCGGGCGGGATCGTCGGTGGTACCGGCGGACGCACCAGTTTGATGACCTCGTTGTTCGGTGTCTTCAGCCAGATGTTGATGTAGCCGTCGGGCGCGACGCCAAGGCTGCGGCTGAGCGTGGACGGGATGTCGGCGCGGCGGGCCTCGGTGCAGGAGAGAACCTGGGTGTAGAACGCGTACATCCGGTCGAGGTCGACGACGGGTATTCCCACTTCCAACGGCATGGTCTGGCGCACTGGTTGACTCCCCTTGTGTCGGTATCCGCGGTGACGGGCCGATTCCGCCCGCCCGGCAGCGCGGTTCGGCCGCAATCCTAGTCGATGCCGGTAGCGCCGAACAGCCCCGCGCCGCTTGTGCGGTTTACCGGTCTAGCGGGTTTGAATCGTCTCGAGATAGCTGATGAGGCTCTGGATGTCGGCGGGTTCCCAAGGGTCGCCGGGCATTTCCGGATGCCCGGCGAAGATGCCTTCCGCCAGGGCCTCCTCCAGGGTTTCGAGAGGGTAGCGCTGGCCCAGGGTCCGGAACGGCGGCGCGGCGGGAAGGGCGCTGCTGTCGCCGCGATCGACGGCGTGGCAGCCGCCACAACGCTGCGCCGCAAGGTCATGGCCGGTCCCGGCGGCCGACAGCGCTTGCTCGGCGGCTGCGGCATGGCCGAGCCCGATCAGCAAGAGGAGGGCGGCCAAGAACATCTTTGTAGGCATGGCGTGTGGACTCCGACGGCAGACGTTCGGGGATGCCGCCATCATCAATGCCCGGATGCGTGAAGTCGAGGAAATGCAGCGGATCGCTTGCCTTAACCGGCGGACCGGAATCGATCGCCTCCGGCCATCCGCGCAAGAGCCCACAAGGCAGGCTGCGCGACCCAGCGAATTGACCCTGACGCAGGATGATCTATGGTGCGCGGTGAATGCGCCGACGGGTATGTTCGGCGTCGATGAATTTTTCCAGAAGGGATGCCTATATGAGCAAGGAAAGCCGTCAGTGGGTGCTGAAGTCGCGGCCACCAGGCCTGGTGGGCCCGGAACATTTCGAGTTGACCACCACGACCGTTCCCGATCCGGGGCCCGGCGAGTTTCTGGTGAAGACGCTTTACCTGTCGTTCGATCCGACCCAGCGCGGCTGGCTCAACGAGGGTCCGGGTTACATGGACCCGCTGAAGATCGGCGCGCCGATGTTCGGCGCGGGGCTTGGCCAGGTGGTCACGTCTAACGATCCGGCCTTCAAGGTGGGTGACGTGGTCAACGGCATGATCCCCTGGCAGGATTACGCGATCCTAAAGAACGGCGCCGGCCTGATGCCGCTTCAGGTGGTGTCGCGGGACTATCCGCTGACCTGGGCGTTCTCGGTATTCGGCATGACGACGCTGACCGCGTATTTCGGCCTGCAGGAAGTGGGTCAGGTGAAAGAGGGCGACGTGGTGCTGGTGTCCGGTGCAGCGGGCGCGACCGGTTCCGCGGTGGCGGAGATTGCCAAGATCCGCGGTGCGAGCAAGGTGATCGGCGTGGCCGGCGGCCCCGAGAAATGCAAGTGGGTGATCGAGGAAGGCGCCTGCGATGCGGCCATCGATTACAAGAGCGATGACATGGAAGCCAAGCTGCGCGAGCTGGCACCCAACGGCGTCAACGTGTTCTACGACAATACGGGCGGACCGATTCTCGATGCGGCGCTGGCCAATCTGGCGCAGGGCGCACGGGTCGCTATCTGCGGCGGCATCGCCTCGGGCTATTCGGGCTGGGGCATGCCGGAAGGGCCGAAGAACTACCTGTTCCTGATCCTCAAAAGCGCGCGGATGGAAGGCTTCCTGCTGTTCAACTATGCGGACAAGTTCCCGCAGGCGATCGCCGACATCGGCAAGTGGGTGAAGGAGGGCAAGCTGAAAGTGCACGAGACGCTTTCGGAGGGGCTGGAGAACGCGCCAGCCGCGCTCCAGGGCCTGTTCACCGGCCAGAACAAGGGCAAGACCATCCTGAAGGTCTCCGACCCGGACTGATATCGCCCGGATGGTGCGTCAGCGCGGCTCCACGGCCGCGCGGCGCAACGCCGCTTCAGGTGTCACTTCAGCATCCAGGCTGAAGCGCATCAGCTCGATCATGAACAGTTCGTCCTCCTCGGCGAGACGCCGGGACAGCTTCAGCCAAACCAGCGCGAAGACCGCCATGATGATGGGCACGATGGCGGCCGGCCAGAGCGGCCCCTTGATGCCCTGATTGACGCCGAACAGGTCAAGGGCCACGGCAAGGCCGACGCCCACACCGATGATCACAAACGAAAACCAGACGATCAGGAAGATCAGGGCGGCGGGGTGCAGGCCGAAGCGACAATGCAGCAGGGTGCCGTCGCCCGTCCGTTCCATGACGCCGAACATGTAGGTCTGGAACCAGTTTCGGTAGGCGAGCCGACGCCTTACGCGTAGCGCGCCATCGGCGATCATGCCGACGAGCGGGTTGTTGCCGCGAAACCGACGCCCGGGATCAGTGACTGTCCGCAATCGCCGGGCGCATTCCTCGGGCCGGTACGGCGAGAGAAGGTCAACGGTTTCGGATCCCATGGCACATCCTCTCCAACTGTGTCGAGGTCGCCTCGAATAAGCCTCTGTAAAAGCATAAGGTTGCCCGAACGCGTTTGGCTAGGGCCGTTCGCGGGACTACTTCGAATTCATAATGCCGGTGAGAAAAAAAAGCAGGTTCCCGACTGGTAAATTCCACTGGAAGAGACGCGTCCGCCATGCTCTAACTGCGGCACCGCCCCATTCAGGGCTTGATATTGGACCCGGACGCAGGGCCGGGAAGTCAACGGAGCAGATCATGACCGAAGCATGGATCATCGACACGGCACGCACGCCGCGCGGCATTGGCAAGGTAGGCAAGGGTTCGCTTGCGGATGTTCACCCGCAGCGGCTGCTGTCGACGGTGCTGAAGGCGCTGGGCGAGCGGAACAACCTGAATACCGACGAGGTCGATGACGTGATCGCCGGCTGCGGCTCGCAGGTGGGCAAGCAGGGCGCCTGCATTGCGCGCATGTCGGCGCTGGACGCGGGCTGGAGCAACCTGGCGACGGGCTTCTCGCTCGACCGTTTCTGCGGCTCGGCGCTGACAGCGGTCCATCTTGGCGCCATGGGCATCATGTCGGGCATGCAGCATCTGGTGGTTTCGGGCGGCGTCGAGTCCATGTCCTATGCCTCGACCCAGCGCGGCGGGTTGCCGACCATGGACCGTGACAATCTGCATCTGCGCGCCATCCATCCGCAGCCGCATCAGGGCGTGTGCGCCGACCTGATCGCGACGCTGGAAGGGATCACCCGCGAAGATACCGAGAACCTGGCGGTCGAGTCGCAAAAGCGTGCCGATAACGCCATCAAGAACGGCTATTTCAACAACAGCGTCGTGCCGGTCTATCACGAAGACGGCACCGTGGCGCTGGACCGTGAGGAATTCCCGCGGCCGCAGACCACGCTGGAAGGGCTGGCGCAGCTGAAGCCGGCGTTCACGGAGCTGTACCAGTATCCGCTCAACGAGGAAGGCCTGACCTACCGCAAGCTGGTCGAGGCGGCCTATCCGGACGTGAAGATCGATTTCATTCACCATGCGGGCAATTCGTCGGGCGTGGTCGACGGCGCGAGCGGCGTTGTGCTGGCGTCGCCGGAATACGCCAAGGCGCATGGCCTGAAGCCGCGGGCGCGTATCATCACGGTGGCGACTGCGGGCGATTCCCCGGAATTGATGCTGAACGCGCCGGTGCCAGCCGCCAAGAAGGCGCTGAAGCAGGCGGGCATGACCCTGAACGATATCGACCTGATGGAAGTGAACGAGGCGTTCGCCGTGGTGCCGCTGAAGTTCATGCGCGATCTCAACGTGGACCCGGAAAAGGTCAACGTGAATGGCGGCGCCATGGCGCTGGGTCACCCGATCGGTGCGACCGGCGCCATGCTGCTGGGCACGCTGCTCGATGAACTGGAGCGCCGCAACCTGGCGACCGGCCTGGTCACCATGTGCACCGGCGGCGGCATGGCGCCCTGCACGATCATCGAGCGCATCTGATCCGTTTTGCGTCCCCGGCGTGTTGCGCGCCGGGGACGTGACTTTCCCAGGCGCCGCAGGCCGCGCGGCTACCGGCGTTCGGGCGGAAGATCGGGCGCGCCGTCAGGCACCGGACGGGCTTCCAGACGATCGATCATCTGTTGCATCTGCCGGATTTCACGCACCTGCGCCTCGATGATTCCATCGGCCAAGCGCCGCACGTCCGGATCCCTGATATGCGCGCGTTCGCTGGTCATGATCGCTATGGAATGATGCGGGATCATGGCCTTCATGTAGCTGACGTCGGAGACGGTTTCCTGGCTGCGGACCAGCCAAAGAGCGCCCGCAAATGCGGCAAGGCTGACGGCCACAATGGCGACATTCAGCCTGGCATTGCCGTACATGCGCCACATGAAACCCATCATGACCACCGCCATCGAGGCGCCCATGACGACGGCCATCCACATCCGTGTCTGGCTGTATTCGACATGACCCAGCGCGTAGGTGTTCAGGTACATCAAGCCGAACATCAGCAGGGTCGATGTCGCGATCATCGCCGCGAAGCGCATGTAACTCATGACGGTTCCTCGCTTTCCTGTAAGGACAACGCAAGTCGTCCGTAAAGGTTGCGCGAGGGCCGGGGAGTCCTGTCCGGGATGGGAGCATGCGCCGAGGCAGTGGCAGCCCACGCTGACTCAGCGTGCGGCGGAGCCTCTGCGACGGGCGTCGTTTGGCTGGCGCCAAGCCTGCGGCCTCAATCGGCCCCTTGTTCTCTCGTGCGGTCGGCCGCCTCGAAATGGCCGATCTGGTCGGCCAGAGCCTTTCGGAAGGCAGGGCGGCTGGTCACGCGAGCGACATAGGCCTCGGTGGCGGGCCGGTTGCCGAAGGCGCGGATGTCCGAAACGCGCAGCACATCCGCCATCAGGAGATCTGCGACGGTGAAGCGGCCGGCGGCGAGCCAGTCCTGCTCGCCCAAAACTCTTTCCAGATGGGCGAGGCGTTGCGCCATCCATCCCCTGAGGCCGTTGTCTTCATCGCCGCCCAGCTTCAGGAACCACCAGGGTACGGTCACCATCTCGACCGAGTTGAGCGCGGCGATCGTCCATTGCAGGGTTTCCGCCTCTCCGACCGGATCGCGCGGCATCAGCTTGTCGCTTTTCCGCGCAAGGTGCAGCAGTCCCGCGCCGCTTTCGAATATCTCGACGCCGCGGTCCTTCAGAAACGGCACCTGGCCAAACGGCTGGTCCGCCAGGTGGTTGGTTGCGCGGCCGTCGAACGGCACCGTGCGCAGTGCATAGGGGAGGCCAGCCTCCTCGCACGCCCATCTCAACCTGAGATCGCGCACGAAACCGCGAGGGCCGGCGGGCACCCAGTCGTAGGTCCAGATGGTCAGTTCGCTCATAGCGGCGCCTCCTTCCTGGATCGGTTGAGGAAACGACCCCGGCTCCGGTCTGACGGAGCCGGGAATAGCGGTGTTCTAGAGCGCAGGATAGTCCACATAACCGGCGGGGCCGCTGGCATAGAACGTCTTCAGGTCGGGCTCATTGAGCGCGGCGTTCTCGGCGAAGCGGCGGGGCAGGTCGGGGTTGGAGATGAAGAGCTGGCCGAAGGCGATGGCGTCGGCCTCGCCGGCGGCAAGGGCGGCTTCGGCTGTCGCCTGGGTGAAGCGCTCGTTGGCGATATAGAGGCCGCCGAACTGCTTTTTCAGCTGCGGCCCAAGGCGGTTGTCGCCGACATATTCCCGGACGCAGAGATAGGCCAGGCCGCGCTTGCCAAGCTCGGCCGCCACATAGCCGAAGGTCGCGGCAGGGTTCTCGTCGCCCATGGAATGAGCGTCGCCGCGCGGCGCGAGATGCATGCCAACCCGGTCGGCACCCCAGACGCCGGTAACGGC
Source organism: Emcibacter sp. SYSU 3D8 (assembly GCF_039655875.1). Lineage (NCBI taxonomy): Bacteria > Pseudomonadati > Pseudomonadota > Alphaproteobacteria > Emcibacterales > Emcibacteraceae > Emcibacter > Emcibacter sp. SYSU 3D8. The sequence continues at coordinate 93,322 of NZ_JBBYXK010000006.1, read as the reverse complement.
GTCGGCCACCTCAAGCATCAGGCGCGCGCGGTTCTCGATGGAGCCGCCGTAGCCATCGTTGCGGTGGTTGGAGGCGGTCTGGAGGAACTGGTCGACCAGGTAGCCGTTGGCGCCGTGAATCTCGACGCCGTCGAAACCGGCACGCAAGGCGTTGCGGGCGCCGTTCTGGAAGGCCTCGACGATGCCGGGGACCTCGGACGTCGCCAGCGAGCGGGGTGTGGGGAAGGCGACCTTGGGGCGCACATGGCTGACATGACCTTCGGCGGCGACGGCGGAGGGCGCGAGGGGCTCGTCGCCATTGAGGAACATGGGGTGCGAAATGCGGCCCACATGCCACAGCTGGAGGGCGATGCGGCCGCCGGCGGCGTGGACAGCATCCGTGATGCGCTTCCAGCCTTCCACCTGGTCGTCGGACCAGATGCCGGGCGTATCGGCATAGCCGACGCCCATGGGCTCGACCGAGGTAGCCTCGGTGAGGATCAGGCCGGCGGAGGCACGCTGAACATAATAGTCGCGCATCAGGTCGTTGGGGATGCGGCTGGCGCCAGCGCGGGCACGGGTGAGCGGCGCCATGATGATGCGGTTGGGCAGGTGGAGCGGTCCGATATCGAGGGGATCGAAGAGTGTGGGCATGGGAGCAAGGCCTTCACAGAATTTACATGTTGCCGACACGTTAATGGGCGCGGCGGCAATGGCAAGCCAACCTTTCGCATGACCTGATGCGGGATGGGTTCAGAGCGGCGATCTGGCGCCGGCCCTGGTGAACATGATGCTTTCGCGCTCGGCGGCGGCGGCGAGATAGACCAGGATGCTGCCGTTCAGGCTCTGGAACCGGTCTTCGCCCAGACTGTCGCGGCCGTCATGGAGGGCGGTGATGGTCTGCTCGAGCACGGTCTTGAGCCGCTGGTTGAAGGCGTCCAGGTCCGCGACGCTCGGATATCCGGCAGGCGGTCTGGTGACATCAAGCGCGAGGGATATGGCGACGGCTGCCTCGGGCAGCGGTTCGGACAGATCGGTGCGCAGCCGGCCGAGCAGGGTGCGCATGTCGGCATTGTCCTCGAACAGAATGCGGCCTTCGTGGACGACCCGCTCTTCCAGATGGGCGAGGAGGCTGAGACAACTGCGGATGGAACTGGCGGTCCAGGTGGCGGTGGCCAGATCGGGCAGTACCTCTTCCTCAAGGGTGCGGGCGATGCCGGCGATGAGATCGCGCGAGGACGGGATCATTTCCTGCTCTCCCCGAAGCGGGCGTAGGTGCTGACCTGATCGCCGGCGATCTCGCGCCAGGCATCGACCAGGTCCTTGCCGAGGCAGCCTGCGAGCCGGCGCTCGTAAGCCTTGACGCTGACCAGACCGAAGGCCGGCCGGTTGAGGCGCGGGTTACCGCGGAGCCAGCCGCCGAGCATGTAGACATTGAGGCAACAGAGCGCCTTGAACATGATCCAGAACATGCAGAAAGCGAGGCGGTGGGGCGAAACCTCGTGGCCGACGCATTGTTCGTAATGGGTGATGGCGTCGCCAAAATTGTCGAGCGCCAGCGTGCCCTGTGAGAAGGCAAGATCGAGGGCGCCGTCGCCGAGGGAGGCCAGTTCCCAGTCGCTCATGGCGACGATCTTGCCGCCTCGCCAGATTTCCTCGCCGACACCGTTGTTGCCCTTGACCAGCGAGATCATGGGCGTGTCGGTGGGCAGGTTTTCCTCGAGCCAGTAGAGTACCTCGGTGATCAGCGGGAAGGGTTCGCTGCGACCGGCGACCCAGAGCTTTTTCCAGATATCGAATTCGGTGCGCAGGGACCGGGCCGGGGTTGCGGGCGCGTCGATGAAATCGCCGAAGCCATGGGCCCGCCAATCCATGCGGTGGAGCGCGGCCAGCTTCTCGACATGCTCGAATACCACGGCGCGGCGCAGGCGCTTGCCCTCGTCGGTCTGGTCGGTGAGGCCGGCGATGTGGGTGCTGCCGTCGACGAGGCGGCGCACCATGTGGGGGCGGCCTTCGGCGAAGTCGATGCTGTCGGCATACCAGAGCGGCTCGGCGACCGGAATTTCGGTGTTCCAGAGCCGCTCATAGACCTTCCATTCGTGTTTCATGTCCTGGGGCACACCGGGGCCACCGGGGCAATCGACACGGACGACAAAGCCTTCAGGCCTGCCGGAGACTTCGGCATCGACCAGCCAGGTTTCGCGGGAGGCGCCTGGAAAGGTCTGACGCAGCGTGCGGATGGCGACGGACGCGCCGAGACCCCGGGACAGATAGGCGGCGACGGCGCCGGGCTGGAGTTCGGGCATGGTTTCCTCAGGTGCGGCGGTTGCTGCCGGGCTTGGACAGGCCGTAGCGTTCGACGACGCCCCAGTTGATCACCGGGAAGTGCGCCAGCCCCTTCTCGCCGTTGACGGTGATCGTGGCGGGCTGCTCGCGGTGCGTGGGCTCGATGATGCGGCCGTCGGGCAGAATGACCTTTTCCGGGTGGGAGACGTCGTAGACGTCGTACTGGGCGGTTTCGCCGCGGTGAAAGCCGAGCCCCATCTCGTCGTCATAGCCGCTGTCGTAGCCCGATCCCTTGTAGCACCAGGGGGCCAGCAGGGCCTGTCCCTCGATATCAAGGGTCTCGCCGTTCTCGAGCAGGACCTTGAGCCGGCAGGTGTTGTAGACGCGGGTGCCGGGAACGAACTCGATATCGTGCTGGATGTCGCGGACCCGGATTTCCTGGCCGTCGCGGAGAATGTAGCCATCCTGCATGAGCGGCTTGCCGCGGCTGTCCTCCTGGCGTTGCATCTGGCCGGCCATGGACGGGGTGCGGAAGGCAAGCCAGATGAAGAGCTGGCCCAGGGTGGCCGGTTCGGCGGCGGCGGGGATGAAGGTGGCCGGCTCGTAGCCGCCCACGCCCGGGCGGACGCCCCAGGAATGGTCGCGGGCGCCGTACCAGTCGCTGATCTCGATCCGTTCGCCGGCGATCTTGAGCCAGCCGTCCAGCCGTCCGATCTGGTCGAAACGGCGGTAATCCTGCTGCAGGCGGCCGGTGATGCGGCGCAGGTGATGGGCTTCCTCGTGGGCCGGATAGAGACCGGTAAAGGTGATGTCGGCCTCGACCGGCTGCCCGTCGGGCGCGGCCAGGGTGAGGCGCAGTTTCTTCAGCGGCTCGACGACATCGAGGGCGAGCGGGCCGACGGACAGATCGCCCAGGCGCGGGATGAACGGGCGGGCGAAGCGGGCGTTGTACTGCCGGCCATCCTTTTGCACGCAGATGAAGCCTTCGAAGGCGTTCATGTTCTTGTAGGCGGCCATGCCGCTGATGAACTTGATATTGTCGGCGCAATGGCCGCCCAGCCACATGCGGTCGAAAAATCGATGGTCGCTGGTCAGGGCATGATCGAAGGTGACCGGGCCCTGATGCATCAGGGTTTCGTCGAGCGGACTGAGCATGTGTTCCCCAATGTTCCGGCACGCCCCTACGGGCATGCGATGGTGGAGCGTGCCCCAATTTTGTGCCGGGTAAAACACATTCCGGCGGGACAGGACGGGCCGATGCTGCATCAGGGCGCCGGGTGCGCGCACCTGTGGTTGTTGACAGGGTGGCGGTTGGCACCGGTAATTCCGGCACCGCAACACTGATCCATGTTAGGGCGATCGATCAAATTTACGTCAAAATGATTGCCGGCGGGCGCGACACCGAGCTGGCGCGTTCCAGGAGGGGGCTGAGTGAACTGGGGGTCCGGGTGTTGCGCCCCGGATCCCGCCACTCACGGCGGGGACGGGGCTGAGCGAACGGTTCATTATAACGCGACAGTGCTTATTGCTACGGTCTCCACGCATCAGCGCTATAGGCCGCTTAAAAATAGTCCAGATTTGCACGCATGGGGTTGCAAGTCTGTCGCTGAAAATATGCTAGATGAACGGTCTCTACGAGCAAGGGTAAGCCCTACCCATTGTTAGAGCCATTGGGGTCGAAACCGAACATTTGAGTTGCCGCACCGTCGGTACTATCGTCTGCGCCTAGCGCAGCGCAGGCACGAAGGAACGCGACTTTGTTAGCAAGATTTTCAGCACCGCGCGCGATAAGCGACGCTGTATTGTTTTTTTTTCCCGCGTCTGTCCTAATCATCATCGTCGTCGTAGGTATGACGTTAGGCAAGGTCGATATAATCGACTCTTCTCACTATCTCTTGCACTCGAATGTGGTTTTCGACGGTGTTGTGCCTCCTAACATGCCCTATGACTATGCCGCTTATCGACCGCCATTTTACTCGGCGGTTATCGCCGCAGCGGGCAAAATCTCGGGCACCTATCAAATTCAGATTGCGTTGCTCGGAAATCTCGCTGTCGCCCTACTCGCTCTCTGGATGATATTCAGAAGCCGGTTGATGGCTTTCGGGACGGTCGGCAAGATCGTGCTTGTTGGACTCCTGTTCACCAATGTCTGGTTTTTCCGCGAAATGCTGGCATTACGGGAGACGGCTTGGTACGCACTTTTCTGTGTTCTGTTCGTATGTCTTTGCCAGCGCCTCTATGCCAGCCCCTTGCTTGGACTTGCGCTCGGGTCGGTCACTGGCTTGGCCATGCTACTCCGCCCGTCTGGGGTCGTTTTCGCTATTGCTGCGTTAATCATTGGTGGTGGGTTGTGGATGACGAAAACCATATCCGCCCGACACCTCCTGCTTTTCCTAAGCAGTTTCTTGCTGATATCTCTCCTAATTCTGGCGCCCTGGCAGATGTACCTGCATGCCAAATTCGATCGGTATGAGCCGACCGGCAGTTGCACTGGCGGAATGAACCTATTCAAGGGCAATCATGAGATGATGGGTGACATAGAGTCGGCTGTGGATGTTGACGTCGCCGGCCAGTTCCTAAATGACTACGCGGACCGCCATGTCCGTATGCTGGATGAGCCGGCAAGTGTATGCGCTCGCGATGACTTTCTAAAATCCGAAGTAATGAGAGGCATTAAGAAGAGACCTGTTAGGTTTATCAAATCAGTCGCGGCATCTTTCACCTACTTCCTTGCTCCGTCGCCGATGCCGCTTGGTTCAGGTGACGTTTCTTTTGACAAAAATGCTCAGGAGCTCAAGATAATCAGTTTTCACCCACGGAAAATCACATCTTTCGTTTCCGTATTTTACTATGCAGGGTTGTTTGCGGCGGCAATTGGAGGTTTCCTCCTAACTCGCCGTAGAAAAGACGAAATACTTTGGGCGGCCCCGGTATTATTATTGTTCTTAGGGCATGCTGCGGTACACGCAGTGACATTTCCAGAGTCACGCTTCAGGATGCCGTTGGAAATCCTGCTCTGTGTTCCGGCCGCGCTGGCGATCCAACATCTGCTGGCCAATCGGACTGGTTCGCGGACGTGAACGAATGAGCGAGAGGGACACTAGTCCTGGGAGCGTGATGTCAACGACCGGACAGCCGGTCTTGGTCGTTGATCTGGACGGCACGCTGATTGGCACCGATCTGCTCTGGGAAACATTCTGGGCAGCGCTCTCCGCCAACGTCGCGCGACTTGCTTCAGTGTTCGGCGGCGGTAGGGCGCGCATAAAGGCGCGCTTGGCCAAGTGGGTCGAGTTAGACCCGGCGGCGCTTCCCTACAACCAAGCAGTGCTCCAACTTGTACGAGAATGGCGTGCCGCGGGTGGGCGGACGGCTTTGGTTACTGCGTCGGATGCTAAATATGCTCTTGCGATCTCTGAGCATCTCGGTCTTTTCGACGAAGTCCATGGTTCAGATGGCACCCGGAACCTCAAAGGCGGGGCAAAAGCTACATTCCTGACCCACCGCTTTGGCGTTACTGGCTACGATTATGTTGGCGACTCACGCGCCGATCTGCCGGTGTGGCGTGGCGCGCATCGCGCTATCACCGTAGGTGTGCCTGCTCGATTGCGTCGCGCAGTTGAAGCTGAGTGCGTAAACGTCGAGCATTTGCAAGCGCCAAGTGGTAGCGCACGAGATTACTTTCGGGCACTGAGACCGCATCAATGGTCAAAAAATCTACTCGTGCTGTTGCCTGCGGTCCTCGCACATTCCTATGCAGTGGACATATGGTTATCGGCACTTGTTGGGTTTGTCGCGTTTTGCATGGTCGCATCCAGCGTTTACCTTCTCAACGATCTACTTGATCTTGCAGTAGATCGTGCCCATCCGCGCAAACGTTATCGTCCTCTCGCGTCAGGTGCTATACCGCTTATTCATGGAATGGCGATGGCTCTCTTGTTATTGATTGGAGGTTTACTTTGCGGGTTAGCGGTTGGACGTTCTGAATTTCTGGTTGTGATTGTCGTTTATTATAGCCTGACTATTGCCTATTCTCTGGTGCTGAAACGCCAGCTAATCATCGATATCTTCGTGCTTGCCGGCTTGTACACCATTCGGGTTATCGCGGGCGGCGCAGCTTCGGACGTGCCACTGTCGGTGTGGCTGCTTGCTTTTTCCATGTTTATGTTTCTGTCTCTTGCTGCGGTGAAGCGCCAGACTGAACTGGTGGACAGCGTCGCAGCAGGTAATGCGCACACATTCGGCCGGGCATATCGAGCCGAAGACCTTGCCGTTGTACCGATGATGGCCGTGGCTTCCGGCTACGTTTCTGTATTAGTCATGGTGCTCTATATTGATTCACCTGAAGTAAAACTTCTTTATGAAAATCCTCCCTTGCTGTGGGGGGTTGCTCCAGTTCTTCTATTCTGGATTAGCCGGATGGTTATGATTGCGCACCGGGGGCTAATGCATGATGATCCAATCGTATTTGCATGGAAGGATCGAATTAGCCGCGTTTGTGGCCTAATTATTGTCAGTCTCGTAATCTCAGGAGCCTTCTACTAGGAAACAGCGTATATCAGTAAGAGTTTGTCATTGTGGAACGCACGTTGTGGGGCGGCGACCTATGGGGCTGGAGAAAATTAGGTTCCCCTATCGAATGCGTTGTCCACCATGGATTTTTCTATAACAAATTTCTTGAACAGGTCATGCAAGCAACCTGATGCTTCGTAAATCAGGCTGGAAATCCGGGCATTGAGCGCAAGCCGCCGAATCCAGCCTTCCTCACTAGATATCGAGGCCGATGGCCGTGATCGGCGAGTTCCCAGCAGGGTATTGGCCCCGGGGGATTTGGCCATGAACTCTGGACGGATCAGGAGCTAAATCATGGCGCGGAGTTGGTACCGAAATCAGACGCTGACTCGGCAGACAACCTCCAGCACCAGCTATGGGAATGTGGTCGATCTTACATATGTGTTCGGTGCGGCGTGGGAGGACATCAGCGCCCGGCGGACCGACCGATATGGCGCGGGATATGGAAGTGGATACTGAAGAGTGATTCTCATCTGATTGATTGAAAGTACTTTTCTGTATTCCTTTGATTGATCTGGTTGGCCTTTCCCATCTGGATCCCGGCGTTTCCTCTGAACAATCAGGAGAGGGCCATGTGGCTGACAGTGTTGCGCTGGGCGGGCGCGCACCGGGTGGCGCTTGCCGTCGCGGCGGCCGTGCTGGCGTTGGCAGGGATTGGCTGGGCCGTCTGGTCTGTACGGCAGGCGGGGTATGAGGCCGGCAAGGCCGAGGTGCAGGCCCGCTGGGACGAAGCGGGACGTGCGGCGGACCAACGGGCGAGAGCCGAGGAACGGCTGGTGCAGCAGGCGGTGGATGCCATCGGCGCCCGGCTGAGCGTCGATCTCGCGCGGCTGCGGATCGAGCACAGAACCATCAACAGGAGAATCGTGGATGAGGTTCATAGCGTACCTGTTTACAGCGAGTGCCGCCTTACTGAGCGGGTGTGGCGGGACCTCAATCACTTGCGGGCGACCACTGATCCCGGCGCTTCCGCCGGAAGCGGCGCAGCCGTGCCGGCCGTTGCCGCCGGTCGCTGATCCGTCCATGGGCGCGCTTGCCATTGCCGATGGAGAAGCCGTGACCGCCTATGCGGAGTGTCAGCGCCGTCATGCTGCGGCGGTGGCGGCCTATGAGTCCGCAATGGAAACTTTGAATGGGGAAAAACGGTGAAAGTAAAAGTGCTTAGATGGTGTGACTTCAAGTATGTGGCGAGGTTTGGTGAGTTCTGGATGGCGCTGACGGCGATGGCCGTGGCGGCGTTCGCGATGGGGCTGGGCATGGCATAGAGCCCGGCGATCCTGTTGACTCAAGATATATCGCGGAGTAGAACAAAAAGTGAACAAATATAATGTGACCAACCATGCCAGGGAACATGAACAGCAGCGTGACGGCGATGTTGCGGGACCGCATCCGCCGGATCGAAGGCATCGGCCAGGCGGCTGGTCATCCAGTTCTGCCGCTGGGCATGAAACCTGTGGATGGCGCGCTGCCGGAAGGCGGACTGCCGCTGGCCGGCGTGCACGAGGTGCGCGGCGACGGGGCGGCGACCGGGTTCTGCGCGGCGCTGCTTGCCCGGCTCCATGACACGGACGGACGGCCGGTACTGTGGCTGGAGCGGGGTAACGATCTCTACATGCCCGGACTGGTACGGTTCGGGCTGCAGGCGGGATCGGTGCTGACCGTCTCGGGCATCAGCCGTGACGCGGACATGCTGTGGGCCATCGAGGAGGCGCTGCATTGCGGTGCCCTTTCGGCGGTGGTGGGCGAGATCCGTGCGGCGGACTTCACCGCCAGCCGGCGGTTGCAGCTGGCGGCGGAGACGGGCGGGGTGACCTGCCTGTTGCTGGGCGAGGCCGGGCGCGGCGGCGCGGCGACGGCATTGAGCCGCTGGCAGGTGACGGCCATGCCCAGCCTGCCGGACGGTTCGGGCGTGGGCTGGCCCTGCTGGCGTGTAGAACTGGCCCGCTGCCGCAACGGCCGGCCGGCGACATGGACGGTGGTGTGGAGTCCCAAAGGCTGGACGGCGATCAGTGCGGCAGAAACCGAGGTTCTCCGGGAAAATCTCAAGATTGCCGGGTAAGCCATGAGAAGGAATAACAAAAAAAGAATTTTAACGATCTGGTTTCCGTGGCTGGTGAGCGAGCGGCTGGTACGGCGGGAGCCGGAACTGGCCAAGCAGGTGCTGGCGGCTATCGAGGAACGGCGCGGCCGACTGGTGCTGGCAGCGGTCAATCGCCGGGCATTTCATGGCGGTCTGAAGCCGGGCATGGTGCTGGCGGATGCGCGGGCGGTGCAGCCGACGCTGCAGACCCGCTTCATCAACGCGGCGGCGGATCGCGCGGCTCTGGTACGGCTCGCCAACTGGACGATGCGCTACACGCCCTGGACCGGGCTGGCGGAGGGTGACAGCCTGTTCCTCGACATTTCGGGCTGTGCGCATCTGTTCGGCGGCGAGGCGGCGCTGGCAGCCGACCTGGTGGCCCGGCTGAAGGGCTTTGGCCTGACGCCGCTGACGGCGATCGCCGACACGCCGGGCGCCGCCTGGGCCGCCTGCCGGACACGGCGGGAGGAAATGACCATCCTGGAGCCGTTCGCGGCGCTGACCGACGCCATGACGGCGATGAAGGACTTTCCGCTGACTGCGTTGCGGCTGTCACCGGATACGCTGGACAGCCTGACTTCGTTCGGGCTGCGCACGTTCGGTGCGCTCTATCCGCTGGAGCGGCGGGCGTTGACCGAGCGGTTTGCGGCCGAACCGGTACAAAGGCTGGACCAGGCGCTGGGCGTGGTGGACGAACCGATTTCACCGATCGTACCGGTACCGGTTCACGAGGCGCGGGTGGCGTGCCTGGAGCCGCTGGTGACACGCGATGGTATCGAAACCGGGCTGAGAAGGCTGCTGGAAGAACTTTGCCGCAACCTCACCCGGTCGGGCGAGGGCGCGCGGCAGCTGACCCTGGCCTGCTATCGGGTGGATGGCACGGCAGCCCGAATCCGCGTGGGGACCAGCCGGCCATCGCGCTGGAGTGAGCCCTTGTTCCGGCTGTTTTATGAGAAACTGGATGAGGTGGATCCGGGCTTCGGCGTAGAGGTCATGACGGTGTCGGCCACGCGCGTGGAAACGCTGAAGCCGGCCCAGGAGAACTGGCAGGTGAAGGGGGACGGGGCGGCTGGCCTGACCGAGCTGGTCGACCGGCTGGGCAACCGCTTCGGCTTTGGGCGGATCGCCCGTCCGGCGCCGCGCCAGAGCTGGCTGCCGGAACGGGCGGTGGAGGATGCCGCGCCGTTTACGGCAACGGAGACACCCGGGTGGCCGACCGGCCGTGAGCGGCCGCTGCGGCTGCTGAAGGTGCCCGAGCCCGTGGAGGCGACCGCGCTGGTACCCGACGATCCGCCGATGATGTTCCGGCGGGGAGGCAAGGCATATCGGGTGCGCGCCGCCGATGGACCGGAGCGGCTGGAAGGCGAATGGTGGCTGAAGGACGAGCCGCCGCGGGACTATTACCAGGTGGAGGACGAGGACGGGCGGCGCTACTGGCTGTTCCGGCAGGGCCTGTATGACGGAAGCACCGCGCCGCGCTGGTTCCTGCACGGGGTGTTCGCGTGACGGCTTATGCGGAACTTCAGATCACCAGTAATTTCAGTTTCTTGCGGGGTGGCTCTCATCCAGAGGAGTTGGTCGGGCAGGCGGCGGCACTGGGCATGGAAGGTGTATCGATCGCCGACCGCAACACGCTGGCCGGGGTGGTGCGGGCGCATCGGGCCGCCAAGGAAATCCATAAGGAGACCGGCACCAGGATCAGGCTTGCGGTGGGTGCGCGGCTCGATCTGACCGATGCGCCCAGCGTGCTGTGCTATCCGCGCAACCGGTCGGGCTATGCGCGGCTGGCGCGGCTGATTACCAGGGGGCGGCGGGCCGCGCCCAAGGGAGATTGCTGGCTGTCCCGAGCGGACGTGCTCGAGGCGGCCGAGGACAATCTGTTCATTGCCGTGCCGCCGGTGGTGCTGGATGAGGGGTATGGGGCCGAGCTGGGAGCCTGGCGGGACGGTTTGAAGGCGCCGCTCTATCTGGCCGCGACCCATTATTACCGGGGCGACGACGCCAAGCGGCTGGAGCGGCTTGAGACGCTGGCGGCGCGGTTTGGAGCGCCGCTGGTGGCGACGGGGGACATCCACTATCACGATCCGGCACGGCGGCGGTTGCAGGATGTGCTGACCTGTATCCGGGAACATTGCACCATTGCCACGGCCGGCTGGCGGCTGGCCGCCAACGCCGAGCGGCACCTGAAGCCGCCCGAGGAAATGGGCCGGCTGTTCCGCCAGCATCCGGAGGCGGTCCGGCGGACCATGGAGGTACTGGAGCAGTGTTGTTTCTCGCTTGACGAGCTGCGGTACGAATACCCCGACGAGATTACAGAGAACGGCCGCAACCCACAGGAAGAATTGGAGAATCTTGCGTGGAAAGGCGCTGCGTGGCGTTATCCGGGCGGCATTCCCGACACGGTGAAGAAGAGCATCAACGATGAATTGAAGCTCATCGCCTACAAGGACTACGCGCCGTACTTTCTGACTGTGAACGATGTGGTCCGGTTCGCCCGCGGCAAGGGCATCCTGTGCCAGGGGCGCGGATCGGCGGCGAATTCCGTCGTCTGTTACTGCCTGGGCATCACATCGGTCGACCCGACCATCGTCGATCTGCTGTTCGAACGTTTCGTGTCGGCGGACCGCAACGAACCGCCCGATATCGACGTGGACTTCGAGCACGAGCGGCGCGAAGAGGTGATGCAGTACATCTACGAGAAATATGGTCGCGAGCGCGCGGGCATTGTGGCCACCGTGATCTGCTATCGAAGCAAGGGCGCGATCCGCGACGTGGCCAAGGCCATGGGACTGAGCACGGACCTGATCGACAAGCTGTCGCAGACCATCACCTGGTGGTCGGGTCCGCTGGATGGTGACCGGGCGCGAGAAGAAGGACTGGATCCGGCGGACCGGACCCTGATGCTGGCGCTGACGCTGGCCGCGGAACTGCGTGGATTCCCACGGCATCTGTCGCAGCATACGGGTGGCTTTGTGATATCGCGCGGGCCGCTGTGCGAGGTGGTGCCGATCGAGAACGCGGCCATGGAAGGCCGCACGGTCATCGAGTGGAACAAGGACGATCTGGAAGAACTGGGACTGATCAAGGTCGACGTGCTGGCTCTGGGCATGTTGACGGCAATCCGGAAGACATTCGAGTTTATTCGCAGGTATCACGGCCAAGTATTTGATCTGGCAACAATTCCACAAGAAGACCAGGACGTCTATGGGATGATCCAGAAGGCTGACACGGTCGGCGTGTTCCAGATCGAGAGCCGGGCGCAAATGGCCATGTTGCCGCGCCTGAAGCCAGCGACGTATTACGACCTGGTGATCGAGGTGGCGATCGTGCGGCCCGGGCCGATCCAGGGCGACATGGTGCACCCCTATCTGCGGCGGCGGAAGGGATTGGAGCCGGTGGCGTTTCCCAAGCCGGAACTGGAGGAGGTGCTGAGGCGCACCCTGGGTGTGCCGCTGTTCCAGGAACAGGCGATGAAGATCGCCATCGTTGCCGCCGGTTTCAGCCCGTCGCGGGCCGACAAGCTGCGCCGCGCCATGGCGACGTTCCGGCATCTTGGCACCATCGACCAGTTCCGCGACGAGTTCATCGAGGGCATGGTCGCGAGAGATTATGAACGGGAGTTCGCGGAGCGTTGCTTCAGCCAGATCGAGGGCTTTGGCGATTACGGCTTTCCCGAAAGCCATGCGGCCAGCTTCGCACTGCTGGCCTATGTATCGTCCTGGCTGAAATATCATTACCCGGAGGCGTTCACCGCAGGACTGCTGAACTCCTATCCGATGGGGTTTTATGCGCCCGCGCAACTGGTGAGGGACCTGCGCGACCATAATGGCGCGGTGCGGCCCGCCGATGTGAACCTGTCGGATTGGGACTGCACGCTGGAGCCAGTGGATGGACAGCGCCCCGCCCTGCGGCTCGGGCTGCGGCAGATCAAGGGTCTGGCCGCGCGCGAAGCCGAGAAGCTGATGGCGTATCGCGGGAGTGGCTACCGGTCGCCGCTGGATTTGTGGCAGAAGGCCGGCTTGACGCCGAGGGCGCTGGAGCGGCTTGCCGAAGCGGATGCGTTCCAGTCATTGGGGCTGGACCGGCGCCAGGCGGCGTGGGCGGTCAAGCGGTTGTCGGAAGCCAAGCCACTGCCATTGTTCGAGGCGCTGGATCACGGCGGCGTGGTGGAGCAGGAATCCCATCTGCCGGGCATGGGACTGGGCGAGCACGTCGTCGCCGATTACCAGACCACGCAGCTTTCCCTGAAGCAGCATCCGGTGGCGCTGTTGCGGGAGCGGCTGTCGGCAGCAGGCGCGCGGCCGACACGGGCTCTGGCGACCGCACGCAACGGCAGCCGGATCATCGTGGCGGGCGTGGTGCTGGCGCGGCAGCGGCCGGGTACGGCCAAGGACGTGATGTTCATTACCCTGGAGGACGAGACCGGTGTCGCCAACCTGGTGGTGTTTCCGGGCGTATATGAGAAATACCGGCGTGAAACGCTGACCTCGCGGCTGATGGCCTGTGAAGGAAAGGTGGAGAGCGCCGATAACGTCATTCACCTGATCGTCGAGAAGGTTCACGAGATCAACGGCTGGTTGACCCTGTTGACCGACAGACCCGAGGACGCGCCGGAAGCATTCCTGGACAAGGGGCGGTTCTTCCACTGACGCTTGTCACGAGCGGCCGCAGCGGCCAATCTGCGCTCCGACGAAACAGGAGTTGCCCATGAAAATCCACGCCTCGCCCGCGTCGCCCTATGTACGCAAGGTTCGCGCGCTTGCCGTTGAACTGGGTGTGCCGCTCGAGATTGTCATGGCCGACGCCGGCGCGGCGAACTCGACCTATGGGCAGATCAATCCGATACACCGGGTGCCGACGCTGGAACTGGACAATGGTGACATGTTGTTCGACAGCCCGGTGATCTGCGAATATTTGGACGCGGCCCACGGCGGCGGCTTCTTTCCGCCGGCAGGCGCGGAACGTTGGCGGGTGCTGAAGCTGCAGGCCCTGGGCGACGGGATCATGGACGCGGCGGTTCCGCGGCGCGGCGAGGTGCTGCGTCCCGAGCAGCAGCAGTCGCCTGCGAGGATCGCCGCCTATGAGCGCTCGATCCGGCAGGTGCTGGATGCGCTGGAAAATGATGTGGCGGGGCTGGATGGCGTCAATATCGGCACGATCGCCGTGGCCTGCGCGCTGGGTTATCTGGATTTCCGGTTCCCGGACGATGCCTGGCACACGACGCGGCCCGCGCTGAAGGCATGGTACGACGCCTTTGCCCAGCGGCTGTCGATGGTCCAGACCGAACCCTACTGACGGCGGCTAAAGCGCCGTCATGATATGCACGTCGTCTTCCTGCCCCTCGAGGCTGAAGCCGATCGCGACCTCGACCTGATAGCTGTCAATCTTGCCGCCGGCGATATGGCCGCGGACCTGCTTGATTTCAAACCAGGACAGGTGCCGCAGGGATTTCGATGCCGTGGCGACAGCGTTCTGGACGGCGCCCTCGATGCTCTGGCGCGAGGTGCCGATGAGCGTGACCTTCTTGTAGACCGGCGATGACATGACTTTCCCCCGATTGCAGGATAACAGTTCTGACATGGTCCGAACGGGGGGTGAGGCGAGCAATTTGAGGGATCAACGCCCATCCTTCGGCGTCCGGGAGCACAGACGTCGATCAGTTGTCTCGCGGCGCCGGCGTCGGCATGGTTGCCGGGGAGACGGCGCCGCGTTAGTGTGCCGCGCATCCACTGGGGAGTAGCCGCCTCCGATGCAGGAGGGGATACGTCAACACACTTGGCTCTGGCCATGGCGTATCCGGCCCGCGGGCATGGCGAGACCATTGGTTCGGCACCCCGATCATGGGTCGGGCGGCGCGCCGGATCATTGTTCGCACCCCGGCCCAGGGTAAGTCCATGAACTCGTTCCTCGTCTCCACCGGTGTCGTCGCCATCGCCGAAATCGGCGACAAGACCCAGCTACTCGCCTTGCTGCTTGCCGCGCGCTTCCGGAAGCCGGGTCCGATTATCCTGGCGATCCTCGTCGCGACGCTGGCCAATCATGCGCTGGCCGCGCTGGCGGGGCTGATGCTGGCCGGATGGCTCAAGGGCGACCTGTTCCAATGGGTGCTCGGCGTCTCGTTCGTCCTCATGGGTTTGTGGACGCTCAAGCCGGACACGCTGGCGGAAGCAGAGCGGCAAAGGGCAACCGGCGCCAGCGCATTTCTGGTGACGCTGGTGGCGTTCTTCCTGGTTGAAATCGGCGACAAGACACAGGTCGCGACCATGGCGCTGGCCGCAAAATACCAGAGCGTCTTGTGGGTGACCGCCGGTACGACGCTGGGCATGATGCTGGCCAATGTGCCTGTCGTCCTGATGGGCGACCGGGCGGCAAACAGGCTGCCGCTGACGGCGATCCGGATGGCGGCCGCGGGGGTCTTCATCCTGCTGGGTGGCATGATCATGTTGAAAGCGGCGGGAATCGCCGGCGGCTGACGGCTGTTGGTACGGCTGGTTTCGCGCTAGCCTGTCGTCGAAGACAAACGGGAGCTGCCGCATGGACCTACCGGCGTTGAATTTTGGCCATGGTGACGAGATCGGCATGCTGCGCGACAGCGTCAGCCGCTTCGCCGCGCAGGAGCTTGCGCCGCGTGCGGCGGCTATCGACGCACACAATGATTTTCCGGCCGACCTCTGGTCCAAACTGGGAATGCTGGGAGTCCTTGGGATCACCGTGCCGGAGGAGGACGGCGGTGCCGGGCTCGGCTACCTGGCGCATGTCATTGCCATGGAGGAGATTTCCCGCGCCTCGGCCAGTGTCGGACTCTCCTACGGCGCCCATTCCAACCTCTGCGTCAATCAGATCGTGCGCAACGGCACGCCCGAGCAGAAGCGCCGGTTTCTGCCGGGGCTGATTGATGGCAGCGTGGTCGGCGCGTTGGCAATGAGCGAGCCGGGGTCGGGATCGGACGTGGTGTCCATGCGGCTGCGTGCCGAGAAGCGAAACGACCGGTTCGTGCTCAATGGGGCCAAGATGTGGATCACCAACGGGCCCGATGCAGGGGTGCTGGTGGTGTATGCCAAGACCGATCCTGCGGCGGGTCCGAAAGGCATAACGGCGTTTCTGATCGAACGGGGCATGAAAGGGTTCTCCAGCGGCGCCAAGCTCGACAAGCTGGGCATGAGGGGATCGAACACCAGCGAACTGATCTTCGAAGATTGCGAAGTCCCTCTCGTGAACGTGCTGGGCGCGGAAGGTCGAGGTGTCCAGGTGCTGATGTCCGGTCTGGACTACGAGCGAGTGGTGCTGGCCGGCGGGCCGCTGGGCATCATGGGCGCCTGCATGGACGCGGTGCTGCCCTATGTGCACCAGCGTGAACAGTTCGGGCAGCCGATCGGCACGTTTCAGCTGATGCAGGGCAAGCTCGCGGACATGTACAGCACCTGGAGCGCGTGCCGGGCCTATGTCTATGCCGTCGCGCAGGCCTGCGACCGGGGCGAGGCGAGCCGCAAGGACGCGGCCGGGTGCATCCTGTATTCTGCGGAGAAGGCGACCTGGATGGCGCTCGAGGCGATCCAGGCGCTGGGCGGCAACGGCTACGTCAACGACTTTCCGACAGGCAGGCTGCTGCGCGACGCCAAGCTCTACGAGATCGGTGCCGGCACCAGCGAGATTCGCCGGATGCTGATCGGGCGTGAACTGTTCGAGGCGACGGCCTGAGAGGCCGCAATTCCCGCGGACCGATCCCTGTCGAGCGGATGATCAGTGAAGCATCGGATCGAGGACGGTTCGCACCTTGGTGGCGAGTGTCTGGAGCGTATAGGGCTTCGGCAGCAGCTCGACATCGTTTTCGAGGCGCGAGCGCATTACCAGGTCGTCGCCGATATAACCTGACGTGAAGAGCACCTTGCCGTTGGGAAAGATCTCCAGGAAACGGTCGGCGACATCGGGGCCGGTCATGCCGCCCGGCAGCACCACGTCGGAAATGAGCAGGTCGATCCCGCCGGATTGATGGGCAACCTCCATGGCCTCGGGACCGTTCTCGGCGGACACGACCGAATAGCCGAGCCGCTTGAGGGCATTGACGACGAACTGGCGCACATCGGGATCGTCCTCGACCACCATGATCCGGTCGCTGCCCTTCTGAATCTCGCGCAAATCAGCCTTTTTGGCCTCTACTTGACCGTCTGCCGCCGCACCATAGGGCAGATACAGCGTGACGACGGTACCCTTGCCTGGCGTGCTGTCGATATCGACGTATCCGTCAGACTGGGCCGCGAAACCGTAGACCATACTGAGCCCGAGCCCGGATCCGACCGCTTCGGATGGTTTCCCCATCTTGGTGGTGAAAAACGGCTCGAAAGCCCTGTCGAGCACTTGCGGGCTCATGCCGGTGCCGGTGTCGCTCACCACGATGGCGACCAGGCGCTCGGCGCTGCCGGTGTAGCCTGCCGCGTGGCGTGGGCGTGCCTGTGTCGAGATGGTCAAGGTGCCGCCATTGGGCATGGCGTCGCGGGCGTTGAGCGCGAGATTGAGGATCGCGTTCTCGAGTTGTCCCGGATCGATCGCCGCGAGCACGGTCTCCCTGTCGAAATTCCGCACAATGGTGACCGTCTCCGGCAATGTACGGCCAAGCATGACGGTAAGGTCATCAAGCAGCTTGTGGACGTCGGTCGCTTGAGGGTGCAACGCCTGCTGGCGCGAGAACGCGAGCAGGCGGTGAGTCAGTTCCGATCCCCGGTTGGCCGCGCGCGAGGCCGAGTCCGCATAGCGTTTAATCTCGGAGTCCGCGCCGGCCAGGTCCAGGACCAGATCAATGTTCCCCAGGATGGTTGTCAGCAGATTGTTGAAATCGTGGGCGACGCCGCCGGTGAGGCGGCCAACCGCCTCGAGCCTTTGCGCCCGGTCAAGCCGTTGTTCGATCTCGACCTGCCGCTTGAGGTTACGCTCGAGCGCGTGCTCGGCGGCGACACGCGTAGACACATCGAGCGCGACGCCGACAATTCCTGTGACCTTGCCGCCGGGTGCGTGCCGCGGACTGATCTGGGCCTCGAACACGACTGAAGGACCGCATTGCCATTCGAATCGCGATGGTCTGCCGAGCAGGGCCCGGCTCACATGCTGCTCGATGTCGGGTACGTTTTGAAACAGATCGTACATCGATGTGCCCGGCGCCGGACGCGCGACGCCGACACCTTCATCGGCCAGCTGCTTGATGCGGTCGAAGCCGCGGCCGCACACCAGGCCAATCTGGCCATCGGAATCGGCGGTCCACAGCAGGATCGGCGCGGTCTCGACCAGATTGGTCAGGAGCGAATTGCTGAATCTCAGCTGACGCTCCTTCTCGCGGCTATGGCTCATATCGGCGAATGAGCCGATGATGGCCGTTGGCGTGCCTTCGGAATCGCGAGTCAGCGAGGCGTGAAGATCCACTTCCTTGCTGCTCCCGTCGGTGCGCCGGACGATTATCTCGCCGCGCCAGCTGCCCTTTTCCCGAATGATATCGAGAACGTCCCTGGCACGCTCAGGGTCCATGAAGAACTCGTGGGTGCGATGTCCTTGCACATCCTTGCTCTCGTCGGCCCCGACGAGTGTCAGGAACGAGTCGTTGGCGTACTGGATTTTGCCGTCGAGCGTGGCAATGGCGACACCGCTGATTGAATTGCCCAGCGCCGTCTCCTGAATGCTGCGCTGGTGCCGGTACTGCGCAGCCAGCAAGACCGACAGAAGCATTGGAATGCTGCTGAGGGTCAGCAACATCTGGCTGCCGCCCATGGACGTGATGTCGAAGCCGCTGAGGTCGATGCCGGTAACGTCAAGGATACCGGCCTGCAGGCTGGCGCCCAGCGCGATCAGGATCAGCGACGCTGCTCCCAGCAGAATCCGCATGCTGCGAATCCTGACCAGCATGAACAGGGATACGCAGGCGGCGGCGCCCCATATGACCGCGCCAACGGCGTTGATGCCGCCTAGATCAGCGCCCTCCAGCATATGCCCAAGCCTTTTCGTCGAACCTCGTCAGCAATAGCCGTACGCCGAGCGCAAAATTATGACAAATATATAGTTTTGGCTAAAACTTGCGCTAAATCCGCTGCGGTTCAACTTGGAGTTTGGTGGGGACACTGTGGTTCGCCGCCTCGATGGGGGCTTGCAGGACCGACCGCAGCGCGGCAATTACCTCGTTCCCCGGCCATATAGTCACATCTTCAGTCTCGAGAACATGCTCGGAGCAGCGCGCGGCGAGCGCGTGCAGGAAACGTGATTGCGGCAGGCCGGCGCCGAGCACGGTCAACTGGCACCGGTCTACGGGAAAGCCGGCCGCCGCGACGGTCTCGGGCGTTACGCACAGCAAGGCGGCGGCGCATTGCCGGTTCTGCAACAATTGCTGAACCTGGTTCTGGGGCCGGTCGCTGAGACAGGTTAGTTCGGTATCACCGACCGTCAGTTTACCGCCGCCCAGAACGCCGAACTGCCATGCATGGCTCTGTCCGATCGTGGCGCGTAACAGCCGGATCAGGACGTTCTGATCCGGTAGCGGGGCAATAATCACGGCGACGGGTATGCGGCCGACCTTGGGACCAAGGATTGCCGCCCCGATTTCTGCTTCGCTGACGCCGCTCGCGATGTGAAGGTCGAGCCCCGGAACTTCGTTGATTTCAATGACGCTGCCGGCAGTGTCCCGCCAGGACCTGGAAATGTCAGGGGTGATATAGTCAATGCCGGCCGCATGGAGCCCCACATTACGGGCAATGGCTTCGGCCATGTCCCGGACATGAGGGTGAACAATGTCCATGACATCCGTGGGTATGCCGCCGGTGCTGACATTGGCATTGCCGCGCAGCTTCAAGGCTACGCCTGCATCTGGAACCGTATCCATGTCGGCGCCCTGCCGGCGCAACTCGCCGAGGAGCGCCTCGTCGACAACGACCTTGAACAGGTATTTCGCCGTGATCGGGTTCGCGGTGCGCGTCCATTCGAGGTCGCGGATCAACCGCCTGACATTGCGCTTTCCGTCTCCGATGACCGTTGGTGTCTTGCGCAAGGCCGCCGCAACGAGCACGCCGTTGATGACCAGAAGGCGGTAATCTTCGCCTGGCACGAAGCGCTCCACGAGAACAGGTTCCGTGGTCCATTCTCGCGCTCCGGCGAATGCCCACCTGATGGCCTGCTCGCTTTCGACATTCACGAAGACGCCATGACCCTTGCCACCATCGGCCGGTTTGATGACGACAGGCCCGCCCATGCGGGCAGCGAGTGCGACCGCTTCGTCCGCGCTGGCTACACTCGCGTGATCGGGGGCCGGATAGCCGAGCGTGCGCACGAACTGGCACGCAACCCTCTTGTCCCTGGCAATCCGCATGCCGATCAAGCCATCGCCGTTGCTGGCGGTTTCCTGGATGTGTCGACCGGCGCGTCCCCAGCCATAATGCCAAAGCCCCGGGTGAAACAGCGAGCGCGCATAGGGAATGTCCCGTGAACGTGCACCCATGCTAACCACACGCCTAGAACGGCTGAGATACGCCGATGCCGCACCGGCCTTGAAATGCAACATCTCGCGCGCCATTGTCTCGGGGGCAACCGGCGTGCCGGCATTCGCTGCGATCGATGAGACGGCGATGACGAGAGCCTGGCGGGCTACCCTTTCATTCTCAAAGCCACACCAGCCGACGACCTGGCCGGACGCGCGATCGGTCGCGCCGGCGTCCTCGACCAGTCCGTTGGTGCTGTTCAGCAGCTCCTTGGTCCATGCAGCGATCAGGAGAGCGACGCGCAGTGTCGGAGAGGCGTTCGCCGCCGGCCTGAGCGGCGTTGCATGAGGAAATTCGGCGTCGAAGGCCGGCCAGCCGGCATTTGCGGCAGCACTGACCTCGTCAGCGTCGCCGTCCAGGGCCCAAAGGATCGCCGACTGCAGCGAGTACCAGCTGGGCCCATGATATATCCTGAGAATCCTGACTTTCACGGGGCGGTCCGGATTCGCGTAACCTCAGGCCCGGAATAATTCGGCTACGAAGCCGATGAGCGATCCGAGCACGAGGATGTAGACCGCTGGCATGCTGGCCAGCAATCCTGGCCTGCGAGCGGGCGCGGATCTGTAGTAGCCATGAGCATAGAACAGGCGGCCGGGTAGCCAGGTGGCGCCAATGACCGCCGCCACGACAGGATTCCAGGCCAGCGAAAAGAGCCACAGGCCAGGCAGGAACAGGACGAGGTGTTCAATGGTGTTCTGATGTGCCCGCACATAGCGTTCGTATTCTTCCGGTCCGGTGTGTGCCGGCGGCTCGATCTTGAATTTGCGCCGCGCAATTCCCGAGCGCAGCAGCGTGTAATAGCAGACCAGCAGCGCCAGGCTGCTGACGATGCCGGGATATACGTAATCACCCATGAATGCCCCTCCCAGATGGTCCCCTGCGCTTCTCTATAAAGCTCGTTGAGCGCCTTGGCCACGCCGGCCTCGCTGCCGTGCAGGATGACGTGTGGCAGCTGCGGGCCGTGAATCCTGATTTCGTGAGAATGATGCAGTTCGAACCATTGGCATTGGCCGCGCGCGTGGCATGATGTGCACCGAACGGAACGGGAGCAAATCATGGAACAGTTGAACGGCCGCGTGGCGGTCATAACCGGCGGCGCGAGCGGCATCGGTCTTGCAACTGCACGGCGCCTTGCAGCGGAAGGCATGAAGCTGGTGCTTGCGGACATCGAGCAGAACTCGCTGGACAAGGCAGTGGCAGAGTTCAAGGGGCAGGGGACGCCGGTTATCGGCGTCAAGACCGATGTCAGCAAGCGCGACCAGGTCAAGGCGCTGGCCGACGCGGCATGGGATGCGTTTGGCGGTGTCAACGTGCTGTTCAACAATGCAGGTGTCGCGGTCTATGGCCCGCTGCAGGAAATGAAGCACGAGGACTGGGAGTGGTCCATCAACGTCAATCTGTGGGGCGTGATCCACGGCATCGAAGCCTTCGTGCCGCGCATGCTGGAACAGGGCGAGGAAGGCCATATCATCAGCACTGCCTCGTTCGCCGGGCTGGTCCCCAATAGCGGCTTGGGGGTCTATTGCGTGACAAAATATGGCGTGGTCGCCCTGGCCGAGTGCCTGTACAGGGACCTGCGAGGCACCAAGCTCAGCGCGTCGGTGCTCTGTCCCATGCTGGTCAAGACGAATATCGGCGACAGTGCACGCAACCGGCCGTCGGAGCTGGGCGGCACGAGCATGGTGAGGCGGCGTAACCAGGAGGAGCAGAATTCCCTCCAGGGCCGCACGCTTGAGACGCCGGAAGTCGCCGAGCGCGTATTGCGTGCCATTCGCCGGCAGGAACTCTACATCATCACGCACGAAGAGAGCCGCGAGTTCGTTCGCCGGCGGTTCGAACGCATCGACCGATCCTTCGACCTCGACTGAGCCTGACAGGTAGCCCCGCTGCTCCAACGCTGCTAGTTCTTGCAGAATGGAGAAACGCGTGTCTAAGTTATCGTCAAAAGTCACCTCCGCTGAATTTTACGGAATTCGAGCGGTGTATGGTGTATTTGTGATGGCCGACAGTTCGTGCAACGGACGACACGCAGCAATGACGGAGGCAACGTGCAAACCCTGCTGACCACCGGCCGCGCCCGGTCCCGCGAAGGAACCCGGCAAGCGGAAAAGAGCGATCAGACCCGGCGGCTGATTCTGGATGCGGCGATCATCTGTCTGGGCGAAATCGGTTACACCAAGACAACCATGACCGTTATCGCCAAGACGGCCGGCTTGTCGCGCGGCGCCATGCAATATCACTTCGAGACCATGACCGATGTGTTGCGGGCGACGCTCGCGCATATCCAGGAGTTGCGCCTCGAGAGGTTGCGGCAAACCGCCCGGGAAACCATGCGCGGTGCGAACGGCGATGGCTTTGCCGCCCGAGTAGAGGGGTTGTGGAATTTCATGTTCGAGCCTCTGAGCGTCGCCTATCTCGAGATTTCGGTGGCGTCGCGGACCGATAACGACCTGGCGTCGCTGATGCAGCAAGCACATGAGTCCTTCTGGAACGAATGGGTTGCTACTGCGCTCGAGGCGTTTCCGGAATGGGAAGGGCGCCAGAGCGATCTGGAACTGGCATGTGGTCTCGCCCATGCGGTTCTCGAGGGACTGGCGTTGCAGCGGCTGACCCATCAGGGCAGTCTGGTGCGGTCTGAGAGTGTACGCACCTACCTGGTCGACAGGGTTCGTGAAATCTTCGAACACGGCACCCCGGGCGCTTCCCGCAACTGAGTTTCCTCAACGTCCGGCTGGGACCGGTCTTGGCGACGCAGAAAAGCATCGGCGATGAATTTATGTGTTGCATCTGCAAGCCTCTCGATAGAAGCTTTGGATACCTAATCGGTTCTGAGCGCGGCTCTCCCCTGTGCACGCGCGAAAAGGCCGCCCGGAGCGATCCGGGCGGCCTTTTCTTTTTTCGGCGATATGGCGGCGCAGCGTCGTAGCGCCGAAACGGCTCGGCGAACCGGTAAATGTCCCGATCCGTCAAGGCATGTGGATAACAAGCTTTCCGAAGTTGTCACCGCTGAAGAGCCTGGCGAACGCCGCTGGCGCGTTCTCGATGCCCGCCACGATCGTCTCGCGGTATTTCAGCTTGCCGTCCCGCAGCCAGCCCGCCGCCTCGTCGATGTAGTCGTTGATCTCGGCCGCATGATCGCGGACCGAGAACCCCCGCATGGTCAGCCGCTTGCCGATGAAGTCGGCGATGTTGGGCACGCAAGGACTGGGCTCGCGCTCGTATTGCGAGATCGCGCCGCAGACCACGATGCGTCCGCCCAGGCGCATGTTGCGGAACACGGCATCGAACACCTCGCCGCCCACATTTTCGTAATCGATGTCGATGCCTTCGGGGCAGGCGCGTGCCACGGATTCGGTAATGTCGGACGCTGTGCGATGGTTGAATGCGGCGTCGAATCCCAGTTCTTCGGTCAGCCAGGCAACCTTGGCATCGGTGCCGGCGCATCCCGCGACTCGCATTCCCCCGATCTTGCCGATCTGGCCGGCGATCGATCCGACCGCTCCCGAGGCGGCAGAGACAAACAGGGTTTCTCCTTCGCGGAGCCCGCCATAGTGGCGCAGGCCCGACCAGGCCGTGAGACCGGTGAAGCCGAGGACGCCCAGATAGGCTGACGCCGGCGCGATATTGATGTCTACGTGCCTTGCCGCGGCACCCTCGACCAGCGAAATTTCCTCCCATCGGCCCATGGCAAACACCCAATCGCCTTCGCGAAAGCCCGGATGGCGCGAGGCCATGATCTGGCCGACCACGCGACCCTCGATCGGCTTTCCCAGATTGTCGGCGTTGTTGAGGGCGCTTCGCATATATGGGTCCAGCGACAGATAATGATTGCGAATCACTACCTGTCCGGTAGACGCTTCTGGTGCCGGACGGCTGATTAATTCGAAACTGTCGGCACTAATAGGCCCTTTGGGGCGTTTGGTAAGCTTGATCTGCCTAGCGTCGCGGCTGGACATGTGGTGTTCTCCCGTGCAGGCCGGTCGTTGTGGGCGGCTGAGCCCAATTCTGTAACGGAGTACGACATGAAGATCACGACATGGATTGCCGCTGCGGCACTTCTGGGGGGCATGGCGGTAGCCGGCTGCGATACCAACGAAGGTCCGATGGAGAAGGCCGGCGAGCAGATGGATAATGCCGCCGAAGACGCATACGACGCCAGCAAGGATGCTGCCGAGCAGGCCGGTGAAGCAGCCGAAGAGGCGGGCGAGGACGCTATGGACGCCGCCGAGGGTGCGGCCGACAGCGCGGCTGGCGCGGCCGAAGAGGCCGCCGAAAAGGCCGACGAAGCCGCCGAGAAGGCTGGTGAAGCGGCTCACGACGCCACGCACTAACGGTTTCGACAGACTGACGTAAAAAGGGGCGCACCTTGCGGTGCGCCCCTCGATACGCGTCATGCCGAAAAAAGGCACTTAGGTGAAGGGGTTGGCCCTGACGGGTCTAGCCTCTTCTGCGCATCAGCCAAGGTCCACTCTGGTCGATAGGGCGCGGCCGGAGCAACCTAGCCGCTTCCGTAGGATTTGCCGCAATATTGCCACAGGATTGCCGCAACTACTCGCCGGGCGCGAGTTTTGGCGGGACGATTGCGGCCAGCGGTTTCAGCATGACCATGACCAGCGCTGCTGGCACCAATATGGCCAACAGCGCGATCAGGGCTGTCTCGAACGTGCCGCTGAGATCGCGGATGTGGCTGGCCGCCGAGGGTGCGAACGCGGTCAGCACCGTGAACGGCCCGACGAGGCCCATGACCCTTCCGAACGACCCAGGCCCGAACCGGGTGCTGATGATCGCGGCCAGTAGCGGCAGGAAGCCGCCGCCGGCGAATCCAAGCAGCACGCTGGCCACCAGCAGGATTGGATAGGCCGGCTGGAGAGCGAATACCCAGATGGCGACGAACAGCGTCAAATTCGCGCCCCAGTAGAGCCGGCGCAGGTCGACACGGTCCGTGACAAGGCCGAAGAATATCTTGCCCAGGGCCGCGCAGCCGCCAGCTGCCGATACCAGATAAGACGCGCGCAGCGGGTCGATGCCCGAGTCCTTCGCCAGCGGTGCAAGATTGTGCATCACGCCGGTAAGGGCGGTCGCCATGGGCACCAGTGAAATAACCATGATCCAGAAGGTCGGCTCGCGCAGAATCGTCGCGGTTGTCCATTCCGGAAACGCGGCCGTCGCCGCGCGAGCCACGCTGATATGCGATTCGGGATCCGGCTCGATGCCCATTTCCTCGGGACCGTTCCTGATGATCCACCAGACCGGCGGCCCGACAAGCAGCAGCGCGGCGGCCGCCAGGATCAGGTGCGTGTCGCGCCAGCCATATTCGAGAAACAGCTTGGTCACCACGGGCGGCATCAGGGTGGCGCCCAGGGATGTGCCGACCGTCGAAATGCCGATCGCGAAGCCGCGCCTGCCGCGAAACCACTTCGCCGCGAGCGTCTGAGCCGCCAGGGGGCCAGCGAGCAGGGTGCCGAAGGCGATCAGCGTGCTGTAGAGCGCCACGATCTGCCAGGGCGCCGTCACCAGGGAGATCAGCGCAATGCCTGCGGCGGAACCGATCACGCCGATGGTGACCAGCAGGCGGATCGAGAACTTGTCCATCGCCTTGCCCGCGAACGGAGCGAGGCCGCCCTGGATCATGATGAAAATCGTGATGCCGATCATGAAATCGGTAAGCGGCGCCCGGAAGCTTTCGGCCCAGACGTTCACCCACAGCGTATATGAGGAAATGGTGAAGCCGAACAGGATGGCCTGGAACGCAATCGCAATGGCGATGACATTCCACCCGTAATACCAGCGCATGGCTTACTCCCGCTTCGCCTGCCTATTCGGCCGGCGTGACCAACGGCTTTTCGTTCATGTCCGTGTCCCGAAGGAAGATTACCGCCACGCCCGCGATCACGATCATCCCCAGGAAGAGTTCGAACGCCTGAACATAGCTGCCGGTAAGATCGAAGATGTAGCCAGCCAGCGGCGGACCAAGCACTGCGACGGGCATGGTGAATGGGCCAAGCAGGCCCATCACACGTCCAAAGGCGATGGGGCCGAATTGTCCGGCCACGACGGCGCCGATCAACGGCAGGAAGCCGCCCGTCGCCAGCCCGAGAAGCGCGCTTGCCACGATCAGCACATCGAAGCTTGGCAGCAGACGCAGCAAGATCAGTGCCGCGGCCAGAACGACCGACGCCGAGTAAAACAGCAGCCGGTGACTCAGGCGGTCGGTGGCGGCGCCGAAAAGGATCTTGCCGATGATGCCCGCGAACGCCATGACCGACATCAGGATCGCCGGATTTTCGCCCGCAAGTCCTCTGTCCTGCACATAGGGCACCAGATGCGCCTGTACGCCGCCAAACACCATGGTGAGAAAGCCGAAGGCGATGGCGGCGGCCCAGAAGCTGCGTTCGCTCAGGATTTGCCCGGTGGTCCATGGCCTGGCTTTTGCCGCCTGGGCGATCAGGTGAGGCTTGGTGGATTCGGGCTCGGGCTCGATGCCCTTGTCCTCAGGCGTGTTGGCAACGATCAGCCATACCACAGGCACGATTCCCACCAGCACGATCAGCGCCATGGCGAAGTGAGCATTCCGCCAGCCTTCGTTCAGGATCAGCCAGGTGACGACGGCCGGCATGGCCAGTCCCCCGATCGACGTGCCGACCGAAGACCAGCCGATCGCCAATCCGCGGCGGGCGCGAAACCACTTGGCGGACAGCGTCGACGACGCCAGCGGCCCGGCCAGCAGGACACCCATGGAGACCAGCAGCGCATAGGCGCCGACGAATACCCAGAGGGCAGGGGCTAAGCCGGCGATCACGAATCCGGCAGCCATGGCGAGTGCGCCGCCGATGATCAGCAGCCGGATCGGCTTGATGTCCATCGCCCGGCCAGCGAAGGGCGCGGCCAGTCCCATGACCACGTTCAGCAGCATGAGACCGAGCATGATATCGAAGCGGCTGGCGCCAAACTCGTCGGCCAGCGGCTTGACCCAAAATCCATAGACGTAAAGCGTTAGCCCGAACGTGATGGCCTGGAATGACATTCCAACGCCGACCACGTTCCATCCGTAGTACCAAGGCATCCCGCTTGTCTCCCCGATAAGCGTGAGGCCAAGCTTAGGCAGGGCGCTCCCGCCCCGTCCACATTTATGTATGCTTTTCTTACCGGCCGGTAATCTTCGGCGTGGTTGCCTTGTAGACGACCATGGTCACGGTCTTTGAATCGATGGAGTCGGTCATGTTCAGCTTGCCGCCGCGCACCGCGCTCATCAAGCCGCCCATGGCGGTGTCCGCGTCGCCTTCGATTTCGTAAACCGCCATGTAGCGGTTCGGCGCATCATCCGACAGCGGCGCCGGCGCAAAGCGCTGGGCCGAAACGAAGCCGGGCAGGGCGAGCACTTCCGGCATGTGGATGGTCTCGTACCAGGTGCTGTATTCGTCGTCGCGTCCGGGCTGGGCGTTGCTGATCGCCACCAACAGATGATCGGCCATGATTGTCTCCCCAAAATGGCTTAAGTCAGCTGACAGGTTAGCGGATGCGGAGCGGTGAGGGCTAGATTTCTTCGGTCTTGCGGATCACCCGGCCAACCACCTCGACTCCGTCCAGCGGCACAATGGGACGGTATTCGGGATCGGTACTCTGCGGCTCCAGCCGTTCAGGCGGGCCTTTCCGCCAGGTCTTGAAGGTTGCGCGGCCCTCGTGGCGGAACACGTAATGCCTGCCGTCCACCAGGGCCCTGTCGTCCAGGTCGACGATCACCACGGTGCCTTCCGGCGCCAGCCGGTCCATGCTCTGACCCTTTACCCGGAGCGCGATGAGATTGTCGTGGTTGTGGACCACCGGCAGCCATTCCGCAGCGTCGCCGGGACCGTAGGGTTCCACAGCGTCGGCGAGGCCGCCGGCTTCCACCCAACTCACCAGCGGCACGCGCACGATGCCGGCCGGCACTTTCGTGCGGGGGGGAGACGCGCGGCCGCCATGGCCTGACAGCCAGGCCACGTCCACCTCGAGCGCCTCGGCCAATTCCAGCAGGTAACGCGGCGCGTCGACTCCACCCTGTTCCAGCTGGTTGACCGACTGCTGCCTGACTGCACCCTTGCCGCGGGCGCGCCGGCGCGCGCTGACTCGCCGCGCCAGTTCCGCCTGGCTCCAGCCTCGCGCTTCCCGGGCCTTGGCCACACGTTCCGCAAGTTCGCTCATAATGGCCTGAATACAATATTATTTGTGGGACATCAATCAAAACCAGCTGTACCTACCAGAATAATTGTTGACCGCGAGCCTGGGACTCGCCTAGCATGAGATTGTTCCTGTTTTGTTCGATTATGGAGGGTCCATTGAAGCAGTCCGCATATAAGAGCTGGGCCCGTTCAAAGGAGATGAAGGTCCGCTGCCGGCTATGCCAGATCGTGCTGGTGAAGGGGTGGCCGCCCAGCCCATGCTTCCGCCGGGAATGCCGGTTTGCCACGGACTCGCCAGTCACCGAGCCGGCCAGCGCGATATCGAGTTCCCTGGGCGGCGGTGATTATTCCGAAATCCGCTAGGTGATCGTGGCAGGGGCGGATCGAAGCACCTAAACTATGATGAATGATCAATAACGACCGGGAGCCGGAATGAAGCGGACAAGCACCCTACGCATGATAGGCGCCGCGTTTGCCTGCCTTATGGCGGCGCCGTCGGTGGCGCAAACCGCGCAATACGGCGGTGTCGACGTTCAGTTGCGCATGGATGATGTCGTCGAGTCGTATTGGTCGTCGAAGACGTCGCTGGCATTCATGGTGCGCGACATCAGCTTTGGCTACCAGATGTCGGGCACCGGCCGCGGCGCGCTCGGCTCACAGAAATTCAGCGTCGACCGTCAGGATGTCGATCAGCCGATCACACCGGGCAAGGAGCCTCGCGGCATCATCATCGAGAAAGGCGCGGGCGACCAGCCCACGTTGCGCATTCGCATGTCGGGCAAGAAGGGCGACGTCCTGGTGAAGGGCAAGTTCATCCGCAGCGACTGGAACATGCTCACCGAAGGCCGCACCATTACCATCATCGCCCCGGTCGAGGACATGCAGGTCTTGCGGAGTATTCTCGACCAGATCAGGGCGCCGATCACCAAGGAGGTCAGCAATCAACTGACGAGTCTTCCAAAACCCGGCCTTGAGATGCTGGAGTTGCGCACGATGCGCACCGACGGCGACCAGGTCATCATCCAGGGGAACAAGATGGGCTTCACCATCAGTTATCCCTCGGCGACGGCCACTTACAGCGCCGAACTGAAAGCCGCGCCCTGAGGCGCCCCCGGACATCCGCGCTGCTGCGCGTTCTGGCCGTCGCCGGTCTGGCCCTGACGCCGGCGCCCGCGCTGGCCCAGTCGGACACGGCCGGTATCGACGTTCATATTGGCATCAGCGGCGTCACCGAAGAATACGCTGGCGATCCTGCCCGGTTGAGTTATGCCGTAAGCCGTACCCGGCTGCACTACACCCTGTCGGCGAATGGTAGCGGCATGCTGGCAAGCCAGCGTATCGGCAGCGCACCGCAGTCCCGCGACGACAGCTTCGCGCCAGGTCAGGAACCGCGTGGATTTGTTGTGGGCAAGGCGGTGAACGGTCAACCGCTGCTGCGTATCTGGGCCCGCGATCTGCCGAACGAGGTGACGGTGCCCGCCCGGTTCGTCAAGGGCGACTGGGCGGCGCTTCGTGCCGGGCGCCGTATTGCGCTGGCCGCGTCGGCGCGAAATCTGCAGCAGGCGCACGGTGTGGCCGAGCGGGTCGGCCAGGTCGCGACGGCCTGGCTGCGGCAGAATTTCGCCGATGCCATACCGTTTGTGAGACTCAATTTCGGGGACCTGACGCTTCGCCGAATGAACCTGTCGAGGGACGACGTGGTGATCGACGGCACCGCCGCGCGGATGACCGCGACCTATCCCGATGGCGAGTTAAGCTACAGCGCTCCGGTGAGCATGGGCCGCTAGCTCACGCAGCGGTCGCGGCCCGTTCCCTGGGCACGACCAGGTTGGCGATCACGAAGATCAGGAAGAAGCCGGCCAGCCCGTAGACCAGACCGTCAGGGTCGACCAGATCCATGGCCTGCCCCAGCAGGGGGGGACCGCCCATGGCGCCCGCATTGTAGGCCAGGATCAACGCCGCATTGGCCGAGGCCAGCGCCAGGCCGGTATATTTGCGACCGAGCATGGTCAGCGCCACGGTGTACATGCCGGTGATGGTGCCGCCCCAGAAGAACAGCAGCGGCCACATCAGGAGCGAGTCCTTCACCGCCGGCAGCAGCAGGCCGCCCAGTACGCCGGTGACGGCGCACAACATCAGGACGCGGCGTGCGGGCGCCTTGTCGGCCAGCCAGCCCACCGGATATTGCAGCAGGATGTTGCCCGCCGCGATCACCGTCAATTGCGCCGCCGCCATGCCCTCGCTAAAGCCCGAGCGCACGCCGAAAACCGGCAACAGGCCGAAAATGCCGGTTTCGATGGCGCCATACATCAGGCCGGCCAGAATGGCGATTGGCGCCGCACGCATATAGGGCAGCGGCGACTTGTGGCCTTTCGGATCCAGGTAGGGCCGGTCGCTGCGCGCCATGGTGATGGCGCCGATCGCGACCAGCACCAGCAGAGCCGCGACAATGAAGGGTGTCCAGCCGTCCACGCCGGTCAGCTGCATCAGCAGCGGCCCGGCGCCGAACCCGGCCGATATGCTGGCGGCATAGATGCCCAGCAAGCGTCCCCGGTTCTCGGGCGTGGCGATCTGGTTGATCCAGATCTCGCTGATCAGGAAGGGCACGACAATGGCGATTCCCATCAGGAAACGCAGCGCGAACCACAACCGATAGTCGTCGAGCAGTTTGAATGCGAGCAGCAGGAGCGCGGTTGCGCTCAGGGTGAAGAACAGCACGCGGAAGGGGCCAAGCCTGACCGCGACCGACGGAATGAACGGCGTGAAGATCAGTGCGCCAAACGCCGTCATGGCGCCATTCAGGCCGATCATCCGGCCGCTCAGGCCCTGACGCTCGAGCAGCAGGTTGAGCAGCGGTGCAGTGAGACCGAACACCAGACCGACCACGCTGATCATGCCGATGATGGCCGCCAGACTGCGAGTGCGCGAGCGGCCGGTCATGGGGTCAGAGGTCGGCGTGGGCCTTGTGCTCGTCGCCGAAGCCGTGCATCTGCTTGGCCCACTGGAACGCCACAAGCGCGCCCTTGATCCGGGGCAGGAGGAGCAGGCAAGCGGCGATGGTGCCGAAGACCGCGAGAACCATCTGGTGCCAGAGCGGCGGCGTGGCCATCCGGTCATACACGATCATCAGCGGCACGATGACGTGGCCGACGATCAGGATGGTGAAATAGGGGGGCGCATCATCGGCCCGGTGGTGCGACAACTCCAGCCCGCACATTTCGCAATTGTCCCGGACCTTCAGATAGGCCCTGAAGATGTGTCCCTTGCCGCAGCGCGGGCACTTGCCCAGCCAGCCACGCTTCAGGCTTTCGCCGGTGGACCGCTCGGCGTGGCCGCCGAACTGCAGGGTGGTGTTGTCGGTGCTGGCCGTCATGTTGTTCCTCACCGTCGGCGCCGTGGCGGACCGCCCGATTTCCGCGGCTTTCCGCGAGACCGGCGTGGACCGGCATCATAGATGACTTCGAAACGAAGGCCACCCGTTATCGGCGCGGCCTCCGCCAGGCGCACGTCAACGGGGTCGCCCAATCGGAACATGGTGCCGCTGTCACGGCCGACAAGGGCATGCGTCTTTTCATCGTGGGTGAAGAATTCCCAGCCCAAGGTGCTGATCGGCGCGAGGCCTTCGGCACCGGTCTCGTCAAGCGCGATGAACAGACCGAAGCGCGAAACCCCGGAAATCCGCCCTCTGAACTGGCTGCCGACCTTGTCCGACATGAATTGCGCCATGTATCGGTCGTTGGCATCGCGTTCGGCGACCATGGCGCGCCGCTCGGTCCTGGAGATGTGTTCGCCGGTTTCGTTGAAGCTCGATCCTGCATCCTCGCGCAGGCCGTCATGCCCCAGACGCAGGGCTCGAATCAGCCCGCGGTGCACCAGCAAGTCCGCATAGCGCCGGATCGGCGAGGTGAAATGGGCGTAGCGCGCCAATGCGAGCCCGAAGTGACCCTGATTGTCGGGGCCGTAATAGGCCTGGCTCTGGCTGCGCAGCACCACGGTGCTGACGATATGCGACTGGGCGGTCTCGTTCGCCCTCTGCAGGACCTTGTTGAAGTGGTTCGGACTCAGCTTCTGGCCCTTGGGCAGCTTGAGACTCAGCGTCTCCAGGAATTCGCGCAGCGAGGACAGCTTCTCCTCGCCTGGCGGCTCGTGGACCCGGTACATGCACGGCGTGCGGTGCTTCTCCAGTTCCTCGGCGGCCGCGACATTGGCCGCGATCATGAATTCCTCGATCAGCCTGTGCGCATCGAACCGTTCGCGCAGCGCGATACGCCTGACCTTGCCTTCCTCGTCCAGTTCCACCTTGCGCTCCGGCAGGTCGAGGTCGAGGGGACCGCGCGCGGTGCGTTCCTTCACCCGGGCGAAATAGGCGGCATAGAGCGGCTTGATCACCGGCTCCAGCAGCGGGCCAGTCTCGTCGTCCGGATGGCCGTCATAGGCGGCCTGCACCCGCTCGTAGCTCATATTGCCGGCCGAGCGCATCAGGCCGCGCATGAACTTGTGGGCCAGCTTGTTGCCGCTGGCGTCGAACCACATGGAGACGGCAAGGCAGGCGCGGTCGACGCCCGGCATCAACGAGCACAGATCCGAGGACAGCTCATGCGGCAGCATGGGCACGACCCGGTCAGGGAAATACACGGAATTGCCGCGCCGGTAGGCCTCACGGTCGAGCGCGCTGCCCTGCGTCACATAGTGAGCCACGTCAGCGATGGCGACGATGACGTGCCAGCCGCCGGGATTCTTCGGGTCCGGGTCCGGTTCGGCCCAGACCGCGTCGTCGTGGTCGCGTGCATCGGCCGGATCGATGGTCACCAGCGGTACGGCGCGCAGGTCGGTGCGGCCCTCAAGCCCAACCGGCTTCGCCGCATTCGCCTCGTCGATCGTGTCGGCGGGAAATTCGGTCGGAATGCCGTGCGCATGGATGGCGATCAGGCTGGTGCTGCGCGGTGCGTTCAGGTCGCCCAGCCGCTCGATGACGCGGGCATGTTTCAGGCCCAGCCGGTTGTTCCTCGATCCTCTGACCTCGACCAGCACCAGTTCGCCGTCCTGGGCGCCGTTGCTGTCCTCCTGTTCGACGATCAGTTCGTGGCGCTCTCGCTTGTCGGTGGGAACGACGCGTGCGTCCTTGCGCCGGTAAACGCCCAGGGTGCGGTCGCTTGCCGCTTCCAGCTTCTTGAGGATCTTGGCTTCGTAACCGTCGTCAAGGCGCTCCAGCCGCACCAGAACCCGGTCGCCGGGACCCAGCGTGCCGGTGACCTGCTTGCCCGGCGCGACCAGGATGCGCGGCGGATCCTCGTTCTTGTCGGTCCATTTCACGGGCCTGGCCAGCAATTCGCCGTCCACATCCTGGCCAGTGATTTCGACCACGGTCACATTGGGCAGCGCCGAAGCCGTCTTGAGCGAGCGGCGATGGCCCTTCTCCAGCAAACCTTCCAGCGCCATGTCGCGCAGCAGGTCCTTCAGCACCGCGCGGTTGTCGCCGCGAACGTGAAAGGCGCGGGCAATGTCGTTCTTGCCGACGAGGCCCGGGTTCTCCTCGACGAAGCGGATAATGTCTGCCTTGGTCGGGAAGGGCGGCGATTTCGTCCTGTCCTTCGTCACCGGCCCTACTTCGCTTTCGCCGCCGGCTTGGTGGCCTTCGTGGCTGCCGGCTTCTTGGCAGCCGGCTTCTTGGCCTTTGCCTTTTTCGGCGCTGCCGCCTTTGCCTTGGGGGCGGCCCTGGCCTTGCCCTTCTTGGGCTGGCTTGCCTTGGCCTCGAGCAGCGGTATGGCGGCCTCCAGTGTGAATTCTTCCGGGTCGGAATCCCGCGGCAAGGTCGCGTTGACCTTGTTGTGGGTCACATAGGGCCCGAAGCGGCCTTTCATGACATTCACCGGCTTGCCATCGGCCGGATGATCGCCCAGCGCCTTGATTACGCTCGAACTGGCCTGGCGGCCGGGCCGCTCGGCGGCCAGCATGTCGACCGCGCGGTTGATGCCGATGGTGAACACCTCGTCACTGGTCGGCAGATTGACGTATTTCTTTTCGTGATGGATATACGGCCCGTAGCGCCCGACACCTGCCAGGATCGGCTTGCCCGTCTCGGGATGCATGCCCACCTCGCGCGGCAGCGCCAGCAGCGCGACCGCCTTTTCCAGGTCGATGGTGTCGGCCGGGAGATCCTTCGGGATCGATACGCGCGACGGCTTGACGCCGTCCTTGGCCTCGCCCCGCTGCAGATACTGGCCAAACCGGCCACCCCGCAGGCTGATCTCGTCGCCGTCTGACTCACCCAGAACCTTGGTGCTGTTGGCATCGCCATTGGCGCCGTCGCCATTGGTGCCAAGCTGACGGGTGAACTTGCATTCCGGATAATTCGAGCAGCCGATGAACGCGCCGAACTTGCCCAATTTCAGGCTCAGCCGGCCTGCGCTGCAGGATGGGCAGGCCCGCGGGTCGCCGCCGCCTTCGGGCGCCGGGAAGATATGCGGGCCCAGAATTTCGTTGATCGCTTCCAGTACCTGGGTGACACGCAACTCTGCGGTGCCCTCGATGGCGTTGCTGAAATCGCCCCAGAACTCGCGCAGCACCGACTTCCACTCGATCTTGCCGGCCGAAATCTCGTCGAGCTTCTCTTCCATCTGGGCGGTGAAATCGTATTCCACATAACGGCGGAAGAAACTCTCGAGGAACGCGGTGACCAGACGGCCCTTGTCCTCGGGCACGAAGCGGTTGCGGTCCATCTTCACATAGGACCGGTCGCGCAGCACATCGAGGATCGAGGCGTAGGTGGACGGCCGGCCGATGCCCAGCTCTTCCATCCGGCGCACCAGACTTGCTTCCGTAAAGCGCGGCGGCGGTTCGGTGAAGTGCTGTTCCGGTTTGACCGCGTGGCGGTTAACCGCGTCGCCGCTCGCCAGCGCGGGCAGGCGGCGGTCGGCGTCGGAATCCTCGCTGTCGTCGAGGCCTTCCTGGTAAAGCGCCAGGAAACCGGGAAAGGTCAGCACCGAGCCACGCGCGCGCAGCATGACATTGCCGTCCGGCGCCTTGATGTCGGCCACGGTGCGCTCGAACTGGGCGCTTTCCATCTGGCTCGCCACGGTCCGCTTCCAGATCAGGTCGTAGAGCTTGAGTTGCTCTTCGCTCAGCTGCCGGGTCACCTGCGCCGGCAGCCGGTGCAGGTCGGTGGGGCGGATGGCCTCGTGAGCCTCCTGGGCGTTCTTCGCCTTGGTTTTGTAGATGCGGGGCTGCGGCGGCACGTAGCGGTCGCCGTAATCCCTGGCGATCAGCGTGCGGGCGCCGGCGATGGCCTCGCCCGCGAGCTGCACGCCATCGGTTCGCATATAGGTGATCAGGCCAACGGTCTCGCCATCGACTTCCATGCCCTCATAGAGCTTCTGGGCAATGCGCATGGTGCGCGAGGCCGAGAAGCCAAGCTTGCGGGACGCTTCCTGCTGCAAGGTCGAGGTGGTGAACGGCGGCGCGGGATTGCGGCGGGCCGGTTTGCTCTCAACCGTCGCCACCGAGAAATCGCGCGCCTCGATGGCGGCGACAGCCGCCTTGGCGGCGGCTTCGTCGGCCAGGTCGAACTTGTCCAGCTTCCGGCCGTCGAGTTCGGTCAGCGCGGCGGTGAACGGCTCGCCGGACGGCGTTGTCAGGTCGACATCGACGCTCCAGTACTCACGCGCCCGGAATGCCTCGATGTCCAGTTCGCGCTCGCAGATCAGCCGCAGCGCAACCGATTGCACCCGTCCCGCCGACCGTGCGCCCGGCAGCTTGCGCCACAGCACGGGCGACAGCGTGAAGCCCACCAGATAGTCGAGCGCCCGGCGCGCCAGATAGGCGTCCACCAGTTCCTGGTCGACGTCGCGCGGATTGGCGATCGCTTCCAGTACCGCCGACTTGGTGATCTCGTTGAACACCACCCGCTTCACGGGCGTACCGGCAAGACCCTTGGTGTTCTTCAGGATCTCCTGCACATGCCAGGAGATGGCCTCGCCCTCGCGATCCGGATCGGTTGCCAGATAGAGCATCTCGACACCCTTGGCGGCGTCGGCGATGTCCTTCATCCGCTTCTTGGAATCGCTATCAACCTCCCAGTCCATGGCAAAGTCTTCGGCCGGCCGCACCGAACCGTCCTTCGACGGCAGGTCGCGCACGTGACCGAAGCTGGCCAGCACCTTGAAGTTGCTGCCCAGATATTTGTTGATGGTCTTTGCCTTCGCCGGCGATTCGACGATAACCAGGTTCATGACGTCCGTTCTGCGGGTTGATCGCTGAGAGGGGTCTGGCGTCAGGCCAGAGAAACCTTGTTTCCTGCATGCCGGTCAAGGCGACCGGCTAATTCGAGTTCCAGCAAAATGGTCAAAACAACCTCGGGTGTCAAACCGCTTTGCCGGATGAGTTCATCCACCTCCATCGGCGTAGGCCCGAGTTTCTCCATCAACGACCCACGAGCGGCGTCGTCGGCCTCGGCAGGATTCTGCTCCAGGCCGAGGCTTGGCTGCGTCGCTGAAACCGGCCGCCGGCGCCACGACTGAAGGTTCGAAAGAATGTCCTCGGCGCCCTCGGTCAGCACAGCACCCTCGCGGATAAGGTTATTGGTGCCGCGGCACCGCGGGTCAAGGGGCGAGCCGGGAACGGCGAATACTTCGCGGCCCTGTTCGATGGCGTAATTGGCGGTGATCAGGGAGCCGGACTTCAGCGCCGCCTCCACCACGACGAGACCCTGCGAAAGGCCGGAAATCAGCCGGTTGCGGCGGGGAAAGTGTCGCGCCTGCGGCCTGGTGCCGAGTGGCATTTCGCAGACGATGACCCCCGTCGCGGCAATCGCTTCATATAGCGCCTGATTTTCCGCCGGATAGACCACATCGACGCCGCCGGCCATGACGGCGACTGTCCCGGTCGGCAGCGCGGCCTGGTGCGCGGCGGTGTCGATGCCGCGTGCCATGCCCGAGACTATGACGAAACCCTGCGCGCCCAGGTCTCCGGATAATTGTCTGGTAAACCGGATGCCTGCGGCCGACGCGTTGCGTGCGCCAACCATGCCGATGCCGGGCGCGCTCAGCAGCGCGGCATTGCCCAGCACGGTCAGGATGGGCGGTGCGCCGGTAATCTCCGCCAGCAACGGCGGGTAGGCGTCGTCGTCGAATTGCAGAAGCTGGGCGCCAAGCTTCTCGATGGCCGCGATCTCGTCGTCGGCTTCGTCGGCCGAGCAGAGCGCCGTGCCCTGATAGCCGCCCTTGCGCACCAGGCCCGGCAAGGCATCGAGCGCCCGGCCCGCGGTGCCATAACGCGCGAGAAGCTGCCGGAAGGCCGACGACCCCACATTGGCGCTGCGGATCAGCCGCAGGCGGTCGCGCAGATCACGATCGGTGAGCGTGACGGTTGCCATGGGTTATTTCTGACCGATCCGCGGCTCCTCGCCGCGCAGCAGCCGGCGGATGTTCGACGAGTGCCGCTGAAAGATCATCAGCGCCAGCAACAGGAACAACACGGCCGTCTCCAGCGGCGGCACCATCACCATGGCATAGACCGGCGCGATGGCCGCGGCGGCAAGCGCCGCCATGGACGAATAACGGAACAGCAGCCCGGTCAGCAGCCAGACGCCGCAGCAGAGGGCGCC
Source organism: Emcibacter sp. SYSU 3D8 (assembly GCF_039655875.1). Lineage (NCBI taxonomy): Bacteria > Pseudomonadati > Pseudomonadota > Alphaproteobacteria > Emcibacterales > Emcibacteraceae > Emcibacter > Emcibacter sp. SYSU 3D8. The sequence goes on along the minus strand of NZ_JBBYXK010000006.1, from coordinate 55,141 downwards.
CAGAGCCAGATTGACCGCCAGTGCGATGCCCAGGAAAACCGCCACACCCTTGCCACCCCGGAAATTCAGCCACATGGGATAGAGGTGCCCGAAGAACGCCGACGCGGCGGCGATCAGGGTGGCGTCCGGCGCGATTTCACGGGCCGCCAGAACCGCCACCGCGCCCTTGCCGGCGTCCAGCAGCAGGGTTGCCAGGGCCAGCCACTTGTTGCCGGTGCGCAGCACGTTGGTGGCGCCGATGTTGCCCGAGCCCATGGCGCGAATATCGCCCATGCCGGCTGCCTTGGTCAGCAACAGGCCGAACGGAATGGAGCCCAGCAGATAGCCCATCACCGCCGCGATAATGACTCCGAGTATCCCGTCCATCACTTACCCCGACTGGTAGACGGTGTGTCCGCCCACGATGGTGCGCACTATTCTACCCTGTACGGGCCGGCCTTCGAAGGGGCTGTTCTTCGCCTTGCTGTGAAACAATTCGGGGTCGATGCGCCACGGCGTGTCCGGATTGAACAGCACCAGGTCGGCGGGTTCGCCCTTGGCCAGTTTGCCGCCGGGGATGCCGAGAATCTCGGCGGGCCTCGAGGTCAGCGCCGCGAGGAGACGCTGCAGCGGCGCATGGCCGCCATGATGCAGCTCCAGCATCATCGGCAGCAACGTTTCCAGCCCGATCACGCCCGAGGCCGCCAGGTCGAACGGCAGGCGCTTGCTTTCCACATCGTGCGGATCGTGCGAGCTGACGATCACGTCGATGGTGCCGTCGGCCAGGCCCTCGACCACGGCGCGGCGATCCTCCTCGGTGCGCAGCGGCGGCGAGGTGCGGGCAAAGGTGCGGTACTCGGCAACGGCCAGCTCGTTGAGCGCGAAATAGTGGGGCGCCGTGCCGCAGGTCACCGGCAAGCCGGTGGCCTTTGCCTTGCGGACGGCATCGACCGCGGCCGCTGTCGTCACCAGCCCCACGTGATAGCGGCAACCGGTCAGCTCGACCAGCCGCAGGTCGCGCTCGATGATGATCACTTCGGCGATGGCGGGAATGCCGGGCAGGCCGAGCCGCGTCGCGATCTCGCCTTCGTTCATCACGCCCTCGCGAGCAAGCATGGGGTCTTCGGCATGCTGGATCACCAGCGCATCGTGGGCCTTGGCATAGGTCAGGATGCGGCGCATCACCTGCGAATCGGCGATCGCCGCGCGCCCGTCGGTAAACGCCAATGCGCCGGCCTGCCGCAGCAGGCCGATCTCGGCCATCTCCTCGCCGCCCAGATCCTTGGTGGCGGCGGCGATGGGGTGGATGCGCACGCCGGAATCGCGAGCCAGCCGCTCCACATAGTCGACCAGCGATGGACGATCGACCACCGGAATCATGTTGGGCATGGTGGCGATGGCGGTGATGCCGCCTGCCGCCGCCGCCTTGGCCGTGGTGTCGATCGGCTCGCCGAGAAACACCTGCATGTCGATGAAGCCTGGCGTCAGGCACAGACCCTTGCAGTCGATCACCTGGCTGCCGTCAGTGATGCCGTCGGCGAAAAGCTCGGCCCCCAGCTCCCAGATCTTGCCGCCCACGGTCAGCAATGCGCCGCGTTCGTCGCGGCCGCTCGACGGATCGATCAGCCTGGCGTTCAGATAGACGATGCGGCGGTCGGCGGCCATCAGTCGTCCTCCTCGGCTTCGAGGTCCCGGCACAGCATGTCGAGGCAGGCCATGCGGATGGCGACGCCGGTTTCCACCTGTTCCCGGATGGCGCTGCGGTCGATGTCGTCGGCCACCGCCGTGTCGATCTCGACGCCCCGGTTCATGGGGCCGGGATGCATGATCATGGCGTCGGGCTTGGCCATGGCCAGCTTTTCGGTGTCGAGACCGTAGAAGTGGAAATATTCCCGCGGACTGGGCACGAAGGCGCCCTTCATCCGTTCGGTCTGGAGCCGCAGCATCATCACGATGTCGGCCCCCTCGAGGCCGCCGCGCATGTCGTGGAACACGTCCACGCCCAGCCTGTCGACTTCGACGGGCATCAGGGTGGGCGGCGCCACCACGCGCACCCGGGCGCCCATGGCGCTCAGCAGGTGGATGTTCGAGCGCGCCACCCGGCTGTGCAGGATGTCGCCGCAGATCGCCACGGTCAGGCCGGCGATCCTGCCTTTGCGCCGGCGGATGGTCGCCGCGTCCAGCAGTGCCTGGGTTGGATGCTCGTGGCGGCCGTCGCCCGCATTGATCACCGCGCAGTTCACCTTCTGCGCCAGCAGCGCCGCCGCGCCTGACGATCCGTGCCGGATCACCAGCACGCTCGGGCGCATGGCGTTCAGGGTCATGGCGGTGTCGATCAGCGTCTCGCCCTTCTTGATGGACGAGGTCGAGGTCACCATGTTGATGACGTCCGCGCCCAGCCGCTTGCCGGCCAGTTCGAACGAGGTCGAGGTGCGGGTGGATTCCTCGAAGAACAGATTGATCTGGGTCCGGTTCTTCAGGACCTTCCTGATCTTCTTGCCGGATCGGTAGCGGTCCAGATAGGAATCGCCAAGGTCGAGGAGCGCAGCGATCTCCTGCGGTTTCATCCCCTCGATTCCGAGAAGATGCCTGATGCCGTCTGTTTTTGTCATTGAAGCCGGGTGTATAGGGTCAAGCAGGTTCTCCGGCAAGCGTCAGTTGCGGCGCAGAAAATCCAGCGCGCCCTGAAGGATATACCCGGCGGCCATCTGGTCAACGACCTTGGCTCGTTTCGCCCGCGTTACGTCGGCCTCGATCATGGCGCGCTGCACGGCGGCGGTGGACAGCCGCTCGTCCCAATAGGCAATGGCGACGTCGCGGATGCCCAGCAGGTTGCGGGCGAATTGCCGGGTCGACTGGCAACGCGGTCCTTCCGTGCCGTCCATGTTGACCGGCAGGCCGAGCACAAGTCCCGCGATCTGCCGTCCGTCGACGATGGCCAGCAGCTTTTGTGCATCGGCGGTGAACTTGGTGCGCTGGATGGTCTCGATGGGGCTTGCCACCATCAGCGCGCCATCGCTGACGGCAAGGCCGATTGTCTTGCTGCCCAGGTCGAGGCCCAGCAAACGCCCGCCGCGCGGCAGCGATGCTTTCAGGTCGGTCAGGCTCATTTCAGGCATTGGCCGTCGGCTCCGATCCTGCCCAGTCCATCGCCGTGGCTTCCATGCGCGCCACCCAGTCCCACTTTTCCCGGTTGTAGGCCGAGGAATCGTGTGGATGGAGCGCCGCGGCACGGTGCTTCTCGGTTTCGTAGTCGCGGGCTGCGGCGGGATTCGCCCGCAGATAGTTCCTGAATGCGAGGTGCCGGGTGATCTGCGGCGATCCCTGTTGGAAGACGTGCAGATGAACGGTCCGCTTGCCGTTCCTGTCGAGACTGCAGAATCGCCGTCCCTCGATGCCGTATTCGCCGAACCATGCATAGCCCAGCGCCTCGACGTTCGGTCGCTTCCAGTCCAGATCATCGAGATTCGCGACGACGGGGATCATGTCGATGATCGGCTTGGCGGCCAGTCCAGGCACCGACGTCGAGCCGACATGCTCGATGCGCAGCAGGGTGCCGCCGAGCACGCCGGCCAGCCGGACGGACTCCAGTTCGGCCAGACTCGGCCATGCCGGATCGTAAGGAACGATTTCAACATCATGGATGGCAGGTTCGCGCATGGGGCGACGATACCCTTAGTTGTTATCCGGGCGAAAGCGGCGACGACGGTGATCGGCCGCAACATGCACATATTGCATTACCCCTCGCACCTTGCCGCGACGCCCCATCCGGGCTAATTTCCGCGCCTTCGGAACAGGGGGCGGCTGCCGCCCCGGCATAATTTGGAACATCCATGTCGGTTGATACGAAAACGGTCGCACGCATCGCCCATCTGGCGCGCCTCAAGGTGCCGGAAGACAGGCTCGAGCCCCTGGCGGGCGAGTTGAACCAATTGCTGTCCTGGGTCGAGCAACTCTCCGAGGTCAATACCGACAACGTGCCGCCGCTGACCAGCGTGGTGCATGTGCGGTTGCCGCGGCGTGACGATGTCGTCACCGATGGCGACCGGCAGGCCGACGTGCTGGCCAACGCGCCCGATGCCCAGAACGGCTTCTTCGCCGTGCCGAAAGTGATCGAATAATGACCAGCCTCACCGACCTGACCATTGCCGGCGCGCTCGCCGGCCTCGCCAAGGGCGAATTCACCTCCCGCGAACTGACCCAGGCCTACCTTGCCGAGGTCGAGAACGGCCGGGCGCTCAACGCCTTCACCACCGAGACGCCCGACAAGGCGCTGGAGATGGCCGATGCCGCCGACACAGCGCGCCGCGCGGGTGACGCCGGGCCGCTGGGCGGCATTCCGGTCGCCATCAAGGACCTGTTCTGCACCAAGGATATCCTCACCACCGCCTCGAGCCACATCCTCGACGGCTTCAAGCCGCCCTATGAATCATCGGTCACCGCCAATCTCTGGCGCGACGGCGCGGTGATGCTGGGCAAGGTGAGCCTTGACGAATTCGCCATGGGCTCGTCGAACGAGACCAGCTTCTACGGCCCGGTCGAGAATCCGTGGCGCGCCAGCGACGGCAAGGCCCGCGTGCCGGGCGGTTCGTCGGGCGGCTCGGCCGCCGCGGTCGCGGCGCACATGGCCGCTGCGGCCACCGGTACCGATACCGGCGGCTCGATCCGCCAGCCTGCCAGCTTCTGCGGTCTTGCCGGCATCAAGCCGACCTATGGCCGCTGCTCGCGCTGGGGCATCATCGCCTTCGCCTCGTCGCTGGACCAGGCGGGCCCGCTTGCCCGCACCGTCGAGGACGCGGCGATCATGCTGCGTTCCATGGCTGGTCACGATCCGAAGGACTCGACATCCATCAATCTGCCGGTGCCGGATTACGCCAAGGCGCTGACCGGCGACATCCGCGGCATGAAGATCGGCATTCCCCGCGAATATCGTCTCGACGGCGCGCCGCAGGACATTCTCGATCTGTGGGATCGCGGCATCCAGTGGATGAAGGACGCCGGCGCCCAGATCGTCGACATCTCGCTGCCCCACACCAAATACGCGCTGGCGACCTATTACGTGGTCGCCCCGGCCGAGGCCAGCTCCAACCTGGCGCGGTATGACGGCGTGCGCTACGGTCTGCGCGAGACCGGGAACAGCCTCAGCGAGATGTACGAGAACACCCGCGGCGCCGGCTTCGGCCACGAGGTGCAGCGCCGCATCCTGATCGGCACCTATGTGCTGTCGGCGGGCTACTACGATGCCTATTACCTGAAGGCGCAGAAGGTCCGGACCCTGATCGCCCAGGATTTCGAGCAGGCGTTCGGCCAGGTCGACGCCATCCTGACGCCGACGGCGCCGTGCTCGGCCTTCTCGCCGGGCGAAAAGTCGGCCGATCCGATCTCCATGTATCTCAACGACGTGTTCACCGTGCCGGCCTCGCTGGCCGGCATCCCGGGCATGTCGGTGCCTGCGGGCATGTGCAGCGCCGGTATGCCGTTGGGCCTGCAGGTCCTTGGCCGTCCGTTCGAGGAAGAGACCGTGCTGAAGGTGGGACACGTCATCGAGCAGGCCGCCGGACTCGGCGCCCGGCCCAAGGCGTGGTGGAAGGAGGCCGCGTGATGTCCAAGCTGATTTCCGGCGCGACCGGCGAGTGGGAAGTGGTCATCGGCCTCGAGGTCCACGCCCAGATCACCTCCAATTCCAAGCTGTTCTCCGGCGCGTCCACCGAATTCGGCGCCGAACCCAACACCCAGGTCAGCCTGGTGGACGCCGCCATGCCTGGCATGCTGCCGGTGATCAACGGCTATTGCGTCGAGCAGGCGGTGCGCACCGGCCTGGCGCTTGAGGCACAGATCAACTTCTATTCGATCTTCGACCGGAAGAACTATTTCTACGCCGACCTGCCGCAGGGCTACCAGATTTCCCAGTACAAGCAGCCGGTGGTGGGCGAGGGGATCATTACCCTCGACCTGAAGGACGGCGAGACCAAGGAGGTCGGCATCGAGCGCCTGCATCTCGAGCAGGACGCCGGCAAGTCCATGCACGACCAGCATCCGAGCATGACCTATGTGGACCTGAACCGGTCGGGCGTGGCGCTGATGGAGATCGTGTCCAAGCCCGACATGCGATCGTCGGAAGAGGCGGGGGCCTATCTGAAGAAGCTGCGCACCATCCTGCGCTATATCGGCACCTGCGACGGCAACATGGAGCAGGGCTCCATGCGCGCCGACGTCAACGTATCGGTGCGCAAGCCGGGCGGTCCGCTGGGCACGCGCTGCGAGATCAAGAACGTCAATTCGGTGCGTTTCGTGCAGCAGGCCATCGAATACGAGGCGCGCCGCCAGATCGACGTGATCGAGGACGGCGGCGCCATCGTCCAGCAGACCCGTCTCTACGACGTGGCGCAGGGCGTAACCCGCTCCATGCGCTCGAAGGAAGAGGCGCACGACTACCGCTACTTCCCCGATCCGGACCTGCTGCCGCTGGAACTCGATCCCGACTGGGTCGAGGAGATCAGGGCCGGCCTGCCCGAGCTGCCCGACGAGAAGAAGAACCGCCTGATGCGCGACTTCGGCCTGTCGGTCTATGACGCGGGCGTGATGGTCTCCGAGCCCGAGATCGGCGTCTATTTCGAGGAAGTGGCCAAGGGCCGCGATGCCAAGCAGGCGTCCAACTGGGTCACCGGCAGCCTGTTCGCCGCGCTCAACGCCAAAGGCGTGTCGATCACCGAAAGCCCGGTGACCGCCGCCAACCTGGGCAAGCTGATCGACCTGATCGCCGACAACACCATCTCCGGCCGCATCGCCAAGGACGTGTTCGAGATCATGGCGGAAACCGGCGGCGACCCGGCGGTGATCGTCGAGGAAAAGGGCCTGAAGCAGATCACCGACACCGGCTTCATCGAAGGCATCGTCGACAAGATCATCGCCGACAATCCCGGCCAGGTCGCCCAGTATGACGGCGGCGCCAATCCGAAGGTCATCGGCTGGTTCGTCGGCCAGGTGATGAAGCAGAGCCAGGGCAAGGCGAATCCGGCCCAGGTCAACGAGCTGCTGAAAAAGAAGCTGGGATAAGGACTCACTTTAATCTAACCTTGTGATCAATATACCATGTGCCTTAGGCTATTCTCTTTCTAATATTGCAGGAGCAGTTCGTGAGTGAAGACGAGCTTCCCAGAGCAGTGGCAATTATGGATCCTGCCGACTTTGAGCAATTGTATTCCCTCTTCAATGATTGTAATTGGCTGAAGAGGTCCAGCGCTGGCGTGCTGGCGCTTTGGAATAAGTGCCAAACTCAGGGGGAAAGAGATTTAATTAATGATCTAATTCGAAGATTCTATGTTGCTGATAGTAACTTGCAGAATGATATGGCAACCTCTATTGCTAAGGTGATTGAGAGGAGGTGGAATTTGTCCGCTGATGACTCAATAATTGTGGCTATTAGCGATGACGGAGATGCTGATGGATCTCAGGCGTTTTTGCAGATTATAAAGAATAAATTTGATCCCGATGACAATTGGACCGGCAGATCATTTGTTAATAGCGTGCCTGAGGGCCTAAAAAGACTGAATGGTAAGAACAATATGGTTCTTCTTGATGACTTTATTGGCACCGGCGAAACGATGATTTCGAGATATAGATCGCTTGAGAATCGGTTGGCAGCCATGGGCATGGCACACGTTAAAATGTATGTGACGGCGGCAGCCGGTATGGAAAATGCTAGAGATCGGCTTTTGGATGAAAAAATTGACACCTATTGTCCGGTTTGGTTGAAAAAAGGTATTTCGGGAAATTACTCTGGAGTAGAGCTTCCAAATAATATTGCTCATATGAAGCGTCTTGAGCAGGATTTGGCAAAAACCATTAAACGCGCCCCTCTTCAAAGCTTTGGATATCAGCAATCGGAATCATTATTTTGTATGCAAGATTGGAATGTGCCAGATAACGTCTTTCCAATATTTTGGTGGCCAAAGTACATAGATAAATCGAGACGACCAGTGATATTTAGGAGAATTTGAATGTTGAGAGAGTTGACATCTGCCGACAGAGAAATTTTGCGTAGCCTTTTTGCTAACCGGAATGGTTTGGTGCCATATGACTTTCATTTGAAATATCGGCTGTCTCCCATTCAAATAATTTCTGCTCTTGAGTGGCTAAGAGAAAATAAAGTGGTTGTCGAGGAATCGGGGAGGTTCATAATGACTAGGTACGGCCGAACTTGGGCGCTTCGGATGCGTAAACAGCTGTTCATTAATGTTGCGGCTCCTTGGAAAGATCCAATTGGTTTAGCGCCACGTACTGACACATACACACCGAAGAGGAAGGCGTTGGCGCGAGCCTATTTCGCGAATTGACCGACCGTTCTAAACTTAATAACCTTTGTACGTGCAGCGTTGGCGGCTAGAGCCAGGGAGGCGAGTCGCCTCTGGTCCGAATGGTCGCGTTAACGATGAGGGTGGCGAAGTCCGCCACCCTCGCGCTTTACAAGCGCACGAAACTGCCTCGCTTGGGGTGGGTTCGGCGTTTCGCAGGATGAATCAGTAAGTAGGTAGCGGTCAGCGCTGCACACCATGACGCTGGGGGCCAATGTCTGCGCTTGATGATTTTCTCGACGCTTTATCGAAGTGGAATCTACGCCTCGATCAAACACGGGGAATAGAGACTGCGCTCAGAAGACTCTCTGACAACGAGCTGCCAGTCGTTCTAGATTTTGGTCAATTGGCAGAATATTTGGGAGTTCAGGATGAATTGTTAGCAGATATTATTAATAGGTCTAATGGCTTCTACCGGAATTTCAATATTGCGAAGCGAACCGGTGGCTCGCGCGAGATAGCAGTTCCAAAACCATCTCTAATGGCCATACAGCGCGTAATTCTAACGGAAATATTAGAAAAAATAGACGTTCATTATGCGGCTCATGGTTTTATAAAAGGAAAAGGCATTTTGTCCAATGCCTCCCAGCATCTCGGTTGCGGCAGGCTTCTCAAAATGGACATAAAGGATTTCTTTCCGAGCATTTCCTTGCCACGGGTGATTGGGATGTTCCGGCAGTTCGGGTATCCTTTAAACGCGGCATTCTACCTGGCATCGATATGCTGTTTAAATGGAAAACTTCCACAAGGTGCGCCTACAAGCCCTTATGTTAGTAATATAATCGCTCGGAAGCTTGACAATAGGTTGTTCAGTCTCGCGAGTGCGAAAGGCGCGAAATACACAAGATATGCAGACGATATTGCAATTTCTGGTTTTAGTATAGAACCTAGCTGGATAAATTTTGTCAGTGAGATTGTTAGGGGGGAGGGGTTCGAAATAAATGGCAGAAAAACCCATTTTATCTGGGAAAATAGTAGAAAAATCGTAACTGGAATCGTCGTGAATGGATTGAAACCTCGTCTGCCGCGGGCCTTTAAGAAAAGTGTTCGTCAAGAGATTTATTATCTAGAAAAGTTTGGAGTGATATCCAGTAGCGAGCGATTAAATTTGGATCCACTATATCTCGAGCAGTTACAAGGTAGGGTTTCTTATCTTGCCCTTGTAGAGGGGCAAAGTGATGTGATGACTCATTACATGGAAGCAATTGCAGTGGAGAAACAAATTTTGGACGGTGAAGAGCTGTAGGTTGGTCGGACTCAAATTCACGCGTGAAGGCTTGGCCCTCTCCGGCCCATGCGCTAGGCTCGCCGCCGAACCGCAGGGGAGGAATGCCATGACCATCGAGGAGCTGCTGGAGATCGAGGCCATCAAGCAGATGCGCCATCTCTATTCTCACTATTACGACGGCAACAAGCTGGACGAGCTGGTCAGCCTGTTCACCGACGACGCCATCTGCGAGTTCGGCCCGAATTTCGGCGGCGACTGGGTCGGCAAGGACCAGATCCGCGCCCGCTACCACGATTTCCTTTATGGCAGCGGCCGTCTGGAGCACTCCCAGATGCACGCGGTCACCAACCCCTGGATCCGGCTGATCGACAAGGACACCGCCAATGGGCGCTGGTACCAGCTCAACCTGAACGTGTCGCCCGGCGCGCCCAAACCGCTCACCCTGTTCGGCGTCTATGACGACGTCTACAAGAAGGTGGACGGCGCCTGGAAGATCCACCGCACCCGCATCGATTTCCTGTGGCCGACGCGGGAATTCTACGGCCTGCGCGACACGTTCGACTGATCCGGCCTTTCCCGCCGGCGGCGCACGGCGTCCCGGCGAGGCGGCACGGCTAGTCCAGGTCGTAGCGTTCCTTGTAGTCGGGCACCATGCAGTCCCAGCCCAGCCCCTCCTCGATGCGGTGGCGCAGGGCGTCGGCGGCGGCCGGCTCGCCATGGGTCACGAAGGTCATCTTTGGCGGGCGGCGGAAGCCGCCCAGCCATGCCATGATCTCGTCGGCATCCGCATGGGCCGAGAACATGTCCATGTTCTGCACCTCGGCCCTGACCGGCACGTAATTGCCGAAAATCTTCACCTCACGGGCGCCGGCGACTATGGCCGCGCCCCGCGTGCCGCCGGCCTGGAATCCTGCGAACAGGATGGTGTTGCGCGGATCCGGGGCGAAATGCATCAGGTGGTGCAGCACCCGACCGCCGGTCGCCATGCCGCTGGCCGACACCAGCACCATGGGCATGGCCGAGCGGTCCAGCGCCTTTGAGTCCTCCGGATCCCGCACATAGGTGGCGACGTCGAACGCCTCGTGGCATTGCTTGCGCGTCAGCTTGTGCTCGTTGGGATGCCGCTCGAATGTCTCCGTGGCGTTGATCGCCATGGGGCTGTCGAGAAAGATGGGCAGGTCGGGAATCCGCTGCTCGTGCTTCAGCCGCGCCAGGTGATAGAGCAGCGTCTGGGTGCGGCCCACGGCGAAGGCCGGGATCACCACGGAGCCGCCCCGGCCGCTGGTCCGGTTGATCACATCCGCCAGCATGGTCTCCGGATCGACATGCGGATGTTGCCGGTCGCCATAGGTGGATTCCACCACCAGGTAGTCAGCTTCCTCGATTGTCGCCGGCGCGGGCAGGGTGGCGGATTCGGGCCGGCCAAGGTCGCCCGAGAACTGCAGGCTGGTGCCCTTCCAGGTCAGCCGGGTCAATGCCGAGCCCAGGATGTGGCCGGCCTGGTCGAAGCGCAGCGTGACACCCTTGCCGATGCGGGCGTCCTCGCCATAGTTCATGCAGCGCAGCTGTCCCAGCGCGCGCTCGGCATCCTTTCTGGTATAGAGCGGCTGTGCCGGGTGATGCTTCGAGGTGCCGTGTCGGTTGGCGAAGTCCGCGTCCCGTTCCTGCAGCATGGCGCTGTCCGGCAGCAGGATGCGGCACAGATCGGCGGTGCCGGGCGTGCACAGGACGGGCCCGTGGAAGCCGTTGCGAACCAGCAGAGGCAGGTAGCCGGAATGATCCAGATGGGCATGGGTCAGGATTACCGCGTCCAGCGAAGCCGGATCCAGCGGCAGGGGCGCCCGGTTTCGCAGCCGCAGATTCTTGAAGCCCTGAAACAATCCGCAGTCCACCAGCAGGCGGGCCTTGCCGGCGCGCACCAGATATTTCGAGCCGGTCACGGTTCCCACGGCGCCGAGAAAGGTGATCCGCATCAAGTTTTTTGATGTCATGGGAGCGTCGCCAGGTCAGCTGCAGGGCCGCGCAGTATGAGGGCTGGAACCCGCAGGTCCAACAGGAACACGTGTCCGGGCGCAGCGATGCACTCGGCGCTTGCGGACCTGCGCGGGTGAATTTTCTTTGCCAGTACCGGGCCGCTCGGCCATCCTGCCGTCGAATTGAAATTCGAGGAGCGAGCGATGATCGACGTGCATTACTGGCCGACGCCCAACGGGTGGAAGGTCACCATCATGCTGGAGGAAACCGGCCTGCCTTACACCGTCGTGCCGGTGGACATCGGCGGCGGCGACCAGTTCACCGCCGGTTTCCTTCGCATCAGCCCCAACAACCGCATGCCCGCCATTGTCGACCACGACCCGATCGGCGGCGGCGCGCCCCTGTCGATCTTCGAATCGGGCGCCATCCTGGAATACCTGGCCGACAAGACCGGCCAGTTCCTGCCGGCCAGCGGCCCCGGCCGCTACAAGGTGCTGCAATGGGTGCACTGGCAGATGGCCAATCTGGGGCCGATGATGGGCAACGCCAACCACTTCAAGAACTACGCCAAGAACCTGACCGACAAGCCGGAGCAACTGGAATACGGCACGCGGCGTTTCGTCGGCGAGGTGGATCGCCTTTCGGGCGTCATGGATGCCCAGCTTTCGGTGAACGAGTACTTGGCCGGCCCCGATTACAGCATCGCCGACATGGTCAGCTGGCCCTGGGCGTTCCTGTTACCGCGGCTGATCGACGAGAATGTGCTGGAGCCGTTTCCCAACCTGAAGCGCTGGATCGATCTGGTGGGCGCTCGGCCGGCCGTCGACAAGGGCCGCAAGGTCGGCCGCGAGCTCGGCGACCGCAAGCTGACCGAGGCAGAGGAAAAGGAGCGGCGCGCGCTGCTGTTCAACCAGACCAACGACAAGGTCCGCGCCGCGCGGGAGGCTGCCGTCAAGGCGGCTTCCTGAAGCGATCCCGGCGGCATTTTCACTGTCGAAACGGCGGCTTGTGGCCGCCGTTTCTTTTTTGGTATCATGGAGTTCTGATGGTGGCCCGCCGTATCGGCAGCCATGGGGAATTTGGGGGAAGTTCATGTTGAAGCGCCTTTGCACGCTATCGATTCTGCCGGCTGTCGCTGCTCTCTCGGGATGCGCCACTTTCCTCGACGGAACCGACCAGGCGATTCCCGTCAACACCGATCCGGTCCATGCGATCTGCGACATCTACAAGGGTGGCAAGCTGATTGGCTCCACATCGGACAAGACGCCAATTGTCTACGTCACGAAAAGCGTCCGGAAGCTCGAAGTCGTCTGTAGTGCACCTGGCTACGATACCAAGACGGTGAAAGTTATCTCGGCCACCAGCGGTTGGGGGGCTGTCAGCTTCTGGGCCTGGGATCTGGCGGTTACCGACTGGATCAGCGGCGCCTTGAACAAGTACCCCGAAGGTATCAGCGTGGCGCTCAATCCCACACCCGGCCCGACCGCAGAGCGTATCCGCCAGAGCATGAACGACGAGCTTCGCACCAGGCCCACCGTGCGCGCCGGTGCGCAAGTGGCGCAGGACCAGGTCCGGCCTGGTATTCAGGTGCCCTACAGCCTCGCGGGCGCCGAAGCCGATGAGCCTTTCGCGTTGGTCCAGGACCGGACCTCGGCCGCACCCTGAAAAGTGACTTTCCGAAGAAATTTCCATGCGCCCGGATGGCCCATAACCGCTGCGGTATTCCGATAACGCTGGCCTAAGTCATTGATATGGGACCAGAAGTCCATCTGATGCGGCGGCGCGCAGGCAGTTTTTCCGCGCCGGTTCGTTAACATGGCGTTCATGGAACCGGCCGCAGGATATCCGTGTTGTGAACATACAGACACGGAGAACCAGTCATGTTCGATGCAACCCACAGCTTCTCGTACAGCGCGCCGGCGCCGACCACGACCCATGCGCCTGTAACCGAAGGTGCGGACGATTATTTCGAGCTGGGCCTGGCGTATGCGACAGGCCACGGCGAGCCGGTCGACTACATCCGCGCCCACAAGTGGTTCAATATCGCCGCCATGCTGGGCGATGCGAGGGCGCGCGAGGAACGCGCCGACCTCGCCGAGGTCATGAGCCCGGCCGAGATCGCCGAAGCCCAGCGCCTGGCCCGCGAATGGGTGCTCAGCCACTGAACCGCTCGCTCCCCGGGGGCAATGGTCCCCGGGTGGCGCAGCCCGGTGCGACAGGCTATGCTGCCGATCCGAACGGGAAACGGGAGCTCTCATGCGTACTCAACTCACACTGGCCGCGCTGCTGACGGCAGCCCTTCTTGTCGCCTGTGACGGCGCAACCCAGGACGCGCCGCCGCCGCCGGCTCCCACGCCCGAGTCAACCGGCGACGTACCGGCCGCCAAACAGCCGGCCGCGGGTTCCCTCGAAGCGATCGTGATGGGGCAGCATCGCCGGCCCGAAGACAGGGCTCGCGACAAGTACCGCCACCCCGAGCAGACACTGGCGTTCTTTGGCCTGAAGCCGGACATGAACGTGGTCGAGATCTGGCCGGGTGGTGGCTGGTACACCGATATCATCGCGCCTTATGTCGCCGGCAAGGGAACCTATACGGCCGCCATCTTCGATGAGGGTGACGGCACCGGCTATGGCCCCAAGCTCAACAAGGCGCTCAAGGACAAGATCGCGGCCAATCCGGACGTGTATGGCACGGTCAGCTACACCACCCTGACACCCGCCACCATCGATCTGGTGACCGAGGGCTCGGCCGACATGGTGCTGACCTTCCGCAACGTCCACAACTGGATGTCGGGCGGCTATGCCGACAAGGTGTTCGCCGCCATGTTCCGGGCGCTGAAGCCCGGCGGCATCCTCGGCGTCGAGGAGCATCGGGGCGACCCTGAATTGCCGCAGGATCCGCTCGCCGCCACCGGCTACGTAACCGAGGAACATGTGATCAGGCTGGCCGAGGCCGCAGGGTTCCAGGCCGCCGAGCATTCCGAGATCAACGCCAATCCGCTCGATACCCGCGACCATCCCAAGGGCGTGTGGACCCTGCCGCCGACGCTGCGTCTCGGCGACCAGGATCGCGAAAAATACATCCAGATCGGGGAAAGCGACCGCATGACCCTCAAGTTCGTCAAGCCCGCAACCACGGGCATGGCGGCCGCCGAATCGCCGTAGCCAGAACCCGTGGCCGCGGGTGGATTGACCTGGTCGGGATTTTTGCTGCGCTGGCTGGGTGCGGCCTTCCTGGTATTCGCCGCCTACAACCCGACGGGCTGGTCCTATGCCGGCTGGCTGGCCGCCGGCGGCGCCGACCCGGGCGGCGGTAACGTTCCGCTTAAAATTCTTGCCGGACTGCTTCTCCTGGGCGGTTTCGCGGTCTATTTCCGCGCCACCTGGCTGTCGCTTGGAATCCTGGGAATTGCTCTTGTTGTCGCGGTATTCGGCGTTTTCGTGTGGCTGCTCGCGGACTATGACCTGGTCGACGTGGGCTCGCCCATGGTGGGCGTCATGGTGGTCGAGGTGATCCTCACCATCGTCATGGGCGTGGGCATGTCGTGGTCCCACGTGCAGCGCCGGCTGACCGGGCAACTGGATGTGGACCACCTCGATCAGCCCTGAAATTCAGTGACGCTGGCTAAACCGTTGACACCAATCCGCCGCTTCGCTACCAACGGCGGCGGAGAGGTGGCCGAGTGGCCGAAGGCGGCGGTTTGCTAAACCGTTATACGGTCAAAAGCCGTATCGTGGGTTCGAATCCCATCCTCTCCGCCACTCCCCTTTCATAAATGGTCTCTCTCCGCCAGCCGTGGGCGCGCGAAGCCCGCATAACCCAAGGGTTTTGCGTCGAACCTCTGAACTGCTGAAACGGGTCTATTCCCGAGAACCGTTCTCACTTCGGCACTATTCTCTGAAGCTGTGGACTGCCGGTGGAAAGTACGGGTTTCAAAAGTCCTTATCGTTCAGTGGCTTCTAGACGCACTATGCCCTCACTTTTAGCAGGCTCTTGCGGCAGGCGGGCGATACTGAGGTCGAAAAGCGGAACGTCTACTTTCGCGTCGCATTCCCGAGCCACGTCCGGAACGGGGAAGTGGCTGGAGTCGTCCCAATGAACGCTATGATAGCGGCCGGTCCGCTCAGCGCCCATCTAGGACATTCGCGCTCGCTTTCACGTTTCCCGAAACCGGCCATTGATTTTGCCACTCATACCTGCCGTCGTGGCCCATTAACATGGCGCATCGTTCATGATATGTACCGGGCAAGCACAGCAACCTCGGATTTTATGTTTAGAAATCTGCAACGCGAACTTGAGCGGCTATCTGGCACCATGCAGGTCACGGTTCCACTGGAAGCGGACCCTGAGGGCTATGCGGATAAGGAGTGCCCGTCGCCGACGTGCCTCTTTCAGTTCAAAATCCACGGCGACGACTGGAAGGCCATCGTTCGTGATGAGGAGGTCTTCTGCCCGAGCTGCCGCCACGCTGCCCCCGCCAAGTCGTGGTACACCACCCAGCAGATCGAGGCGGCGAAGGAGTACGCTCGCGGCTTGCTGGTCAACAAAATCAACGGCGCGATCCGGGCCGATGCAGCAGCATCAAAACGGAATCAACGACCAGGCGCCTTTCTCAGCATCACGCTTGAGGCAAAGGGAGGGCGCGATGCCCTGCTAGTGCCGGTCGCCGCCGCAGAGCCGATGCGGCTCCGTGCGACATGCGATGCCTGCGGCTGCCGGTACTCGTTCGTCGGGGCCGCTTACTTCTGTCCGAGCTGCGGGAAGAATTCCGCGAGCCACACCTTTGGCCAAACCCTGAAGGCCATTCGGACAGCGGCAGGGCTAGGCGATACGCTTAAGGCGACGCTTGATGCCGACGAAGCGGAGGTGATGACCCGCACATTGCTTGAGAAGGCGATGCAAGATACGGTGACCTCATTCCAGCGCTTGTCGGAACAGCTTTACGAGGAGCGCACTGGCGCACCCGCCCGTCGGAACGCATTTCAGAACCTTGAAGCGGGATCGGATCTATGGGCTCCAGTGATAGGTGCCACGTACGAACAATTGCTCGATGCCGCCGCGCTCGGGCGCCTGCGCATCTATTACCAACAGCGTCATCTGCTCGCCCACCAGCAGGGCATTGTGGATGCGGACTATCTGACGAGGAGTGGCGATAAGACGTATGCTGTAGGCCAGAGGCTCCTCATCAAGTCGGCCAGCGTGTTGGAGTTTGCCGGCCTGATCGAGCGCTTGGGCACCGCCTTACTTTCCCGTTTGAAGCCTTGAGGTGGAGGTAATCTGCAGCCCTGCCACGTGGCGAACGGGCTGTGCAAGCGGAGCACGGACTTTGCGGTGAACCGGCTGCAGGGAGCTAGGCGACCGAAGCTGGGCTAGGCCATCGAAGCGCGCGGAGGACGAAGCCCTAAGCCCTCATTCTGCTGCTTGTAGTTGTTATATGCTGCCCTAGATGACCTGATGCACCAATACAGAGAAGATGGCGAAGAAGACTGCAGATACTACGAAGCTGAATGTCTCGCGAGGGACTAAGGCAGTCGATGCGCGTAGAGGAGCAGCGACAACCCGGTCTACCGCTGGTCCTGGTTTCGATTTTGAAGATCGGGTCGCTTCCTCACTTTTACTTCGGATGTTATCGGGTGTAGCGCAGCCCGCCATCGAAGGGTCCGGCATCCAAATACAGACGCAGACCGAGCCCTTAGGCTGGAAGATTGACGACCTCCTCGTCACCACAGTGTCGGCCGGGACGTACCAACGGCTTGCTATCTCCTGCAAGAGCAACGTGCAGGTGACGAGGAACGGTCTGCCGCCCGAATTCGCGGGGCGCGTCCTGCAGCAGTGGCGTGAGGAAAGCGGACCGTTCTATCGAGCGACCGATCACCTTGCCCTAGCTACGCGCGGGCATAACGCTGACTTCGAGGCCACGTGGGCCGATATCAAAGGTTGGTGCGAGGGGGCCGATCCGGCGCTCGCCCTCAGCAGGATCAATGTGTCGCGCAAGCACCAGACGGTGTTCGATAGCTTGCGAAGCCCGGCAGGGTATGAAGCGGCCTCGGATGCGGAAACCGTCGAAATCATCCGCCAGCTTCATGTCCTGCCTTTCGACTTCCAGCTTGCGCAGTCGAATGACAATTCGCGGGCTATTGCTCAATGTCGGCAGCTTCTTGCCAGCCGTAGCCAGGCGGACGCGGAGAACCTCTGGAAGGACCTCATCGATGCAGCGCGAGACACGAGGCTGGTTTCGGGCACCCTGCCGCTTACCGAGGTGTGGAATCGGCTGAGGAAGAAATATGCGTTGCAAGCGCTTCCCGACTATGCGGCCTCGTGGGATGCGCTTTCGAAGCTCACCATCGACTACCGCGACAGCATCCAAACCGAGCTGCCAGCAGGATACGCCGTTGACCGTTCCCACCGGCCGGCCGAACTGGAAGGGCTGATCAAGTCCACCAGTGTGGCAGTCGTTCTCGGCGACTCGGGCGTTGGGAAGTCTGCCCTGGTCAAGGACACGCTCGACGACCGTTTTGCGGACTGGAATCAGGTCTGGCTTGGACCGGACGAATTGGCTGCAACACTGAGCGCCGCTAAGCGTTCCAGTCTGCCACTCTCACATCCGCTGCCCGAAATCCTAAACGCCACAAGCCAGGCACGTAACGTTCTGGTGCTGGATTCCGCTGAGCGGTTCAGCGCCACCGACCTGCCCGCCGCGAAACGACTGATCGAACTGATAACCCCTCCGCTCGAAGGCGTGGAGAACGCCACATGGCGTGTTGTCATCGTAAGCCAGCCGCAGCGCTGGGGAGCAATGTCCCAGCAACTGCTGGGTTCAATACCACCAAAAGTCGTTGCCCTAGATGCGCTGGATGCAGAGCAGGTGCGGGCCGCACTTCGATCCAGCCTCACGCTTCGCTGGCTTGCGTCCCACGACGAGACCGTTGCCGCGCTCGCCAACCTTAAAACCCTGTCCTGGGTGATGACCGCCGGCGGCGCGATGGGTGCCGATAGCGGCGCGCTTGCTTCCCATACAGCGGTTGCTGACCACCTGTGGGATTTTTGGACAGACGGTCGGATCGATGTGCAGGGATTGATTATGCGCCTTGCCCGGCGCGAAGCCTCCTTCGAGCGGAGCTTTGCGATCTCGGAGCTTGAGCCTGCAGATGCGACCATCTTTCAGAACAGGCCGTCGCAACTACCACTGTCCATCCGCCGCAACCGGATCGAATTCGAGCACGACCTCGCGGCCGATTGGGCACGGTTCCAACATCTCAAGGAGATCGTGGACGATGTGCCGGCGTGGGCCGCATACGCGGCAAACCCCCTGTGGGCCGGCGCCCTTCGCATGTTGGGCCAGTACCTTCTGCGAGAAAAGGTCGGTGCCGAAACCGCCTGGGACCAAGCGTTTCGAGCGGTTGAGGGAGGACAACCTCCCCTCGCCATGGACGTGTTGCTCGATGCGATTTGCCTAGACCCGGAAGCGGAGCGCTTCCTGAAGGAGCGCGCCGAATTCCTTTTCGCGAACGGCGGAAGATGGCTCGACAGGTTGCTCCACCGCTTTCGGTATGTCGCATCCGTCCCAAGCGTAGCGCCGGCATTGTTGAGCGCCGACACGTCGATGGGCCTTTACCTCGACGCCAATTACCGCGAGCTGGTTATTGGGCGATGGCCGCCCATGGCGAACTTTCTAGCCCGGCACGAAGCGCGCGTCGCGGATTTGATGCTGTCTTCCGTGTCCGCCGTTTGCGAGGCATGGCTCAACGGCGTTCCGCCCCTTATCGGTGATACTCCCACACTGTACCGCAAGGAATTTGCGCAGCTTGCGCTTCGGGCCGCCCAGGTAGTTCAGGCGGCTAAAATGAGCGGCACGATCCACATCGGTCACGACGACCCGCCCTTCTTTTCTTCCGCCCTGGCAGGCGCGCCCGACCTCCCGGAGGAGGTGGCGGGATGGGCTCTTGAAATGGCAGGCCGTCGGGAACCCTCGGATCTTGTGCGCGAGAGGGTAGCGGAAGCCAACCGTAAGAAGGCCGAGGAGCGAGCGGAGCGGCTTCGGACCGATCCGGCCTATCGGGGGGATCAAGAGCGCAGGCGTGCGTCGAGAGGCCCGATGAATATCTCGTCGAGTCGCGCGCTCCCTGCGTGGCCGCTCGGACCACAGCGTCGGCTCGACCGCAATTTCGAAGATATGGCGTTCAAATCCAATCCGCTCGCGGCGCTGATGCGTGCAAACCCAGCGGCGGCGGCCGAGGTGCTGATAGCCGTTCACATTGATGACAACCCCGAAGAGGAATTTGGTTCTTCTACCCGTATCGAACCTGAGCTGGGTCTTTCCGATCAGCGGGAAGCGTACCCGAGTGCCTTCTGGAAGAGCCCGTTCTTCTCCTTCCTCCAAATTGCACCCAACGAGGCTCTGGGTGCTCTGATCGCGCTCGTCAACTTTAGTACCGAGCGTTGGGCTGCTGATCGATCTGACTCTTCGGGCACGGTGCCGAGCATCGGCCTTCCCGTCGGGGATGTGATCATCACCTACACTGGCGCTGGTTCGGTGTTCGGCTGGGGTCAGACCAACTCACATCAGAACGGTACGCTGTTCTCCGCCCTTGATGCATTGGAGCGGTGGCTGACGCTTCAACTACAGGGGAATGACTGCTCGGAATATATCGAACGGGTGTTGGCACAGGGCAAATCGACGGCCTTCCTAGGCGTCCTCGTCAACGTCGCGAAATTTAAGCCGGAGCTTCTGGCCGGCCAATTAGCCCCCCTCCTTGCGCATCCTGCGATCTTCATCTGGGATGGAGATAGGGTGAAGGAGATCGGGCTCAGCTTCGTCGCGTGGCACTGGGCTAAGCTCGGCGACACGATCTTCGAGTTTGCGAAGGCATGGGCCTTTGCACCTCATCGGAAGCGCACCTTACACGAGGTGACAGTCGATCTTCTCAAGAATGATCCGGGCGTAGCAGCCGCTCTGAAGCAGTCATGCGCTGCATGGGAATTTCCCCAAGACGCGGCACGTGCCATGGAAATCCGAACCCTTCAGGCGACGCTCGACAGAGACAATTATCGCCCCGTTGAAGCATCGGGCGTGGGCGACGGCGAGCTAACGTTCGAATGCCCCGACGATCTTTTCAATGAGATCGAAGAGCGATGTTCAGAGGGGGAGGATCTAACCCTCGGCGTCGTCATCCCCTATCGGTGTCAGGAGTGGCTCAACAAGGGCTTATTGCTCAGCGATCAGAATGCACAGGAGATCGCCGACTATCTTCAGACGGTCGAGGCGAACAACTTGCACGACGAAGAGGTCAAAACGCTGAACGTGCTGGCGCTCTCTTCGGCGCTCATCGGGTGTTGCTATCAGTGGATTTCGGATCGCTCGGAATCTTTTGAGCGTGCCTGCGCAGTCGTAAAGACCGCCGCGCTCTCGACACCCGACGAGGCGGAAGGAATCCGCCGTTACCGGATCGGTGCGTCTGACCAAAGCATCGTGCTTTGGGGTCACGCCGTCATGCAGCTATGGCTGCACGACGTGGAGAACCGCGACGTCTGGGAACCTCTCGTCCTTGGGCTCCTATCGAGTGGCGATGAGCGCGCCGTCGGCATCGTACGTGACGCTGCCTATCAAAACCGTGCAGCCTTGGGCGATGCGTGGTGGAGGGTCCTGCAACTAGGATTGTTCTGGTCTGCGCTTGTGATGCTGGCGCCGCATCGCGACGACGATGGGATCGCGCCTGCTGTTTGGAATCGGTGGCTCGCGAAGTTTCGGCGAATGAAGATCTTCGGCGTGAAGGCAAATGCCGATGCCCTCGACCTTCAGCGGATCATCGAGGGTTACGAGCGGCTGGAGGCTGACAGTTGGCGCCGCGAGTTCGCCTCAGACGGACCGAGCTGGCGTCATCGCGCCCCGGCCGACAGGACGTCTATTGGGCTCGAAACGCGGTTCCTCAACATCCTCTTCCAATGGCTTCTCGGCCGTGAGCAGCCGTTCGGAGAAGACAACGCAGCGACCGAATTCAACCTTTGCCTGAAGCTTTGGGACGCGGAGGTCCGCAGGATGAAGGCGCGGCAGAAAGAGGATGGCGAATACCCTCTGCCAAGCGACCTCGGCTACGATCTCGTCCGCAAATTCGCATCGATGATTGTCGTAGGACCAGCGGACCAGGCCCCCAGACTGTGGGAGGCGGTCTTCGAGCTTGGGAATGACGGCCATGCCGCCGTCGAGCAATTTATCAACGCGTTCATGCTCCTTCCGGGCAAATGCGACGACGTCAGGTTCTGCGCCGCATGGCGTGAGATGATCGTCTTTGGTCTCGCGCAGGGCTGGGAGAAACGCGACCGCTGGTATTACGGCGAACGCTATTTGCGCAGCCTGCTCGGCTTTGGGCACACTGCGCTGACGAAACTGAGGGACCGGGCAGCGGCAGTCGGCGGCCTCAAGGATCTCTATAAACTGTGGGTCGCAACGCACCTGCGCTTTGAAGAGGATAACGTTGCGGGCTTTGCCTACTTCCTCGCGGGCGGGTTCGCTGCGACGCTCCGTCTGGAAGGGGTTCAGTGGATCGCATCGGGCATAGCGGACGGAACCGTGTCCACGCGGTTCTCACGCGATCAAGCAGGCCCTGCATTGGTCGAGTTGCTGGACACCGTGACAAACGAGAACAGTGCCGAGCTGCAGCGCAACCGGCTTGCCTTGGACGCAGTAATCGCGATCGCTGCGGTGCTGGCCGCAAAGAACGTCAACGCCTCACTCGCGCTGCAGGAGCGTATCAAGCTCCTCAGATAGGGCTCCTGAATATCCGCTGCAGAGTTTGTTCTGCTCAAAACCTGTCAGACCGCAATCGGCCACTTCCAGCCATAAGTTGTCATTCAGCTCTCATATTATTGTCTCTCTCCAGCATCATTTTATGCGCGGCGACACAGCTCAGCTTAGACGATTGGCGAAGTAGGACTGTGATCGAGGGCGCCTAATTGTCATTCAGGCCCCACGGCGCGCGCGTATGCAGCCGTTCCTTCCATGTACCCTCCAGTCGGATGACCTCTTCAGCCTCCAGATCCGGAGAAGCCCGTTGGAGGATGGTAAATCGGAAATTCCTAGGGTCCCGCTGGCGAAGCAGCCTGTTCCCGCCATGCCCGGATGCGGCATAGCTCAGCCACCGGCCCAAAAGGTTTGAACTCCCGTAGGCCGAGCCGACGTAGGACTTACCATCACTTTGGTCGAAGATGAGGTAGATACCGCGCCATTGCCTCAATATGTCTTGCCATCGCATGGGGAGAACCGCCAGTTCCTCCCAGGAGAGGTCTATCTGATCCCACTCCGGCATCGCCGCGTCCAAGGCGCTTTGTTCCAAGACAGCAAGCACAGGCATCACGTTCCTGTGGGAGCGGCGCCACCACGACCGCTCTGGAGGCGGCCAGCCTACGATCAGCTTGCCTTTCCAGTCGGCGTAGAAGTCAGTCAGTGCCAGGTCGAACCAGAGGACGTGTTCGCGTCCGTCGTTCTCGGAGAAGCCGTACATCCCGAACGCCTTCATCTCCTGATATGCGGGCACGGACCAATACTGCTCCGGGGTGAGAGGCGTTGTCGCTCCTATTTTGTAGACGCCCACGAACAGCGCCTTTGTTGGCGCATGGCGAATGAATGAGGCGATGTACCCCTTTCCCTGAAGCTGCCGCATAGCGTTCTCAGCGGCCGTACCTTGTGTCTGCTGATAGGCGTTGAATGTGTCGGGCTTCTCGGCCGCTAGCCAAGGCAGAACCTTGTTGAGTTCCGGCTCCTGGGGCCGGTGGCGCATCACGATGACCTGACTAGGATCTATTCCCTCGCTGGCCAGTAAATCATTTAAATTCATGCGCGGATTATACATTGTTGGTGGGAGCGTTGCCCATGTCGCCTGGGACCGGCGGCATTCGGGCTTTAGGCTGTCAGCATGAGCGGTAGGGCGCTGCTACGTCACCACTTGATTCTCCAGGAGCCTCAAAAACGCCCCCGACCAAGGTTCGTGGACGTGGTTCTGGTTCCACAATGCGGACTCTCTGACTGCCGGACGGGACCAATGTCCAAGCCAATCTTGGCCCGACTTGATCAAACCTCGCCTCGCTGCCTCAGCCAACAGGGAGATCGTGCCCCGTTCGATCAGGCCGCGCGCGGAGGCCGTGCCAGGCTCATCGCCGACTGGAACGAAGACGACTTCCAGGTGGGCGAGGTAGAGCGACACGGCGCGCTCCACCGGCCTTTCCACTGCAGCTAACGCTTCTGAACCCAAGGTCAGCGCTGTAGCTGCGGCGGACCGCGCACCTTTCAGACCCCACGATGGACATGTTCCTAACGTGCCTTTTGCGAGAAAGGCCTCGCCCACCAAACGGCGAAAGACCGAACCGCGGTGGTTGCCACCCGGTTCCGACACTCTGCCTCTATGTTGAGCCAGCCGCTGTTTGAGGGTGGACTTGGAACCCGCGCTGATGGCGTGCGTCCCCACACGGACGATCCGAGGATGTCCAAGGATCTGGGGCTCAGCGGGATCGATGAAGAAATAAACGCCCCGGCGTGGCAGTGCCTTGCTTCGTATGACCTCCTGCAGAGTCTGGCCGCCTTCTTGCTCTGCACGAAGCGCTGCGACCGACCCAAGTAGTTGGTGAAGGGCATCTTCCAGCATTATCGGGATCGGGACAGCCAAGCGAGCTGCTCCCCTTGCCTGAGGCCAATCATCGGCACACACACCTCGAATCCGGCTTGGCGCAATGGGCTGACTAGAAACTCCCGGTACCTTTGGCCGGCGAAGAAGATGAGGCGGGTGTGGCCATTGAGTCGAGGCATCAGATCCTGCAGTACCTTTCTTGCCCAGTCTTTCCTGTAGGCAATGCCTTGTTTGTTGAGGGTGAGGTCGTATGGCTGGATTACCTCATGGGGAGGTACGAGCCCATACAGAGCGGAAAGTACGTACCACGGCGAGCCATGCGCTTCGACGAGGTCGCGGGCCTTCAAAAACAAGGATGAAATGTACAGCTCCCGTGCGGGCGCAGCCTTGGGCTGTTTGGTTTTCACACAGGATATGAGGCACACCGCATCCGTGAAATCTACTGGCGTGGCTTCGGCCCGGGCGCCGCGGCCGAGGCCTCGAAGGTGTTGGTTGTCTGCTCCTCCGGCATTCGCCGGTGGTGCGGAGGTGCGTGTCGGAGGTTCAGTGAACTCAAATTCAAACTTGGCATTTGGTCCGGCATGTGGCCCCACGCGGTGCACCAGACGCACACCAGCGGCTGTCTCAAACTTCTTGCTGCCGATCGCGCTGCACACATTGGGCATTGCATTCGAGAGGCCCGTCGCGTGGTGCACATCGCCTGCCCGGACAGAGAAGCGCAGTTTTCCTGCAGCGCGAACCGGATCGGCAATCTGCTTTATCACATACGCCCTGATTTGATCCGCTTGCGACATGGCAGGACACTCGTACGGGTGTGACGGGCTGGGTTCCGACTTGAGATTAACCGTCCTCGCCGTTGCTGAAAAGAAGCACTCGCTGAGTTTTCCATTCGCACGGAAACGGCTCCATAACCTTTGCCAGCGCCAGCCACTCCGGCTGCCGCCCATCGAGTATCGCCTCAATGATATCCGGCGCCAGCATCGTTAGCCGGTAGACCCGGAACACGTAGCTCTCGTTGATCTGCTCGGCCTTGGCGATGTCGCGGATACAGGTATGGACGCCGGTCTCGAGCTGCTTGCGCCAGCGGAATGCCCGGGCTAGGGCCTTGACCAGCGTGCTGTCGATTCTGGCCTGCTCCGGCGCCCATGGCCCGCTACCCTCCGGCGAGATCACCAGCTTGCGCCCGCCGCGTCTGGTCAGCTTCAGGGGCACCCGCACAGTGAGCGTCGCCTCAGTCATGCCGCACTCCCGCGATCATGTCCGATGCCCGAGAGGTCTCGCGCGAGGCCGGAGAGCCCCTCGACCCTCAGGCGGATGTCGACGCCATCGGCGCTCAGGTCGACCCGTTCCACCAGCAGCTGCATCACACGCGCCTGCTCGGCGGGGAACAGTTCCTCCCAGAGTGGATCCAGCCGGGTCAGGGCCTCGCGAACTTCCGCCTCGCCGATGCCGCCGGACTTCTTCCACGTTGCCACCACCACCTCTGGCGAGCGGAGCAGCGCACGCATCTGCGCGATAACGGCTCCCTCGATCTCCGCCGCGGCGATACGTCCGATTGGGCAGGCACCCGTTCCGCGCTTCAGTATGGCCTGGCTGACATAGTAGCGGTAGAGCCGGCCGTTCCGGCGGGTGTGGGTGGGTGACATGGCGTCTCCGGTTGGCCCGAACAACAACCCCTTCAGCAGCGAGGGTGTTTGAGCCCGGCTGTTGGCGGCCCGGCTTCGGGCTGGCGTGGTGAGGATGGACTTTACCTTGTCCCACAGGTCCTGAGGGATGATGGCTTCGTGCTGGCCGTCATAGGGAATGCCCTTGTGCACGGCCTTGCCGATATAGACCTGGTTGCGCAGCAGGCGGTGTAGGTAGCCCCTGTCGATGGGCTTGCCCCGACGCGTGTACACACCTGCCGCCGCAAGTTCCCGGGCCAGGGCAGTGAGCGAGCCGAGCCGCACGAAGCGCTCGAAGATCATGCGCACTGTGGCGGAGTATTCCGGGTCAACCACCAGCCTGCGGTCCGCGACCACATAACCAATCGGCGTGCTCCCGCCCATCCACATGCCCTTGCGCCGGCTGGCGGCGATCTTGTCGCGGATGCGCTCGCCGCTCACCTCCCGCTCGAACTGGGCGAAGGAGAGCAGCATGTTGAGGGTCAGCCGTCCCATTGAGGTGGTGGTGCTGAAGCTCTGGGTGATCGAGACGAAGCTGACCTCGTTGCGGTCGAACACCTCGACCAGTTTGGAGAAGTCCATCAGTGAGCGGGTGAGGCGATCGATCTTGTAGACGACGATCACATCGACCAGCCCCTCTTCGATGTCCGCGAGCAGACGCTTGAGGGCAGGGCGCTCCAGCGTGCCGCCGGAGACGCCGCCGTCGTCGTAGCGGTCGCGCACCAGCACCCAGCCCTCGCTCTTCTGGCTGGTGATGTAGGCCTCGCAGGCCTCCCGCTGGGCATCGAGCGAGTTGAAGGCCATGTCGAGGCCTTCCTCGCTGGACTTGCGGGTGTAGACGGCGCAGCGGCGCTTCAGGATCATGCCCCGCCTCCGGAACGGCGGATGCCGAAGAAGGTCCATCCATTCCAGCGCGTCCCGGTGATGGCGCGGGCGACGGCGGACAGCGACTTGTATGGCCTGCCCTGCCACTCGTAGCCGTCCACAAGCACGGTGACGCAATGCTCGGTGCCCTGCCACTCCCGGATCAGCTGCGTGCCTGCGAGGGGCCGGTCGTCGGCCCGCCTTTTGCGCACCGAGACATTACCGCCATCCAGCTGTTCACCCAGCGCCTCCAGGCGGGCCACCACCTCGGGCTTCAGCCCGCCATAGGCCAGCTCCTGCACCCGGTAGGCGAGACGGCTCTCCAGGAAGCGGCGATTAAAGGCGGGCGGCTCGGTGTCGAACAGGTCGCGCCAGCGCTGCTTGAGCGCCTTTACCTCCATGGTCTTGAAGGAGGCGATCTCGGCCAGGATGTCGTTCATGCGGTTCTCCGAGTTGGACGTTCCGCATGTCCGCTCCGGTCGCCGGGACAGTCCACTGAACTGTCTCCGCAGTCCGCAGATAGTTGGCTTGACTGCCGAACCTTCACCCTCACCAGCCCACGGGCCAGAATCTCGGCCAACTCGGAGAGCCGTTCGGCGGGGGACATATGGACAGGTGAGAGCGCGTTCATACCACATCTGGAGAGGCTGTTTCTCTCGATGTTGGCTTCGCTGTCCGAAAAGAACAGCAAAAACAATCTCTTGGTGTAGAGTTGCGCAGACAAAGTGACCCGTGCGCAAGATTGCGTATTCCGCCACAGTGGGGACCGACCGTGTTGGCGCACCGGAGCGTGGAGATGGCTGAAGAAATCGTCAGGGAACTGGATCATCTGGAGGCGCAGTTTGGCGCCGATCGGCTGGAGGAAGCCTTTCTCGGGCGATATCCGAAAGGCACGCGAGGTCGCCGCCGATTGCAGGACGAATGGCTGCTCAACAGCATGGCGGAGATGCTCGTCCGGCGAGAGGCTACGTCGGAGCGCGCCGCTGCCCGCAAACTGGCTGCTGCGCAAAATCGCAGGCAGGGGCAACTGGCGAACTCGGAGGATGCGCTTTTCCGCCGGCTCGTCAGAAAGTTCCGCTCGCGCCGGCAGGAACTTTTGATGTCGGCGCGGCGCCGTCAGCAAGATCACATCATCAACCGGTACATCGCCTTCCTGAGCGCCGCGTCTGAACGAGGATCCGACTTCGGCCTAAGCGGTCCGGTCCGGGCATTTGTCAGCATGCTCATGAAGGAGGGATACGGAGTCCTCGAGGTCGCCGCAGCCTATCAATTTGCCTCGAGCTCCATGGCGGAAGCGACGTCAACGCCGAAGGGGATGAGCGGTCTGTCTGGTCGTAGCTCGCAGGGGCCGGGATCGCTGCCTCACGACCTCCTCGACGACTTGGCCTCTCCGAAGGTTGGGCTGACGGCGTTTTCCGACGAGACCCTCGATAAACTCAGGACAGTTACTTCGGGTTTTGCCAGCGTTCGCGGACCGAATACGCCTGATTGAGCTGATGTCTGACAATTATCCGCCCCGTAAATGTGATTGGTTGGAGCCAAAATCCTTTTTTATATCAAGGATATAAATGGGCACAAAAATAGGCGCTATTTAAATGCACTTAAATCTACTGACCGCGCCTTCGACATGTGAATAATAGGAAAGCATCAGGTTCGATCCAATCGCCGGTGCAGCACCCATGTTGACAACAGCTTTCTCGGACGTAAAGCATCTCCACCAGAGTGATCTGGCGAGGCGCTGGTGTATCAGCCCCAGGACACTCGAGCGCTGGCGCGTGGAAGGTCACGGTCCTGCCTATCTGAAGATTCGCGGCCGGGTTGTCTACCGCCTGGAAGACATCGAGGCTTACGAAGCCGCACAGATCCATTGTCCAGCGAACGAGCCACGGGCGGGTGCGGCCGGGACCTAGCCGATGGACGCCCGGCCAGTCGCGGTAGTTGCCGATTATCCGGCCGTCGACCCCGACCGTGATCAGATCGCGATCTTTCTCGATGTCGTGTTCGGATATTGCGATGGCTGGATTCCCCTGCGCGCTCTGGCAGAGCAGGGACACACATCGACACCGGTACCGCGCATGACCTGGGTCCAGACGAGCGGCGATGTGACCGAAGGGGCGTTCGCCTTCGCCAGGCAAGCGGCCCGTGATGGCGCGGCGTTCTACGTCGTGCCGGGGACCGTGAAGAAAGAGGGTGCGGCCAAGGCGGCCGATATCCAGCAGATGCAGGCCGTTCTGACCGATCTGGATCATGGCGACATCCCGGCAAAGCTTGCGCACCTCGTCCGATACCTCGGCCGGCCCACCATGATCGTGGAAAGCGGCGGCATCACGCCAGAAGGCCACGACAAGCTGCATGTCTGGTGGCGCCTGAGCGAGGCTGTCCAAGACGAAGATCTGCAACGCGTCTGCAGACTCCGGGAGCAGATTGCCAGCAAGGTGGGCGGGGACCGGCACTTTGCGTCAGCGCACCAGCCGATCCGCGTCGCCGGATCGATCTATCACAAGCATGGCGTCAGTAAACTGGTGCGGATCCGCGACCACTCTCGGCTCGAAGTTGATCTCGACGAGTTCGCCGCCCGGGTCGAGGAGATGCCGGCATTGGAGGTGGCCGCCGGGGACGAGGCGGCGCGTCTGAAGCCCTCAGTCAAAGAGGTGCTGACGACACCGGTTCGCGAGGGCGGCGAGGACGCGTGGACGCGCTTTGAAGGCGCCAGCGCAGCCATTGGTCATTACGTGCGCCAGAGTCATGAAGGCCGCATGAGCCGCGATGACGCGTGGGAGGCCGTGTGCGGCTATAACGCTGCGATGCTGAGACCCTCCTGGTCCGCCGACCGGCTCGGTCAGGAGTTTGCCCGACTTTGGCGAAAGCACGTCGAGCGGAACGGGCTACCGCTGCCTCCCCGGCCGCGAACGGACACGCCGGATCGGGCCCTGCCGGTCTTCCGTCTTGCCGCCCTGCTCGATGACACAAGCCCTATGCCAGGGGATATCATCTCCCCGCGCGTCCTGACCCCGGGCGGGCTGCTGGTGTTGGGCGGTGCCCCAAAGGTCGGCAAGAGCGACCTGCTGATCTCCTGGCTTGTTCATATGGCCGCAGGTGCGCCCTTCCTCGGCTTTACGCCCGCGCGTCCCTTGCGGGTCTTCTATCTGCAGGCCGAGATCCAGTATCACTATCTTCGCGAACGGCTGAAGCAGATTGCCTTGCCGCCAGAGGTGCTGCGCGGCGCAGGCGATAACTTCGTCGCCACGCCGAAGTTGAAGATGCTGCTCGACAGCGACGGCGTCACGCGTACTGCGCGCGCCGTCCAGGCAGCGTTCCCCGAGGTGCCGCCCGACGTCATCTGTCTCGACCCGATCCGTAATCTGTTCGACGGCGGCCCCGATGGTGGCGGCGAGAACGACAATACCGCGATGATGTTCTTCCTGAAGGAACGGGTGGAGAGCCTGCGTGATCAGATTGATCCGGACTGCGGTGTCATCCTTGTCCATCACACCAGAAAACTCGGCAAGCAGCACATCAAGGATGACCCGTTCCTTGCGTTGTCAGGCGCCAGCGCCCTGCGCGGCTTCTACACCTCCGGCCTGATCCTGCATCGACCCGACGAGACTTGCTCACAACGCAGGCTTGAGATCGAGCTGCGCAATGGTCCCGCCCTGCCTGCCAAGCTGATCGACAAGGTCGCCGGTCAGTGGGTCGAGCTGAACCCGATTAACGAGCGTCTGGTGCGCCAGGAGGTCGGGGCCAGGCACGATGCCGAGCGCGACCGAAAGAGGGATGTGATCCTGTCTATTCTCCTCGAGGAGGCGGCTGAGGGAAGACTCTACACCTCTACACAATTCCGTGAGGCATTTGAGAACCAGCGCGGGCTTGGCAGCCAGTCCACGATCCGCGACCGGATCAGCGTGTTGGCGACGAAAGGCCACATCCGCTTCCTGCGCGACGGTACCGAATTCGGCCATTCCATCGTGCGCTCCCGGTTCGGCTATCTCTGTGCCGAAGGCATGGTGTTCGGCCGAGAAGGGCGGATCGATCCCGAGACAGGAGAGGTCCTGAACAGCGTCATTCCAGTCGTTCCGAGCCACTATAAATCGGCCTCGAACGGGCAGTGCTTGGACCTCGCAGACCCCTCCGACTGGTCGGTCCGGGAGGCTGAAGATGCCTGATTCTGATTTGTACGTCCTCTGTTCGACCTCAGGACAAACATGTTCGTCCTCCGCCCTTGTTCGTCCTCATCCCAATGAAATCAAGGAGTTGATCTCAAATGAGGTCGAACATGTCCGTCCCCTTGTCTGTCCTCTGTTCGTTCTAAAAACTCAAATGAATTCAGCGGTTTACCTTGAGCGGAGGACGAACAATGAAACCCCATACTACGTATGGGGAGGCCAACCGGCAGGTTTGGCCTCTCCCAGACGTCGAGGGGTGTTCGCGCGGGATCTCTGAGGCTCCCGGCACATCCCGATCCGACAAGGGCGGCCCGTACCGCCAAGCACATGACCGTCGACGTCTTCGACCCCGCAGCCAGCCAGTAAAGGAGACCACGATGGCTGAAACCATTCAGACTGCTCTGAGATGGGAGGCGACCCCCGATCTGTTCCATAGTCGTCTCCCACTGCGGCGGGCGGAGAAGGTCTGTGAGCCAAGGAAACCGATCCGTGGCGGTTTATGTGACTAGCTCCATGTCAGCTGGTCGAGCCTTGGCTAGGCGCCTCTGGACCGCCGATGCAGTGGCGGCTCACTTCGCGGAAGCCTTCCAGACCCTGCGTCTGCTGCCCGCAGCAAAGGTCCGCGGCTACTTCAACACCTGGCCGAGTATCGTCCGCACGCGGCAGGAGGTTGCGGCCATGGAGGCAGAGCCCATGCGGTTCACCCCATCGCCTGCTGCCATCACGAGGCTGGAGCAGACCTTCGACTGGGTGCTGTGGGTGGAAGAAGCCGAGCGCAAGCTGATCTGGTCGCGTGCAGCCCGTGTCCCATGGAAGCGGATCACGGGTGAACTGGGCTGCGACCGGACGACGGCGTGGCGGCGTTGGCAGAACGCGTTGAGCAAGATCGCGGTGCGGCTGAATGCGTAGTGAATCCAGTGAGTTGCATGAGCATTGCAGATTGACATCTGCAACAAGAATCTGATACAAATAGAGAACGCTGGATTGGTGCGCCAATCGCACGTCCTGGTCACTCATTGCATTTCCGTCACAGCCGGCGCGCCCTGCGTTCCGGTCCAGTTTGTCTGGAGAGATACCCGGCTTGATCTGCACGCGACCCGCAACGGCGACCGATTGGCCGCTGGAACAGAAAGATGCTTCGGCAGCACCATGAAAGCGACCAACGAGACTTTGGATGACCTCGGCTGGAAGACCTGTTTCAGTGAGCAGGTCACGCGCGAGGAGACCCGGCGATGCCACCCCGTCCGGGTGATGGACGTTCATCGGGGCCAACTCGCTGTCGCGGGCGCGCGTGGAGAACATCTCATCACGCCCTATATTCCCGGCGCCCTGCCTTCGGACGATCATCCCACGGTCGGTGACTGGGTGCTTGTCGATGGCGAGACGCCTGTCCGTGTTCTTGGGCGGATGAACCTGTTCAAGCGGCGCGCCCCGGGCGATCCGCGCAAGGACCAGATGATCGCCGCCAACGTCGACACGTTGTTCATCGTCGCTTCGTGCAATCAGGACTTCAGCATCGCACGGCTGGAGCGCTATCTGGTGCTGGCGCGGGAGGTTGGAGTGGACCCGGTAGTGGTTCTCACCAAGACCGACTTGACGGACACACCGGAGACCTTTGCGGCGGCTGCACGTGGTCTCGAACCGGGACTGTGCGTCGAGATGGTCAACGGCCGCGATCCTGCCAGTGTCGCCCACCTCACTCAGTGGTGCGGCAAGGGGGAGACCGTTGCGCTCGTGGGATCCTCGGGTGTTGGCAAGTCCACACTGGTCAACACGTTGCGTGGGTCAGATAGCATCACCACCCAGACGATCAGGGCCGGCGACGATACAGGGCGCCACACCACCACCGTTCGCGAGATGCACCGGCTTGCTTGCGGCGGCTGGCTGCTGGACACACCGGGCATGCGCGAGCTGGAGCTGTCGGATGCCGCTGCCGGGATATCGGAAGTGTTCGACGACTTCGTTCTCGCATCGCAGAACTGCCGGTTCTCCGACTGTGCGCACGGCGTCGAGCCAGGCTGCGCTGTACGGGCAGGGATTGCCGAAGGGGCACTGACGTCCTTGCGCTTCGACCGTTGGCGTTCACTGGCGGCAGAGAACAGCGCCAACAGCGGACGGGTAGAGAAGCGTCATCGATAGCGGGGTGCGAGCCGCGCTCAACATCATCGCCACGGGACGGAATGCGCAGTGACTCCAATGCGTTGCAACATCACCGGCATTTACATCTGCAACAGGATCGTGGTAGTCTTCAAGCACGGTGGATGACTGTGTGACCAACAGCTCAACCAGCCATACCCCCTATCATCACTCCCTCTAACCCATTGATTTCATGGGTCCCTCCTGTGGGTACCCCCCTGCGGAAAGCAGCCGCTCGAGATAACGGCACCGTCAGCCCTGTTTTTTGGGAAGCCACCCGGGGTCCAGTGAGCGGACGCCGAAGCTAAAACTGCCTGCATATCAAAGGCTTGAACCGCCTCCGGGGTGGATACCTCGTGGAAGCCAGGGATCCACCTGGACTCCACTTTTAGGGTCCAGCCGGAGCCCCGCCGGTATCTACCGGATCCACCATCAATTCGGAATCGACAATGACCCTCAGCTTTGCCCCTGAGGCGATCGAGGCATGGCCGCTCGATCGCCTGATGCCCTATGCCCACAACGCCAAGCAGCACGATGACGCGCAGGTTGCCAAGATCGCCGCAAGCATGGCCGAGTTCGGCTGGACCGTGCCGTGCCTGGTGGCGGACGACGGGGAGCTGATCGCCGGCCATGGCCGTGTCCTCGCGGCGCGGCAGCTGGGACTGACCGAAGCGCCGGTGATCGTGCTGGGACATCTCAGCGAGGCGCAGCGCCGGGCCTACCGGATCGCCGACAACAAGCTGACCGAGCTGGGTACGTGGGACGAGGCGCTGCTGTCGGCCGAGCTGCGCGACCTGCTGGCCGAGGACGTCGATCTTTCGCTGACAGGCTTCTCCGATGGCGAGCTCGACGCGCTGCTGGCGTATTCGGCGGACGATGGCGAGAGCACAACGCCGGTGGTGATCCCGGAGCCCCCGCGTAATCCGGCGTCGCGTACAGGCGACCTGTGGCTGCTGGGCGATCACCGGCTTCTCTGCGGCGACAGCACGAGCCATGAAGACGTGCGCCGGCTGATGAACGGGGAGCGGGCGGTGCTGTTCGCGACCGACCCGCCGTATCTGGTCGACTATGACGGCTCCAACCATCCCACCCGGAACAAGGACTGGTCGAGCAGCTACGGCGTCACCTGGGACGACAGCAGCCAGGGTACCGAGCTGTACGACGGCTTCATCGCGGCGGCGGTGGCCGAGGCAATCACGGAGGATGCGGCCTGGTACTGTTGGCACGCCTCAAGGCGTCAGGCGATGCTGGAGGCGTGCTGGGAGCGGGCAGGGGCGTTCGTGCATCAGCAGATCATCTGGGTGAAGGACCGGGGCGTGCTGACAAGGTCCCACTATCTGTGGAAGCACGAGCCGTGCTTCATGGGCTGGATCAAGGGCAACCGTCCGCCCAAGGTCGCCGACAATACTCTCTCCTCGACGTGGGAGATGCCCAGCTTCGCCAAGGTCGAGCGGCCCGACCACCCGACACCCAAGCCACTGGAGGCCTTCGGCATCCCGATGCGCCAGCACGTCGAGCGGGGCGGGGTCTGCTACGAACCGTTCTCCGGCTCGGGCTCGCAGATCATGGCGGGGGAGGCCAACGGACGGCGCGTCTTTGCGATGGAGATCAGCCCGGCCTATGTGGACGTGGCGATCGAGCGGTGGCAGGCAGAGACGGGAAGGGAGGCCGTGCTGGAGTGCGATGGGCGAAGCTTTATGCTAGTGAAAACAGCGCGCCAATGTGCCTAATATGTGGGGAGATCAGCAAAAATTGTATAAAGTAGGATTAATATCTGCTGGCCAATGCCTGGACCTGTTGCAGACCATGGAGCTTCGCAAGATCGACGAACTTCCTCGCACAACTGGATTGTATGCCCTCGCCGACCATGAAGGCACACTCCACTACATTGGTATTACAGCCGCAGGCTCATTCGTGGACCGCATCTACAGTCGTCACATCAACGGTAGTGAAGAGCGCAGTCATAAGCTCGCCTGCAATTACAATATCGGAAGAATGTGGCGTGATCGGAACTCGGCGGATCACAACCCTGCCGACGCGGCGCTGGCAAAGCGAGTACGTAAGGAGTTCATACGCCGCCATTGTCGCGCGGTTTGTATCCCAATGGAGGGATCGAAGGCAGAACTGGAGGCGTTGGAAAGTGAAGTGATCAGGTTGGCGCCCCCAGACATGGTGAGTTGGAATTCAACCCGAAAAAGGGTGAACCGCCTCCCTGAACCCCGCGAATTGGTCGATGCAATTATATTGGAGCTTGGCCTAGGATCAGGCGAACAAGCGGCGCTGGAGAGACAAGCTCAACTTTTCGATCTGCACGGCTTTAAAGACCTCGCTCCCTGACAGGGAGTGGAAAGAGAGGAAGCAACGGACAGTGAGTTGCCTCCCCTCTCCCATCAGTTCGCAATCCGGTAGACCCGGCCGCGGCCTTCGACCTTCTCGGAGACGACCTCGAGCCCGAGCTTCTTCTTGAGCGCACCGGCGATGGCGCCGCGCACCGTATGCTGCTGCCAGCCGGTGGCGGCGACCACCTCGGCGATGGTCGCGCCCTCGGGTGAGCGCAGCATGGCGATCAGCGCCGCCTGCTTGGTGCCCTCGCGCGGCGTGCGGGCCGTGGGCGCGGGTTCGTCCGCCGGTGCGGTCTTGGTTGCCGCCGGAGCCTCGGGCGCGTCAGCGTCGCCCGTGGGTGAAGTGTCGGCCGGTTCAATGCCGATGGCCGCAAGGCCTGCGTCGGTGATGCGAAGCAGGATGCGCTGACCGTCCTCTCTGGTGCGCCAGACATGATCGGTCGCCAGCGGGGCGAGGACCTCTTCGATCAGTCCGCGCGAGAGCAGGGCGCCCACCACCTTGTGGGCGGCACCGCCCTTCAGGCTGTCGGGCAGTGGCAGGGCCTCGTGGCCGTCGCGCTGGGCGGCGGCGCCGAGGATGACGAGTTGGGTGTCGGTAAGCATGTGGACCTCCTGGTAGAGGAGCGCGACCACCGCGCCCCTTCTACCAGGCCGAGCCCGCGTTGGCGGGCCGGCCCTGATGGCCGTGACGACACGTGTCGCTCTGGTGGCACGGCTTATCAACTCAATCAGACATCATGTTCGGAATAATCGGAGGAACGCCGTGCAGGGCATGAGCGAGCGGGAGTATGCGGCCCGTGTCGGACTGTCGCGGGGCGCGGTCCAGAAGGCCAAGACATCGGGTCGGCTGGTGCTGCACCCGGATGGTTCGATTGATCCAGACAAGAGCGATGCACGGCGCCAGGCCAGCACCGATCCGTCGAAGCAGCGGCAGAAGATGAAGCCGGTGCCCGAGGCAGCGCTGTCGTCGGTTGGCGAGACCCTGCGCGAGAACGGGCTGGGCACGCTGGCCAGCGGCGGGACCACGTTCCTGCAGGCGCGGACCGCCAACGAGGTGCTGAAGGCGCAGGAGCGCCGGCTGCGGCTGCAGAAGTTGAAGGGGGATCTGATCGACCGGTCGCGGGTCACCGCGCTGGTCTTCCGGCTGGCCCGCGATGAGCGGGATGGCTGGATCAACTGGCCCGCCCGCGCCGCTGCCCTGATGGCGGCGGAACTGGGCGTCGACGTGGCCGCGATGCAAACCGTGCTGGAGAAGCATGTCCGACTTCACCTCTCAGAACTCGCCGACGTCAGACCCGAGTTCCGCTGAGGTCACAGCCGCGGCCGGCGCGGCCGGCGCGGCCGGTGCGGCCTTCGAGGGCACCGAGGATGTGCTGCGCGCGTGGGGCGCGGGATTGCGGCCCGATGCCGACCTCACCGTCTCGGAATGGTCCGACCGGCACCGCATGCTGAGCAACCGCGCCTCCGCCGAGCCGGGGCGCTACCGCACCGCCAGAACGCCGTACATGGGGGCGATCATGGATGCGCTGTCCACCCGGCACCCGGCACAGCGGGTGGTGTTCATGAAGGCGGCGCAGGTGGGCGCGACCGAAGCCGGGAACAACTGGATCGGCTACGTCATCCACCAGGCGCCCGGTCCCATGCTGGCGGTGCAGCCCACGGTGGAGCTGGCCAAGCGCAATTCGCGCCAGCGCATTGATCCGCTGATCGAGGAAAGCGCCGCGCTCAGGGACAGGGTCAAGCCGGCGCGCTCGCGCGATGCCGGCAACACCATGCTGTCGAAGGAGTTCGACGGCGGCATCCTGATCATGACCGGCGCCAACTCGGCGGTGGGGCTGCGCTCCACCCCGGCGCGTTACCTGTTCCTCGACGAGGTCGATGCCTATCCGGCCTCGGCGGACGAGGAGGGCGATCCGGTGAGTCTCGCCGAGATGCGCTCGCTCACCTTCGCCCACCGGCGCAAGGTGTTCCTGGTCTCTACCCCCACCATCCGGGGCCGCTCGCGCATCGAGCGGGAGTTCGAGGCCTCCGACCAGCGGCGCTACCATGTGCCGTGTCCCCATTGCGGCCAGTTGCAGTGGCTGAAGTTCGAGCGGCTGCGCTGGGAGAAGGGACACCCCGAGACGGCGGCCTATCTCTGCGAAGGCTGTGACGAGCCGATCCCGGAGCATCACAAGAGCGCCATGCTGTCCAACGGTGAATGGCTGGCGACGGCCAATACGACCGATCCCGATACTATCGGCTTCCACCTGTCGGCGCTGTACTCGCCGGTCGGCTGGCTCAGCTGGGCGCGCATCGCCCGCGGTTGGGAGGCCGCGCAGGTTTCCGACGAGGCGCACAAGGTGTTCCGCAACACCGTCCTTGCGCAGACCTGGGAGGAGAGGGGTGAGGCGCCCGACTGGCAGCGGCTCTATGACCGCAGGGAAGTCTGGCCGGTCGGCACCGTGCCCACGGACGGGCTGGTGCTGACCTCGTTCACTGACGTACAGGGCGACCGGCTGGAGACCTCCGTCTGGGCCTGGGGTGAGGGACTGGAGAGCTGGTTGATCGAGCACGCCGTGATCCGCGGCGCCCCCAATGAGGCTGAGACCTGGCTCCAGCTCCACGACCTGCTCAACGACCGGACCTGGCGGCAGGAGAGCGGTCACCTGATGCGCATCGCCGTCGGCATGGTGGACAGCGGCGCCTACACGTCTGAGGTCTACAAGTTCATCCGCTCGCAGGATGCGCGCCGCATTCACGCCTCCAAGGGCCAGAAGCACGGCAAGAACGTCTCGTGGATCGGCTCGGACATCGACGATGCCACCCGTAGGCATGGCGGGCGCAAGATCCGCAACATCGCCACCTCGTCGCTCAAGCATGAGTTCTACCGCCAGCTGCGGCTCGAGCGGCCGACCAGGGAGAGCGGCGACCCGTTCCCTGCAGGGTATGTCCATCTCTCCGAGGCAGTGCCGGAGGACGGCTGCCGGCAGCTGGTCTCGGAGGTTTACGATGCGGGGAAAGGTGTCTGGAGCGTGCGCCAGAGTGAGCGCAACGAGTGGCTCGACTGCCGCGTCGGCGCCCGCGCCGCCGCCTACTGGGCCGGTGTCGACATGATGTCGGAGGACGACTGGCAGTCCCTGCGCGATGAATACGCCGGGCCCACGCCCGAGCAGGTCAGGGCGGCGCCGGAGCGGCACCGACGCGAGCCGGCGCCACGTAAGGATAATTGGATACCGAGAAGGGACAAGCGGTGGCTGTAAAGCGAAATGTCTGGCCTTAATGTTCATGGTCAAGGCGCGGGCCGAATGGCGGCGGATGGCGAAGCACCTGTATGGCCTGGGCCTGTTGACAGACATCGACCGGGCCGCACTTGCTGGCTATTGCCAGGCCTACGGACGCTGGGTTGAGGCGGAGGAAGCCATCGCCAAACATGGAATTGTCGTGCGCTCGCCTAGCGGCTTTCCGATGTCGTCGCCGTTCCTGGCCATCGCCAACAAGGCGCTGGAGCAGATCCACCGGTTCGGTATCGAGTTTGGAATGACGCCCGCCTCGAGGAGCCGGGTTTCGGCGATCCCGCCACACCGGTCGGGCAACCCGTTCATGCGCAACGGCCGGCGGGAGCCCAATCCGTTCGAGGGAATGTGAGATTTGATCGACGACCTTGGCGCGCGGACGCCGGAGACTGCGGTCTCAGGCGGCGTGTCCGCCTTCGTGGAAGGCCTTGTCGGTGAGCTCGCGCAGGCGGTCCCGGTAGTAGTGGAGCGTGGTGACGTCGGCCCAGTTGATCCTCGCTGGTGAAGCCATTTGGAAGGCTTGGTCATCGGCATGCCCGGTCTCTTCCAGGACACCCAGCGAGTGCTTCAGACTTACCCCAGCGGTCTTGGAAATATGAATGAAGATCGCCCGATTGTCGCCGAATATGCCTCTTGCTTGGTTCATAGCCCTGGCACCAGACCGTGAAAAACCGCATTCTGCTGGAGAACTACTTCCTGCCCGGCGACGTCGAGGCCCGGATCGAGGCCACCGGCGAGCATGACAACGGCCAGCTTTACCACGAGAGCCTGGGCAAAGTGACCGCCGCCGACGCCTACTTCGGCAGGGCCCAGGCCATCATCAAACAGCGCGAAAGGATCAAGCGACAGACCATCGAATACCGGCGCTTGCAACACCGCAAGCTCGCCGCCTAACATCAACCCCAAGACGAGACCGATCCTCCGCTAATCAAAGCTGAGATCTGGGCTAAATGTTCTGACGACGGACATTAGTGATGGGAGAGAGACATGACGCAAGGAATTACACCATCGGCGTTTCGTTCAAGAGCTTTGCTTTCGGCAGCTTTTCTGGGCTTCACACTCTTGGGAATGAGTTTTGCCCAGGCTCAGGAATCGGCCCCTGAGCGCGAGGCCGCAACCGCGTCTCAAGGCGACGATGCCATGCGAGGGATCGAGAAATCCGACATTAGGCGCGGGCAAACGGGCGTTGGTGATGTCGATGGCGATGGACTTGCGGATCCGGATCAAGTCAGCCGAACCGGTAAATTCAAAGCAGGCAAAGCCCTCGCCGAAACCGTTAAAAGTGTGGGCCAGCCCTCCGCTGGCGGGGGAGATCAGGAAGCGCCGATCGCGCCAGGCAAGGTTGATTCCGGAAACGCTCTGAACGCCGTAAGTGGCAATGACGCAGGATCAACGGCCCAGCAGCGCATAAAGATGAAGAAGCTCAAGCCGACCGAAGTGACCTTGGAGCCGATGGATGAGACTGATACCTGCCCCACGCTCCCTTGTCCGTAAATGACAAGCCATGAGGTGAACGTAGCGCGAACTGCTCTGCGGGGTCAGCAGGGTCGCAGCCTTCATTTGTTCGCCCTGGGCCTGCTCACCGACATCGATCGGGCGGCGTTTGCCGGATATTGCCTGGCCTAAGGACGATGGGGCGACGCCGAGGAGGCACTGGCCAAGCACGGCATGGTGGTGCGCTCACCGAGCGGGTTCCCGATGCCGTCGCCGTTTCTGGCCGTCGCCAACAAGGCTCTCGAACAGGTTCGCCGGTTTGGCATCGAGTTTAGAATGACCCCGGCATCGAGGAGCCGCGTCTCCGCCATCCCGCCGCACCGGTCGAGCAACCCGTTCATGCGGAACGGTCGGCGGGAGCCCAATCCGTTCGAGGGAATGTGAGAGCCGAGGTACCCCTCACTACACGGAGGTGCTGCTGGCAGCTCCATGCCGCAATCCGCGCCGCCTCGGGCCCGGTCTCAGAAGCTGAGCAAGACGCCGCCGGTCACCGTCAGCGGCTTGCCCGGGCGCAGGCCGTAGGGCTGGCGCGCGACCGGATAGGTCTTGTCGAACAGGTTCACCGTCAGGGCGACACCAGTTCGCTTCCTGGGACGCTGGGGAGCCCAGGCATGCTGCTTGGCTTTGAAGGCTGGCTGAGGCTGCCTTCTGAGTCAGCATCCGGGCACACTTTCAGAAACTACCTATTACGGCCCATTGTCATGATACCGGGTAAATGACTGCGCCGTCCTCCCGCAAGCGCGCCCCCTCAGACGGTTCCGCCATGACGGCACGGCCGGGTGCCATCAGATGTCGCACCTCATGGCCGTTTAGGAGGAGGTAATCAGTGATAATCCTTCGATGACAGCGCCACCAGACGGCTTCCGAACACATCATGACCAGGGGGTGTTCGTGGCCGAACTCCACCAACTGCCGGAATGCATCCTGAAAGTCACTGCCAAGAGCGTAGTCGGCATAATTGTGGAAGGCCGGCACCCTCCAGAATGCGTTAAGGCTCTCGGCGACATGCGGCTGCTTCGGACGGCGTCCGCCAAGAGCAACCATATGACGATAACCAATCTGATGTTCGGCCAGCATCTCCGGAAACTTATCGTTGTTGAAGTCGGGATTGCTGCGTGATTTCGGGAACGAGCGCACATCGATGAGAAGGCGGATATCAGCCTCGTGCAACATGCCGATGACCGTCTCCACCGATCTGTTCGAATGCCCAATGGTTGCGAAGCACGCGCTCATGAACTGAGCCTTGTCAATGCGCCCTCCTTATGCGCCGCGATGTGATCGGTCTTGTCGCTTTGTATCTCGTACTGCGGATCCTTTGCCGAAGCGCGGTGACGATGGCCCTTGTAGTCGAAATCCGCCTCGTGAACTTTCACGATGTGGCCGCTGACGCGTCCAGCCTCGGAATTCCAGCTTACATGATCGCCAATTGAATATTTTGCCATAGGCAGCCTCTTTTACTCACCCAACATATGCCCTCGCCGCAATGTTCCGATGATTACCAGTTCGGTCGAGGCTACGTTGGGCGCTCGAGGCCACGTTGGGCGCCTTCAAGAGGTGCTTGGCTTCCCTGAATGCCGCCCGTCCAACGACGAGTTCGTCCAGGGATTGATCCCTGAAACGCGCTGATGTGTGTGCCTCTGCCCTGACAACCATCCAGCCTTTTGCCTGCCACCAGTAACCGGTCTTAAGATATTGGAGGGTGTGCCTACTATGCATCAGGCCGGGAGTTGCGGTAGCACAACAGCCGGCGCACATTGTTCCCCGATGCCTCGGGAGGTTGAAGTGGAACCTGCAACAGATCTATTGACTGTAACACGCCGCCTCATCTTGATGACGGGGGCAGCGCTCCTGATCGTGACTGCAATCTTCGTCCCCCCCTTCGTGTTTGGCGGTCGTCTTATGCTCACGCCCTTGGCGTTTGCTTGCGGCATCATCGGGGGATTCGTCAGTATGCAGCAGCGACTTAGAAAGGTTCCGCCCGAGGAACTTCGGCTTCTCGCTGGTTCCTGGTTCCAGGTTGTCCTGGTGCCGATCTTCGGCGGAATATTTGCACTCGTGCTCTACTGCATGTTTCTGGGGGGCATCCTTG
Source organism: Emcibacter sp. SYSU 3D8 (assembly GCF_039655875.1). Lineage (NCBI taxonomy): Bacteria > Pseudomonadati > Pseudomonadota > Alphaproteobacteria > Emcibacterales > Emcibacteraceae > Emcibacter > Emcibacter sp. SYSU 3D8. The sequence goes on along the minus strand of NZ_JBBYXK010000006.1, from coordinate 12,961 downwards.
CCGGAAACCTCTTTCCGGTCTTTTACGTGCCGGCGCCAGATCACGCTCCGCCAGATTCGAGTTTCATGATCGAAGTTTTGGTCAGGACCTATCCGGAAAAAGGCGCGGATCTGGCGAAATTCATCTTCTGGTCCTTTGTGGCAGGTTTTTCGGAAAGGCTTGTGCCTCAGTTCATAGACAACCTGGCATCCTCGGCGTCTAGCCAGGCTCAGGAGCCCCCGGATAAGCGAGAACCTGAAAACGGTTCTAGCGAAGAGGGCCTGGCAGATCGTTCGAACCGGCTCAGGAAATAATCAGCTCCGATGGGGGAGAAGCGTGAGACCGAACTTCGAAGTGGCCTGGAGCCCGCCCTCATTGCGGTGACGGCGTTGATCCTCACACTCTTCTCTCTGACGGCGTGGCCCGCCATGGCGGATCCTTGCATGGCGATCCCGGACAAGGGTCCACTTCCGGCCTATCTGACCAAAGGCTCGAATTTCTCGGGACCAGTGGTTTATGTCGGTGACGGCGACAGCCTTTGTGTCGCGCTCGGCAGCGGACCAGAACACTGGATCGAAGTCCGTATCAGCGACTTCTACGCCCCCGAACTTAGGGAGCAAGGAGGCGGTGACGCCAAGCGCGCCTTGGAGAAAATTGCGCTGGGCAAGAAGGCAGATTGCGTATCGGGCAAACGCAGCTACGACAGGATTGTTGCCCACTGCCGCATCTCCGGCACCTCGATCGGCGATCAAATGCGCGCTGCCGGGATTAGGGAAGGTGGCCGTGGTCGCTGATTGATCCAGATGTTCCTCGCGGAGCGCGATTTTATCGGACACGCCGCGATCAAATGTGGGAGACGTCCTTTTTTACAAGCGCTCCAACGACCACAGCGGCGCCAAGCCCCAGCGCACCATTAACCCGCGATGCCTCGGCGCTGCCCGTCACAATCAAAACGTCCTGCGTTAGCGCAACATTCTAAGCCGGCTCCAGGTTCGTTGGCGCGGCCGAGAACGAGCTGTAGTGAGCATGAACCTTCTCCCGCGTGGGTAGCTTCACTTGTCCGCGCGCGGTCAGTCCTCCTGCTTCTTGGGAGCAACCACTTGGGCGGCGCCGTCCCGCCACATGCTGTCGTCCTGATGGCCGAGCGCGTGCGCTCCGCCATCGCTTGCGCCCCGAATCATAAGTTCATGGTTTGTTCATCGTGGTGTGGTAGATGCTGGCGAGTGGCCGCCGATGGGAATGTGACCGCTTCAGGCGGCGTGCCCTGGGACAGGACCGGGGCCGCCCAGGCAAAGATGACAATGACAATGCGGATTTGGTGGATTAGCCCACCATGAATGTTCAGGTGGAACTTAAGGCGCGGGAATCTCAATCGGATATTCAGGTTCATGGAATGCTCCTTGGATGAAGGAGCATTATCCAGCCTTGAATGACGCGATTTGTAATCGATTTTGTATTAAGCGCGCGATATCAGCGAGTTAAAGTCTAGCAGCGGAGGGGGGCGACCTGTAAGACGCTGGATCCCTGTAAGCACCGATTGCTTGAACTGAGCCGATCGCGTTGACCGCCAAGGACCTCATTGAGTTCATAATCCCTGGTTGGCATGCTTGTCGGTGAATAGTGGAACTTGTCCTGAGCATGGGGCGCGGGGATTCACATGATGAATGTTTCTCTCGTGGCTATCGCCGCGGCAAGTCTGGTGTTTGCCTCGTCCGGTCACGCTCTTGATCTCGCACTGACCTGCCAGGGCACCGCGACGATAAGTCGCGACAACCAGGCGAATGTCCGGGCCAAGAGTTCGACTGGCGAAACGGCAACTGGGACGGTCGATTTTGGTCCAAGCCTCCAAAGGTTTGACGCAGTCGTTCAGGTCAGCATCCGCGAGGGACACGCCAAGGTTAAGATTCCGGCCGAACTGGTGGGCATCTTCGTCCGGAAGAGGGATGGCTGGTACAACATCGACGGTATGAGCGTAACGGATGAGGAAATTCGAGGGCACCTGCCGATGATGTTTAATCCTCCCGTAGTCATCGATCGCATGACGGGGCGAATTGAAATCGGACGGGCTACCGGGTTCAATGGCCAGTGCGAAGTCGAGGAGCGTCCGTCCGTGCCGAAGTTCTAGGGGTAGTGAGCTCATTCTGGTCGATGCCGATAGCAGCGCGTTGGCGGCAGGCCAGCCCGGTAGCATTGACCATCGCTTTTGCCGCGCATCTGTGTTCCTTTGACCGCTTCCTCGGGAGACAGGCATGCGCATACGGGTCGGCTACGAATTCACCTACGATTTCCCACAGCCAACGCCGATGATCGCCCTGCTCAACGTGCACTATTCGCGCGTCGCCAGCCTCGAGGGTCCCGACCACCTGACGACCGTCCCGCCCGTGCCCGTCGAAAGCTACCGCGACAGCTTCGGCAACTGGTGCAGCCGGCTGGTCGCCCCCGCGGGCCGGTTCACCATGACCACTGACGCCGTGATCGACGACGACGGCCTGCCCGACCCGATTGACCTCGACGCTGTCCAGCACCCGGTGGAGGACCTGCCGGCCGACACCCTTCAGTTCCTGCTCGGCAGCCGGTACTGCGAAACCGACCGCCTAGCCGACGAGGCCTGGCGGCTGTTCCAGCACACGCCACTCGGCTGGCAGCGTGTCCAGGCGGTCTGCGATTTCGTCCATAACCACATTCGCTTTGATTACCAGCAGGCCCGCAACACTCGCACCGCCGCCGAAGCCTATTTCGAGGGCACCGGCGTCTGCCGCGACTTCGCCCATCTGGCGGTGACATTCTGCCGATGCCTCAACATTCCCACCCGCTACTGCACCGGCTATATCAGCGACATCGGGACGCCCCAGCCCTGGGGCATCGGTGATTTCGCCGCGTGGATAGAAGTGTTTCTCGGCGGCCGGTGGCGCACCTTCGATCCGCGCAACAACACCAGGCGCATCGGCCGCGTTCTCATCGCCCACGGCCGCGACGCCGCTGACGTCCCGCTCACGCACACCTTCGGCCCTAATAATCTGGCCGGCTTCCGGGTCTGGACCGACGAAATCGCCGGCTGATCTTACCTGACGGTCGCCCCTGTGTTAGATGCACCACGAGATCAAATGCGCCGACGGCTTAAACGGCGCCCTGCGTAATCTCCGCACAATCTGCGGTGAATAGGCCACTTAATCTCCGCAAAACATGCGGCGAATAAGGGATGCGATTCTGCTGTCGCCTCCACATTCGCTCGGATTGGGCATGGTCCTGTGGCGATACCTGAGATCGCGATTCACGGTCATGCGCCTAAGCGGGGGGCAACCCGGCCTCTTACCACACAAGAACATTTTTGTGTGGTAAGAGGGGGGGCGCTTCCACGTGGGTGAGTATCGCGGCTTGCCACCGCGCTTCCCCGTATAGTCGCCCTGAAGATTGCCATGGAACGAACCCGAACGCCCCGGCTGCCGGAAGCTGTCTTGAGGCGACACCATAAACTGAACCAGCTATCCCAGACTGAGCTCGGTTTGCTGTCGGGAGTGGGTCAGAAGACGGTTTCAAAGATCGCGAACGGCAATGCCGCGGCAAAGCTCGATACTCTTTACGAGCTGCTTGCCGCTCTCGACCCGGAAATCGTCGTGATGCCGCGAACCAATGGCTCTGCTCAGGAAATCGAGGAATTATTCTCCTAGATGCCCAGATGCTGTCGGACCAACATCCTACTCTGGCAGCTTGCGCACGGCGCCCTGCGCCGCGCTGGTCGCGAACGCCGCATAGGCTCTCAGCGCCGTCGTCACCTTGCGCTTGCGCATCTCGGCCGGCTTCCAGCCGGTCTGGTCCTGCGCCGACCGGCGTGCCGCCAGTTCCGTGTCGTCCACCGCCAGGTGAATGGTGCGGTTTGGAATGTCGATCTCGATCCTGTCGCCTTCGCGCACCAGGCCGATCAGCCCGCCGTCCGCCGCCTCGGGCGAAACATGCCCGATGGAAAGTCCCGAAGTGCCGCCCGAAAACCGTCCATCGGTGATCAGCGCGCATTCCTTGCCCAAGCCCTTCGACTTCAGGTAGCTGGTTGGATACAGCATCTCCTGCATGCCCGGCCCGCCGCGCGGGCCCTCATAACGGATCACCACCACGTCGCCCGCTTTGACCTGATTGAACAGGATCGCCTGAACCGTCGCATCTTGGCTCTCGAACACCCGCGCCGGTCCGGAAAACTTCAGGATGCTCTCGTCCACGCCGGCGGTCTTCACGATGCAGCCTTCCGGTGCCAGATTGCCCTTCAGCACGGCCAGGCCGCCATCCTTCGAGAACGGATGCTCGGCGCTGCGGATCACGCCGTCGCGGCGATCAACGTCCAGCTCTTCCCAGCGCCGTTCCTGGCTGAATGCGGTCTGGGTCGGCACGCCGCCAGGCGCTGCCAGGAACAGGTCCTTCACCTTCTGGCTGGTGGTGCGGGTGATATCCCAGTGGTCGATGGCGTCGCCGATCGTCTTTGTATGCACGGTCGGCAGCTCGCGGTTGATCAGCCCCGCACGGTCCAGTTCACCCAGAATCGACATGATGCCGCCCGCACGGTGCACGTCCTCCATGTGGACGTCCGCCTTGGCCGGTGCCACCTTGCACAGCACCGGCACCTTGCGCGAAAGGCGGTCGATGTCCTCCATGGTGAAATCCAGTTCGGCCTCGTGCGCCGCGGCCAGGATGTGCAGCACCGTATTGGTCGAGCCGCCCATGGCGATATCGAGCGCCATGGCGTTCTCGAACGCACCCTTCGAGGCGATGTTGCGCGGCAGCGCGGTCTCGTCGTCCTGCTCATAATAGCGGCGCGCCAGATCCACGATCAGGTGCCCGGCCTCCAGGAACAGGCCCCTGCGGTCCGCATGGGTCGCCAGCGTCGAACCGTTCCCCGGCAGAGACAGGCCCAGCGCCTCGGTCAGGCAGTTCATCGAGTTGGCGGTGAACATGCCCGAGCACGAGCCACAGGTCGGGCAGGCCGACCGCTCGATCTTCTCCACGTCCTCGTCGCTCACCGAATCGTCGGCGGCCGCCACCATGGCGTCGACCAGGTCCATGGCCTGCATCTTGCCCGCCAGCACCACCTTGCCCGCTTCCATGGGCCCGCCCGACACGAACACCACCGGGATGTTCAGCCGGAGCGCGGCCATCAGCATGCCGGGCGTGATTTTGTCGCAATTCGAGATGCACACCATGGCGTCGGCGCAATGCGCGTTCACCATGTACTCGACGCTGTCGGCGATCAGCTCGCGCGACGGCAGCGAATACAGCATGCCGTCATGGCCCATGGCGATGCCGTCATCGACCGCGATGGTGTTGAATTCTTTCGCCACGCCGCCCGCCGCCTCAATCTCGCGGGCGACCAGCTGTCCGAGGTCCTTCAGGTGCACATGCCCCGGCACGAATTGGGTGAACGAGTTCACCACCGCGATGATCGGCTTGCCGAAGTCGCTGTCCTTCATACCGGTGGCGCGCCAGAGGCCGCGCGCGCCTGCCATGTTGCGTCCGTGGGTCGTGGTTCGTGAGCGATAAGCGGGCATTGTCGTTCCAGGCTGGAGTTTGATGTGCCCTATATGGACCACCCGGCATGGATTCGGAATATCTTTCCGGCTAATTCAAATGTGCACACGGAACATGAATCTCGATGTCGCCGATCGCGAAACCGTCGATCAGTTCGACGGTCTCCAGCAGTTGGTCGCGAATGCCGCTGAGGGCGAGGGCTGGCACCAGGCGCTCTTTTCCCGTAAGCGCGAGCACCGCGAGAGTGACGGTGTGAGAGTGCCGCATCAATCGCACAAGGTGGAGGCCGTTAGGGCCGGAACTACCGCAGAGCCAGTTCCTCGCTGACCGCTCGGAGGCGCCTGTCCACGACATCACTGTCTTGATGGCTCTGTGGCTATCCCCGAGATCGGATCGCAACGCACGGGAAATGGTTGCCGTATAGGCTTCGATCGTCCCCGAAGAATGCATATTTCTGCCCATTACCGGCAACCTCTTCCGCAACCGAGTACGCTACCCTGAGTTCAGTATCGTGGTCGCGAATGGTGTCGGCAGCGTGGCGCCGACGAAAGGGCCCTGATGGCAACGTCCGCACGCGCACGGCGCAAGCCGCCTGAAAACGACCAGGCAAATCTCGCGGCTGTCTATTTGAGGGTGTCAACGGAGCACCAGAAATACTCCACCGAGTTCCAGGCGGTCGAGATCGCAAAATACGCCCAGACGGCGGGGCTGGCGATAATCCGGACCTATACCGACGAGGCCAGGAGCGGGCTGAACATCCGGGGCAGGCCCGGTTTGCAGCGGCTCATATTCGATGTCGGATCCGGCCATGCGCCTTTTGGCGTGATCCTCGTTTATGACGTGAGCAGGTGGGGCCGCTTTCAGGACACGGATGAAAGCGCCCACTATGAGTTTCTCTGCCGTACCATGGGGATCCGGGTGGTTTATTGCGCGGAGCCATTCCAGGACGACGGCTCGCCCCTGACGCTTCTCGTCAAGAACATCAAACGCGTGATGGCCGCGGAGTATAGCCGCGAGTTGTCCGCAAAAGTGTTTGCCGCAAAAAGGCGTCAGGCGCTGCGGGGCGTCCACACAGGCGGCCCACCCATCTATGGCTTGCGCCGGTTGCTGGTCAGTCAGAACGGCGAGCCCAAAGGGCTGCTAGCTCCGGGCGAGTACAGATCCATCAAATCCGATTGCGTGCATCTCGTCCACGGTGCGCAGGAAGAGGTGGATACTGTCCGGTGGATATTTGCTGCCTTGGTCGAAGAGGGGCTCACACAGAAGCAAATTGTAGATGTTTTGAATGAGCGCGGCTGCCGACACCCAAGCGGTAAACCTTGGCACCGAAGCATGATCTGCAAGATTCTCGACAATGAAAAGTACGCCGGCGTCAGTGTCTGGAACCGGGCATCATACAAGCTCAAAGGCCCTCGTGTAGCGAACGAGCGCCACGACTGGGTGCGAGTGCCCGCAGCTATCGAGCCTATGATTTCCGAAGAGCTCTTCAGGAGGGCTCAGGACTGCCGGCGCGAGCGTCGTAGTCGAACCGATCCTACCCTGATGCTTAATGGGCTCCGCGCACTGCTGCGAGAGCAGGGACACCTGTCGATCGAGATTATCGATGGGTGTCCGGCAATACCATGTGCGGACACCTATGCCCGGATCTTTGGAGGCCTTTTGAAGGCCTATCGCCTCGTCGGCTACAGCCCCCGGCGCAACTACCGGACCCATGAGGCAGACCTGCGTCGTGTCGCACGCCAACGTGAGCTTCTCCGCAAGATTGCGGCCCGGGTCAGGGAATGTGGTATCAGCTGCGATCTTCAGTCGGGCATGAAACGCCTCCTTGTCAGTGATGAAGTGACCATTATTACCAAGGTTCTGCCTCCGGTCGAGGCGAGTAGCGGACAGGTGCTGTGGTACTGCGCCCGGATTCCGAAAGGGGGCGATATATACATCGTCGCACGCGAGTTGCCGGAAGCCCCTGGCGCGGAGGACTACTACGTTGTGCCGGCGTGCAAGATGCCTAGGCCCCCGTTCAACATGGCGCGTGATTCAGGACCGATACCCCAGGTCTTTCACGCAACCAGCCTCGATCGGACCGTGGCTCTGCTCGCGCGCAAACCGCTTTCAGAGGTGTGATATGGCGGCGCTGGTCACCGAGCTTGTCCCCATCGAGAGAATCAAGATTCCCAATCCCCGCAGCCGCAACCAACATCTCTTCCAGGAAATTGTCGACAGCATCGGGAAGGTAGGATTGAAGCGGCCCATTACCGTGTCGCGGCGAGCAAAAGGTCGTAATTTCGATCTTATCTGTGGCCAAGGCCGGATCGAGGCGTTTCGCGCGCTCGGACAATCGCTCATTCCAGCGATCGTGCTCGACGCAACTGTCAGCGAGTGCATGGTCAAAAGTCTGGTCGAGAACGTAGCGCGGCGCAGACACACACATATGGAATTGCTGGGTGATATCGCCGGGCTCAAGCAGCGCGGCTACGACAACCAACAAGTCGCTATCAAGACCGGCCTTAGTCCCGAATACGTTGCCGGCATAACCAGGCTTCTGGAGAACGGCGAGCAACGTCTGATCAATGGCGTCGAGCGCGGGACGATACCGCTCACTGTCGCCATCGACATTGCGGCGGCTAACCGGCCTGACATTCAAAGCATTCTGCAGAGCGCTTATGAGTCCGGCGTCCTACGGGGTCACAAGCTCATTGCCGCCCGGCGCCTGGTGGAGAGCAGGCAGCGCAAGGGCAAGTCGACCGTACTTCCTTCGCGCGGCGGCGAAAAGATGACCGTGGCCGGGCTGGTTCGGACCTACGAACGGGACGCTGAACGAAAACGCCACCTCATCCGGGAGGTGCGCAACAGTGATGAGCATTTGGCGGTCCTTGCCCATATCCTGAAAAGCCTGCTTGCCGATCCTGGCTTCGTGGCGGTCCTGGATGTTGAGGGGCTCTCTTCCCTGCCGGAGTGTCTCGCTAGGCGCATCAAGGGAGAGGAGGGCACCGATGCCAACAGGTGAGGACGTCGCTGTGGGGTTTCATCCACAAGGTCGAAGGGTATCAATCAGTGATCTGGTTCCTACCAAGCGCATCTCCTCGCAAGTGTATCAAAGCAGGAAATACGCTCAGATCGTTGCCTCTGTCCTCCAGGTGGGCCTCGTGGAGCCGCCTGTGGTCTCTCCCGATGACGATGGAACCTACCTAATCGTTGACGGACACATCAGGATCAACGTGTTGCGGGAGATCGGGGAAACTGAGGTGGAATGCCTGGTTGCGACGGATGATGAGGCATTCACGTACAACAAGCGCGTTAATCGGCTCACACTCGTCCAGGAGCATCAGATGATACGGCAGGCTATCAGGCGCGGAGCAGCGGAAGCGACGATCGCGGCTGCTTTGTCAATGGACCTCACGACGCTGCGGCAACGCAATCGGCTGCTCGACGGCATTTGCCCAGAAGCCGTGGACCTTATCAAGGATGCCAACGTCCCGCGCGCCGTGTTCCGGGTGCTCAAGAGAATGAAGCCGGTGCGCCAGATCGAGGCCGCCGGGCTCATGGCTGATTTGAACAAATTTACCGGTCGCTACGCTGAGGCCCTTCTTGCCGCAACCCCTGACGAGCAGCTGGTATCTCGGCGGATAAAGCACGTTCCGCCCGAACGCGGTTTCGCACGTCTGGCCCAATTGGAAGGTGAGGCTCGGAATATCGAAGCACAGTATAGGGCGGTGGAGGAGTCATACGGTCAGGGTCAACTCGACCTAGTCGTGGCAACCGCTTACGCTTCGCGCCTGCTTCAGAACGCTGAAGTTTTGCGTTATTTGGCGAGGTGCCACATCGATTTTCTCGGCGGTTTGCAGCGCATTTGTGGAGGGACCAGGGTCGAGCCGGATCAGTTGGCGGCAAGGTGAAGGGCTAGCAGTTTGCATGTGCTCTCTTCGCGATCCAGACGATGTGAGGCGCCCTGAGTTGGACACCCACTGCCGGATATTGCCGCTGCTCAATGCCCTTCGCCGTACCCACGTGACATTCTTCAAGCACGGTCTCGCACCATCCAGGAGGTTTGCTGGCGCTGCTTGCGGCGGGCCGGCATCAGTCTATGGGCATTGCCGCACCGCGTTCGCGTAGCAATGAAACGCCATGCTAGAATCCACGCCGATATTTGATTCGGGGGCTACGTGGAGCATACGGAACGGGACCGGCTGTTAATCGAGCGCATGCCGGAAATTATGTCAGACGAGATAGTCCACGTTTTGAGAGATGGCCGTGGTGTCGAGCTTTCGATGGTGGTCTCAAAGTCCTTGGCGAGGCGGCCGTTGCGGCCGAACCAGGCGAAGGTGCGCTCGACGACCCATCGTTGCGGCAGCAGTTCGAAGCCCTTGGCGGTGTCGGATCACTTGATGATTTCGAGCGTCCAGCCGCCTTTCCCTTGAGCGTGGTTCGGAGTTTCTCGCCGGCGTAGCCGCCCCCCGCATTCGCAGAGGCAGGCTTGGCGAACACATGGCGCAGCCAGGGGAAGCTGTGGCGGATGTCGGCGAGCACCAGGGGCGCGCCATCCCTGTCCCGGATGTCGGCGCCATGAACCACGGCATGAGCCAGATATCCGAGGGTGTCGGTAAGGATATGGCGCTTGCGGCCTTTGACCTTCTTGCCCGCGTCCCCCCGGGTCCGGCTTTGCCGGCCCGAGGGCAGGCTGCCCCGCGGGGCCCGCCGCTTTCAGCGGTTTTCACGATCTGGCTGTCGATCACGCTGGCGTTGGGCGAGGCCTTACGGCCTTCGGCCTCTCGTGCCCGTCATCAGACAATGATTGATGTGATGCCACAGCCCGCTGTCGCGCAATTAGTAGAAGTACCGCTGCACGGTCGAGACCGGGGGAAACACGCCCGGCGGCAGCATCCGCCAGGGAAGGCCGCCGCGGATCAGATACAGCAATCCGTCCATGACCTGGCGCAACGGCCATTTGCGCGGCCGGCCAACGCACGATGCCGCCGGCAGGTACGGCTCGACAATCGACCATTCGCCGTCCGTCAGATCGCTTGGCAACCGCTGTCCGCTTCGAGCATGCTGTGCCCGGGTGATGTCAGTCCACATGTGCAAACTCTGTCGTTTCTCGCATATCCGATAGAATCACAACCGGCTGATATCACTCAGCTTAATTTCGGGTTAGACACTCAGAGAAAAGCTATAAACTCAATCAGTCGATGTCCCGCAAGATCGTCGATCCTACAAACGGAATCGACTGCCAGCGGCAAAGGGAGACAAAGCAGGTAAAACCCTGTCATCGCGCCGCGTGATCATCGTCATGACGCACCGTTTCCTGTATAATTATTGCAATCAGGCGGGACTGTAATCCCGTTTCCTAGACAGGAGGGTCCAATGATCACGGTTAAGCAAGCGATGCATCGCGGAGTCGACTGGTGCCCACCAGAAACCCCGCTTTCGGATGTTGCCAAGCTTATGCGCGACAAGGATGTAGGCGCAATTCCCATTGGCGAGAACGACAGACTTATTGGCATGGTGACCGACCGTGACATCGTCTGTCGCGCGATTTCGGACGGCAGGGATCTGGATTCGATAACCGCGGGCGACGTGATGACATGCGGCATCATCTACTGCACCGAGGACGAGGACATCGAGGACGCCATCTACCTAATGGAAATGAAGCAAGTTCGTCGACTGCCGGTCGTTAACCGAGAGAAGCGCTTGGTCGGTATGTTGAGCCTGGGCGATGTCTCTCACCGAGTGTCCCGGGAACTCTCTGGAGAATTCGCCGGGGCGGTTTCCGCGCATCACTGAGGAGCGTGACCGTCTTGCAGTGGCGGGTGACAGATTGGCGGTAGGATGCGCCGGCAATGCGATTGTAAGTTTGCGGCGCGCTTGATTTCTGGCGGGGCCTGTGGGCTGCTCTATATAGAGTCGGCGGTCTTCTGAGGCTTTTACCATCTAGGGATACGCGACCAGCGGCTGCAGGCCGTCATAACCCCAGTCCCGGCGCGTCGGGTAGATCGCCCAGGAAGGGCAGAAGGAAGCTTCCTGTGGGGCGACGAGTGCGCGGCATCCGGTTTCCAGATTGACGATGTGCCCGTCGAACGTTGGATTGGAGTGACTGGCTGCGTATATCGCAACGCCGCCGTCATATACGAGGACTGAGCCCACGAGATAGCGGCTCAGCGTTTGCGGTGTCCTGAACTCGCGTAGCACCAAGGTCGCATCCGGAAACACCAAGCAGCGATCCGGGTGCAGGTGGCATGGTGAAATAAACTCAGGCATCCCAGATTTGCTATCTAGGTGAACCAGCCAGATATTTTCCGGCCCGTCTGGAACCTCGGCCTTCAGGAACGTCCCCGAAACGTCTCCAAGATCGCATTTGAAGACGGTTCCAGGCCTAATTTTTTCGTCGGTGCTGACAGCCGCTCCGAATGCGTCGATGTGCATGGACTTGGCCTCGCGAATTGGGTTCGCTCTGTCCCGAAACAGTGCGCTCCGCGTCGACATACGTCAATCCATCCGGCTCCAGGTCGCTTCTCCGTTTGAGGCTTACGACCGGAAGACACAAGCCGTGACCTGATTGACGCCGCCGCCGGTGGCGCCGATGCCCTGCAATGCGTTCGAGCCGTAGATCACCTCGACGCGCTCGATGAAGAAAGGGTCGATGGTGTAGCCATCTCGCGCCCCGTCACGGATCGGTGTCGACTGCGGGATTCCGTTCACGGCATAGAGCGGCGAGCGTCCGCGCAGGGTTTCGCCCGCCCCCTAAAGCTTCTGCCGGGTCGGCGAAAAGGAGGGCGACAGTGCGGACACGGCATCGACGATGGAGCCGCTGATCGACACCTGCTGCTCAAGCGTGATCTCGTCGATCACATTGATGGTCAACGGCAGCGCGCTTGGCGGCAGCACGTTACGCGCCGCGGTGACGATGATTGTATCCTCGTCCCCCCGAACGCGAGAAGGCCGACGATCGTTCCTGCGCGAAGACTGCGGCGGGGATCAGGAGTGCGGATGCGGCGAGGGCATGACGAATAGAGCGAGTGGCGGGCATTTTCCGCCCCTTATTAACTTTACCGCCAGCCTATTAATCCACATGCAAACGCCTAGCAATAGCAAATATGGGCCAAACCATGTTTCGGAAGGAGGCTGCCATGGCCTCTAATGGAAGTCATGGCAGCCGGATCGTCGGGCCTAGAAGCTCCCCTGCCACCGCAATGTGATCGCGCGGCCCCGGCCGGCGACGTAGTCTCGGTTGGTTACAAAGGTCGCGGTCTGCGAGAAATACGTGACGTAGGTCTTGTTCAGCAGATTCTGGACGGCGAGCGTGAAGCGCCCGAGATTGTCTGTCTGATAGAATACCATGGCGTCCACCAGGGTGTATCCGGAGAAGTCATGCTTCGGCAGGCCGCCATCGAAATGCCGGTCGAACAGGTGAGACATCTGTACCCGCCCGCTGAGGCCCCCGAAGATAGGACCCTGGATATAGGCGTTGAGCCGATTG
>NZ_JBBYXK010000005.1 GCF_039655875.1 Emcibacter sp. SYSU 3D8 | reverse complement strand
CCATGTACAGCGGCGTCCGTCCACGCATCGATTCGCCGGTGCTGGTCATCTTCTGGCGACCAGGCGAAAAGCTCGGGATCGAAAAGCTCAGGCTGTCCAACAGACTGGAACTGACCGCAAGCTGCGTGTCCAGCGTCTCTCGATCAAGAACCCTGACGGTATTGGGAATCGCTGTGATCGGCTTCGGAACCCGTAGCGCCGAAACCACGACCTCTTCGGGGTCTCGCTCGCCCTTTTTGGAGACTTCCTTGTTCTCTTCGGCCATTGCCGCCGCGCTGACGATGGAAGCCACGAGAGCTCCGACGATTGCCCCCTTAACACACATGCGAATTCCTCCTTTCGTTATTGAGAGGCATTCGCATAAATGCGTGAGGCGCCAAAAGCAAGTCTCAATCGTCAATGCCCTCAGACGTATTTGCGCCCCGGTACTGCTGCGCGGCGTCAACTGTCAGATCAGTCGGAAGCGGATGGAGCGCGATTGGCAACGGGAGGGGCTGAAGGTGCTCCAGAAGCAATCGAAGCGGCGTCGGCACTTCAACACCGTGCGACCACACAGCTTGCTCGGGTACAGGCCCCCAGCGCCGGCGACCTTCATCCCTTCGCACCCGGTTCCGCAACCCGCACCAGCTACACCAGGCGTGCTACCGTTGGCACAAAGGCCAACCATGAACTAACATTGAAACCGGACCACCCTTCAGGGGCAGGCCAAGACCAAATGTATAATTCGGGTAGTGTCTCAGTTTGAAGTGTGCCGCCCGCGGGATCGGGTGATCAGCATCTGGCTCGGTGACTTGGAGCTTTTAATAATGAGCAGCGGACACGGAGGCGACATTTTGACGCGTTGCCCACAGGTCACCGGACGCGGTCGCCACATGCTGGCTTCAGAGCAGTGGATCCGAATCTTCAAGACATTTGGCCGCGGTAGTTTTCCGGCCGCGGCTGACCCTGTTGGCGCGTTGAAGACGGGCAATGCGTTTTCCCAATCAAGCGTCGCGCGCTAGATGTCGTCCGCGGATGCTCCTCTGCTCAGGACGATCGACCTGGGTGATATTGAAATCGCCTATGCGGAATGGCGGCCCCACCTCAAGGGAGATGGGCCAAGCCTCTACTTCGTTCACGGAACCAGCTTTCATGGCCGGGTTTGGGACGAGGTCATTGAAAACCTGCGAGAGTTCCATTGCATCGCCGTCGACCAGCGTGGACACGGCCGCAGTACAGGCGGCCCGATCAGCCATTGGAGAACCATGGGAGCGGATCAGGCCCGGCTCATTCCGGCGCTCGGCCTCGACGATTTCGTGGGCATCGGTCATTCCATGGGCGCGCATGCGCTGCTTGATGGCGGAGCGACTTGTCAGGACCGCTTTCGGCACATGGTGGTTATCGATCCGATGGTGCCCGCTCCGGCGGATTACGAGACGGGACACATGCCGTTTCTGAAGCCCGGAGAATTGCATCCCGCCTCCAGGCGCAAACGGCACTTCGCGTCTCCCCAGGAAATGTACGACCGGTTTCAGAGCCGTCATCCATACTCGCTGTTTTCCCCAGCGACGCTTTGGAAATATTGCACCTATGGGCTTGTCCCGGGCGAAAAAGGGGATGGATTCGACCTAGCCTGCGCGCCTGAAATGGAGGCGAGCGTCTACACGACGAGCCGGACCAATGTCGGCGTTTTCGACAGCATCGCGCGCCTGGAGGTGCCGGTGCTGCTGCTCCGGGCGCACCGCTCGGAGAGAGCAGGCTTGAATGACTTTGCTTCCTCACCCACCTGGCCGGGTCTCGTTGGCGCATTCAGGAATGGCCGAGAAATCTATTATCCGGATCGGACGCACTTTTTGCCGATGGAGGTGCCGATTGAGGTGGCGGAAACAATCCGCGAGGACGTTGAGCATGAGTACTAGATGCCAGAACCTTCGGGCATGCCAGGAGCATATGGCGTGGGTTTGAATTGAGCGGACCGTCCGGCATGGTAATTCTCGGCCCACCCATTAGACCCGAGGATACAGCGGGTTATGATCCAGAGAATGTTCGATGTCGGTTCTTTTCCCTCCGCCATTCCCCTTTTTGTGCGGACCTGAGACACCGGTACCGGTTCGTACCTGAGACATGGGTGACAACCTCGAGCCGAACGGGTTGTCGATTGTCTGCAATGGTCTCTGTTCCAGATCGATGTATCCGAGATCGCGGCGCATGAAGCTGACGATCCAGATGCCGCCGTCGACCTCCCTGATTCCGAGTTTCTGGCCGGCGAGGACGGTTGAGATATTGATGCGCTTTCGGTGGCCGCGGGCGGCGACGAGCACCTCCCGGTCGTGCCGCGGATCGTCGCGTTCGGGTAGTCCTGCGTAACCTTCGAAGGCGTCGAGGATGGACGGCGTGCAGGGATTCTAGCGGGTCGGCTCATTGAATTGGTAACCGAACAGCTCGATGTCTCGCGAATAGACGCGCGAGACCATGTCGCGCATGGCCGGCGTATAGACGTCCTGATAGCTGGAATGTGCCGACCTGTTGATGTGCCGAAGCGGGACGGCGATGCCCAGCCGTTCGCAGACATGCGCAAAGTCCGCATCGATGGTTTCGAAGCGCCCGATGTAATCCATCATGACGGCGCCAGAGTCATCGCTCAGGAAGCTGTATTGCGGGCGAAAGTGCAACGCGTCCTGGACCAGAGGGGTTTCAAGCCGCTCGAGCACGAATTGCTCGAAACTGGACACGCCCATAAGCAGCCTGTCGCGCCAGTAAAGATCCCATTTGGGAATGCCGCCGGCATCGAGGAAGCTGTAGGCGGATAGCAATCGGCCCCATGGGTTCCTTACGAACGCAAACTTGAAATACGTCCTGCATTTTGCCGGTGACGCCATCTGGAAGGTTCGGTAGTCGGCATGTCCGGTCTCTTCGCGGACGCCGAGCGACTGCTTCAGGCTGACCCCGGCTGTCTTGGGGATATGAATGAAAATTGCCCGGTGCAGGTCGGAAAAACCGCGGTAGAGGCCTGCGCCGAACACTTCTTCAAGGCGCAAACGTGTCGCGGTGGGGAGAAATTTTCTGAACCAGTATGAGAGCGCCGCGTCCATTACCAGAGAAGCCATGCCGGCGCCGCGTTGGGATCTGTAAATTTTCCTGTATCACGCATGACCATCATGAAGGCGCGACTCTTTGATTACCGTAGCAACGATAATATTTTACGGCAAACATGACCGTTGCGGCGATGGTATTCGTCCGCATGCGGGACAGCAGCGGCACGGATATTGTCATTCCCGATTGCAGTTGCTGCAGCAGCCTGTCCGATGTCAGCCCTCGGAGCGGGCCGTGGTCAGACCCGGGTTCCGCTGAGGCCCAGGATGCGTCCAGCGTAGTCCTCGGTTCCGGGAGCATTTTTCCCTTTCGGCATCCGGTTCATTTGCCCATTCGGGGAACAAACGAGACCGCTCTCGGTTGCAGCTAGACACCTCCGGGAGATGACGATGTCGAAGCGCGAGACAATTGATACGGACCGCCGGCAGAAGGCCGAGGCCAGCGCCGAGAAAGGCCGCGGAGACAACGGAAACCAAAAGCCCGGAAAGACCTGAGTCCAGCCATGCGCCGCATTCTTTATGGTGGTCTTGCCGGCCTGGCAGCGACGATGGCCATGACCGCCACTATCCAGAAGCTGCAAAGGTTTTTGCCCCGGCGCCAGGCATATCCATTGCCCCCACGCGAAACAACACAGCGCGCCGCCGACCTCACCGGCGTCGATGGTGGCAAGGGGAAGCTCGCGGCCGTGACGATGGCGGCGCACTTCGCTTATGGCGCTATCACGGGGGCGGTGTATCCCCTTTTGACGAAAAAGCGGTCGCCGGTCGTGGGTGGCGCTTATGGATTGGCGGTCTGGGCCGGTAGCTACCTCGGGTGGATACCGGCGGTGCGCTTGCTCGCTCCAGCTACCCGGCATCCGCTAGAGCGCAACCTGCTCATGTTGGCGGCGCACGCAATCTGGGGCGCCGCGCTTGCTTCAGGTCTGCAAAAGCTCGAACAGACTGAAGCCGCCTTTCAGGGAGAGCGCGTACCGGACGCGCCCAAGCGCCGCCGAAAATGGTCTCGCGCCAAACTTGCAAATGGCGCCGGGAGACACTTTCGGGAAATGCATGCGTAGGCTGCAAAGGGCCCCGTAGGCGCAATCGAGAGCGTGTGAAGCCAAATTGGGAAGTGGGCCATTGGGGTCTGCTGGATCAACCGGCAATGAGCCCACTACCCCCACAGCAGTAACTGGGTTGCGCTCTCTGAGCCCCGATTACCTTACGTCGTAGGTCCCTTCCAGCATGATGCCATCCGGCAACGTGTCGGCAGGTGTCACGCTGATATTCTTGGCTTCGAACATGAAGCAGTTGCCGGGCCGGACAGTCCGTTCACGGCCGTCATACTTGATGGTCAGGCCAACCGGCTTTGGATCTGGCCCCACGGCATTTGGCATCTTCCGTGACGCGCAGACCCGAACGTCACGAACGCGCGAATAGTCGAGCAATTCCACGTCAGAACTATCCTGCAGGTAGAACGTCCCCGGCGGTGCGTAAAAATCTGCGAGTTCGTCGGGAAGGGCAAGAGCCGATGTGGAGGGAATTATAAACGCGCCCACCAACAGCAAATCCCGGAGCTTGAACACGTTCATGGTCTGTCTCCTGTTTGTGGTTGGGTGCATCTTCGGAACCGACGCAATAGCCAAAAGTTCCATGATTGAGACAAGTTTTTGTCACAACCGATGCAAGCGCGGTTTTGCTGTCTGCCTGCTCAGCCATGTGCGACAAGGGTTGGATCGGATCGTTCGTCCCGGGCCGGAACAGATCGACGTCGATACCGTCCGCGAGCCATGCCTTCCGTGCGCCGGATCCCGGTCAGTACCCTAGGGAACAACGCTCGCGTTTTTTTCGTTCGTTTCAAACCCGAGCATGAGAAACCTGCCCGTTGCACCGATGCGGACTGTGCATTTTTGCTCCGCCGGCCAGACAAGACATGGAGGGATCAGCCGACCGGCTATTGCGGCCGAAGCCGTCTCTCCAGGCTCGTTGCGCAGGCTGTGCGCGTCTCCAGAGGGCGATTCACATGACCATCGACAATGAGACAGTCAAAGACAACGGGCGTATTCCGGTAGCGTGCTGTCTTTCGGCATTCAAGGTGCGCTTGCTTGATTGCCGTTCTCTTATTGTCTTGGCCCCGATATTTCTCATTACGCACTGTTAGGATGGATCCAGAGCTGAAAAATCTGCTGAAACGGGGCGTGGATAATATTCACGGCCCATATTCGAATTTTGTTCGTGCCCAGACCACCGCCAGTCTGTTTCTGCTGATCGCCACGCTGGTAGCGCTCTGGTGGGCAAACTCGGCCTATGCGCCTGCCTACCATGATTTGACGCACACCCCGATCGGGTTCTTTCTGGGAGATCTCGCGTTTCAGGCGTCACTCAAACACATTATCAATGATGGATTGATGGTGATTTTTTTCTTCCTGCTCGGTCTCGAGATAAAGCGGGAAGTATTAGCGGGTGAACTCGCCCGACGCGATCATAGACGCATGCTGATTGTCTGCGCCGTGGGCGGAATGGTTTGTCCCGCCCTGATTTATTCCCTGTTCAATTGGACGCTTGATTCCCAGATTGGCTGGGGCATCCCAATGGCAACCGATGCGGCTTTTGCGTTGGGTGTCCTTACTGTTGTAAGAAAATACATACCGCATGGCCTTCTGGCTTTCATCGTTGGTCTCGCCATTGTCGACGATGTCGGTGCAATACTGATCATTGCGCTATTCTATACGCAAGAAATATATGTCGTGTACCTGGCCATTGCATTTTCACTTATCATGCTATTGGCGCTGGCCAATTATGCTGGCGTTCGCCGGCCAATTTTCTATTTTTTCATCGGCGTGGCTGCATGGTGGGCCATGCTCAAGTCAGGCGTTCATCCCACGGTGGCCGGTGTCGCCATCGCCCTGACGGTGCCGGCAAGACCCAAGCTGGCGCCGGTAAAATTGCTCGAGAAGGCCAAATCGATCATCAATTCGATGCAGAGAAAACCCGACGGGGTGGATGTTCTCGGTAGCCGGCGTGATCATGAAAAAGTACTTGAGGTCAGAGACTTCGCAGAACGCGCCAGTACACCGCTGCGCCGGTGGGAGGACAGTCTGTATTTTCCGGTATCGTTATTCATACTGCCTCTGTTTGCATTGACCAATGCAGGCGTGGCCTTTGAACTGGAATCGTTTATCGACAGCCTCCGGCATCCCGTTGGAATGGGCATTACGATGGGGCTCGTCGTGGGGAAGTGTGCCGGTATTTCCGGTGCGTGCTGGCTGAGTATTCGCTACAAGATTGGCAGCTTACCCGACGGCATAAATCTGAAGCACGTGATCGGTGTCTCTCTCATCGCAGGCATAGGCTTTACCATGTCCACTTTCATCGCTGCGCTGGGCTTTGAGGGGCGCCCCGAGCATCTACATGTGGCAAAAAGCGCGATCCTGTTCGCGTCAGGTCTTTCAGCGGTGCTTGGCGTATTGTATCTCCGGCTGGCTGCCACGACAAAAGCACAGGGACAGGTCTCGTAGGCGCGGCAATGGCGCGCCCTGAAGTGCCGGATAGAACATTTTGGCGCTGCTCGGGTCTTGGTCTGGCGGAGACTGTTCGATGGGGCGTCCGGCCCGCAGGCGGTTGGCGGCTTTACGGTTCGTCAGGAGGCGACGGCGCCGGGGCCGGGACACAGCAAAGGGCCGCCAGCTAATTCTGACGGCCCTGAGTTTACTGCTGTTTCCGTCCAACGGGAGGGGGGCTACCGTCGGACAACGCCTGTATAGGCCCCTGAATGTGAACGGCGCATTAACGCGGTTGGGGGCGCGCGGCCGGACAGGAACCGGTGACGACTATTCCCCGTCCTGGTGAAGGGGATTGACGCCGCCGTGACCCTTGCTCTCATGCAGAGGGTTTTTCGTGCCGGCGCCAGTGCTGGCCGGCTTTGCGACGGCATCGTCGTCGGCGGCGCCGTCGCAGTCGTTGTCGATGCCCGGCGAGCACGCCTTGTCGGTGTCGTCACAGTCGCCGCCGCCCTTCTGGTCGCACCGGGGCGCCGCGACGCTGGCGGCTGCGGATGGTGCGGCCGCGACATCGGCGGCCATTGCCTGACCGCCAAACACAAAAATCCCTCCAGCCATGGCTGCCACTTGAAGAAAATCCACATGTCTCATCAGGCGCTCCAATGTCGGATTGTTGGGAACGCCTACGCTAGAAGCCTGCCGGCCGGTTCCGCAATGGCCAATCGACACCGGCGCGGCGAGAATACGGTTCCTCGCACGGCTTGCAGGCCGAAAAATCCCATGCAGCCGGGCGCCGCAGCGGACATTGGACCGCTCAGCGGCTACGATGCATCCATGACGGGGAAGCTGTCGGTCATTGTTCCGGTGCTGAACGAAGCGGTCGCCATCGGCGGGCACCTGGCGCAGCTCTCGCCCCTGCGGGAACGGGGCGCGGAAATCATCGTCATGGACGGTGGCAGCACGGACAGGACCCTCGCCGCCATCGGGGCGCTGGCGGACCGCGTGGCGGTCGCGCCGCGCGGGCGTGCCTCCCAGATGAATGCCGGTGCGGCACTGGCCTCGGGTTCGGTCCTGTTGTTCCTGCATGCGGACACAAGCCTGCCACCCGATGCGGACAGGTTGATCGACCGTGCCTTTGCCGATCCGGCGCGGGTCTGGGGACGCTTCGATGTCCGCATGGAACCGCGCACGCCTCTGCTTGCGCTCGTCGCGTTCATGATGAACTGGCGCTCGCGCCTGACCGGGATCGCGACCGGCGACCAGGCCATTTTCGTCCGGCAATCCGCGTTCGCGGCGATCGGCGGTTATCGGGACATGCCGTTGATGGAGGATATCGAGATCAGCAAGGCGCTGCGGCGGATCAGCCGGCCTGCATGCCTGCGCCAGACGGTATCGGCCTCAGCCCGGCGCTGGCAGAAGCACGGCGTCTGGCGCACGATCTGGCTGATGTGGTCGTTGCGGCTGGCCCATTTTCGCGGCGTCGATCCGCAGGAACTCGCGAGGCGCTATGGCTATGTACCCGATGAGCGCTGAGCCGGTGGGCATCGCCATATTCGCCAAGGCGCCTGTCGAGGGTTTCGCCAAGACGCGCCTTGCACCGAGGCTTGGCGCGAGGGGCGCCGCACAGGTCCAGCGGCGGCTGATCGAAAAGGCGGTGCGCGTGGCCTGTGCCGCCGATGTGGGGCCGGTCTCGCTATGGTGTGCGCCCTCGGTGGAACACGCCTCCTTCGAGGACCTGAGCGCGGCGTTTCCCCTGACGCTGCATCCGCAGATGGGGGATGACCTGGGGGCAAGGATGGCGCATGCGTTCGATGTGTTGACGCCAGAGGGCCCGATGCTGCTGATGGGCACCGATTGCGCGGTGATCACGCCCGCGCATCTGGTCGGCTGCGCCGATGCACTGCGCCGCGGTGCGGACGCGGTGGTCGTGCCCGTCGAGGATGGCGGCTATATCCTGATCGGCCTGCGGGCGCCGGCGCCCGGCCTGTTCACGGCAATGCCCTGGAGCACATCGGCTATCATGGCGCTGACCCGGGAACGGATGAGGTCGGCCGGGCTGAGCGTCGTCGAGCGCGAGACATTGTGGGATATTGACCGGCCGGAAGACTATGATCGCGCGGTTGCGGAAGGCCTGCTGTAGGCGCGGTGGAGCGTGCCGGCCGCGGGGATGCGGCGCGCGGGGAGCCAAATGACGGATTTCATCCTGATGCACGAGCCGGCCATCCGGTTGTCGGCGTTTCTCGGTATTCTGGCCGCCATGGCAGGTTGGGAGGCTGTCGGTCCCCGGCGCGCACGCCTCGTGCCGCGGTTGAAGCGCTGGCCGAACAATCTGGGAATCGCGGCGCTCAACACGCTCCTGCTGCGGCTGCTGATCCCGGTCGCCGCCTTAGGACTGGCTGTGACGGCCGAGCAACGGGGCTGGGGATTGCTCAATAACGCCGCCGTGCCGGAAGTCGTCCGGATCATTGTCGCGGTGCTGGTGCTGGATCTGGTGATCTATCTGCAGCACGTGATGTTTCACGCGATTCCCGCGCTGTGGCGACTGCATCGCATGCATCACAGCGACATCGACTTCGATGTGACCACCGGCGCGCGGTTTCATCCGCTCGAAATCCTGCTGTCCATGGCGATCAAGCTTGCCGCCGTCGCGGCGCTCGGGCCGCCGGCCGTGGCCGTGGTGATTTTCGAGGTCGTGCTCAACGCCACATCCATGTTCAACCACGGCAATGTGCGGCTGCCGGGCATGCTGGACCGGATGCTGCGCTGGCTGGTCGTCACGCCGGACATGCACCGCGTCCATCACTCGATTCATCCCGATGAGACGAACAGCAATTTCGGTTTCAATCTGCCATGGTGGGACCGGTTGCTCGGTACCTATCGGGCTCAGCCGCGCGACGGCCATGAAGGCATGATCATCGGCCTGGATGTCTTCCGCGACGCGGCGCAGCTTCGCGTCGACAGGATGCTGGCACAGCCCTTCCGGACGGGCACGGGCGCATATCCGATCGGGTCGCGCGGCACGGATGAATAGGTACGGATTGTCTGCACCAGGAGATACCTATGCCGTTTATCAACTCGTATCCGGCCGATGCCGATCCGATCGACGTCTACACCGCCTATCCGGAGGTGTACGAACCCTGGATGAAGGTTCAGGACGCGGTCATGCGCGGTCCATCACCGCTCACGGCGCGTGAGCGCGAGATCATAGCGGCCTATACATCCGGGCTGAATGCATGCCGGTACTGCCATGGCGGGCATGTCTTCATGGCCGAGGCGCTGGGCGTCGAAGAAGGGCTGGTCGCCAGCCTGCTCGAGGATATCGACGCGTCGGATGCCGCGGCGGCCATGAAACCGATACTTCACTATGTCCGCAAGCTCACCCTCGAGCCGGCGAAGATGACCCAGGCGGATGCGGATGCGGTGTTCACGGCCGGCTGGGACGGCAAGGCGCTGCACGATGCCATTGCCGTCTGCGCCATGTTCAATTTCATGAACCGGCTGGTGGATGGCCTGGGAATCCAGCCGGCACAAACCCGCTCGCCCGATCGCGCAGGCGAGGAAGGGATCAGGGCGCTCGATTATTCCGGGCTTGTCAGGCAGGCGCAAAAGGTCAGGGGAGCCAGGATCGGGTGAGCAACCGCACGAGACGCCTGGGCCACGCGCTGAACAGACGGGGCGCGTAGAAGGCGCTCGCTGCCCTTGCGTTGATCTCTCCCAGGGTCGGGTAGGGAAACATGGTGCCGGTCAGTGCGCTCAGCTTCAGTCCTCGGGCAATTGCCAGCGCCCAGACATGGCTGAGTTCGCCCGCATGCGCCCCCAATATGCTGACACCCAGGATTGTGCCGTTGGGCTGGGTCAGCACCTTGATGCCGCCGACCGTGTCTCGCTCGGCCTGCGCCCTGTCATTGCCGGTAAAGTCTGCCCTGGTCACTTGCAGCCGCGCGCCAAAGCGCTTTTGCGCCTCGGCGCCGGTCATGCCCACATGGGCCAGTTCCGGGCTGGTGTAGGTCACCCAGGGCAGGGCGCGATACTTCACTCTGGCGGGAATCCGGAACAGCGCGTTGCGGATGACGATCCCGGCCTGATAGCCGGCGACATGGGTGAACTGGGGGCCACCGGCAACGTCGCCCAGCGCATAGATCCGCCTGTTGGAGGTGCGAAGCCGGGCATCGACAATGATGCCTTTGGCGGTGGCCTCGACACCGGCCCGGGCCAGATCCAGTCCGTCGATGCCCGGGCGGCGGCCTGCGGCCACCAGCAGGTGGCTGCCGGTCACGGTTTCTCCGGCGTCGCCGAGGGTAACGCCGACACCGCCATCTGCTTTGCCGATCCGCGCGATGTTCACGCCTTCCCGGATGGCGATACCCTCGCCGGCCAGTTGCCGGCGCAGGATGTCGACGAATTCGGCGTCATCCTTGCCCAGCAGCCGGGCGGCTTCGAAAATCGTCACTCGGCTACCCAGCCGGCGAAATGCCTGCGCCATTTCCACGCCGACCGGGCCGCCGCCGAGAACCAGCAGATGCTCGGGCCGTGTCTCCAGCGAAAATATCGTCTCGTTGGTCAGCGTGTCGATGTCCTCGATGCCGGGGATCGGCGGTATGACGGCCCTCGACCCCGTCGCGATGACAAAGCGCCGGGCGCGCACGCGGATGCCGCCGCCGATGACGTGTTTCGGTCCGGTAAAGCGGGCCTGCGCCTTGATGACGCGGACGCCCAGTCCCTCGAACCGGGCGACGGAATCATGCGGTGCAATGGCCGCGATGACGCCGCGCACGTGGCGCATCACCGCGCCGAAATCGATGTCCGGCTCGGGCGCTGTGACGCCGAACCGGCGTGCCTGCGTGATGCTGCTGGCCGCATGGGCCGCCGCAAGCAGCGCCTTCGAGGGGACGCAGCCCGTGTTGAGGCAATCGCCGCCCATCTCGCCCCGCTCGAATAGGACGGTGCGCGCGCCCAGTTGGGCGGCGCCGGCGGCAACGGACAATCCGGCCGATCCGGCGCCGATGATGCAAAGGTCGCAGGCGATGTCCGTGGTCATCGTGTCGTCTCTTCGGGTGCGCGCCGCATTCGCCGATAGATGATCGGCACGAGCGACAGGGCGGCGAGGGCCAGGAGGGGGATCAGGACGGGCGACGACAGGATGATGTCGGCATCCGGCGTCTGGCCGCTTTCCAGAATGCTGCCGATGCCGTTACCCACGCCGGCATATATCGCGGCGCCGGGAATGATGCCGATGACGGTTCCCAGGACGAATGTGCGCAGCCTGATGTCGAGGAAGGCGGCGACCAGATTGATCAGCCAGAACGGAAACAGCGGCACCAGCCTCAGGAAAAGCAGGTAGTTGAAGGCGTCCTTGCGGAACCCGTCCCTGAGCCGGGCAAGGGTGCCCTCGGCCCGGCCGCGCAGCAGCTCGCCCAGGCTGGTTCTCGCGATCAGGAATAGCAGGGTCGCGCCCGCGCTCGCGCCGGCGACGGCCAGGGCCGCGCCGAGGAACGGACCGAACAGCAAGCCCGCCGCCATCGTCATGATCGCGGCTCCCGGCAGCGACAAGGCCGCGACCACCGCATAGACGAGTGTGAAGGCGGCGGCGGCGCCCAGGAGGTTCTCCGCGACCTGCTGGCGCAGCCAGGCGTGATTGTCCGCCAGACTGGCAAAACTCAGATAGTGGCCAAGGTCGAACACCCAGACCGCAGCCGCGGTGCAGCCGATCAGGACGGGAAGGAGCAGCAGGCGGCTCCATCGCCGGCCACGCTGCGCCGCGCCCGGTTCAGGGCGACCGGTCATCGCAAGGCCCCGGCTGTGATCGCCCGCCCGAAGATGGGTGCCGCCACTTCAGCAGCAGGACGGGAATGCATCGCCGCCTTCCAGTGCGCCGGCTGGCGCAGGGCCGCAATCGTACAATCCATAATGCGTCGATTTGTCGCCGATAACCTGAAAATGCGGCGCGTAACGGGTTCTGGAGATCATGTCCGCGGTATTGCCGCAAACCGTCATGATCTTGCCTGTGGCGAACCGGTGATGGTCGTCCAGATCGAAGGCGTGGGGCAATTCTGCCATGGTGCCGCGATAGATCACGGCCTGGCCGAAATCCTCGCAGCGGTCCTCGAGTTCCAGCTTGAACGCCCGGACGACCACCGAGTGAAACTGGACCAGCCCGACGCGCTGTTCGATTTCGGGATTGTTGATCTCGAGCCGCCGGCGGCTGACCGTTCGCACGTCGTGGCACCCGGCCCGGGCCAGAAGCCGCCTGAAATCCTCCCAATAGAGCGCGCCGCCAAGGCATTCGCCGACGAGCACCGGATCGGCGGCCAGATCGGCCGGAAGGCGCCGGTCGGCGAAGACGTCGGCGAAATGGAGCTCGCCGCCCGGCTTCAGGACGCGGAAGATTTCGCGGAACACGCGCTCCTTGTCGGGCGACAGGTTGATGACGCAATTGGAGATGACGACGTCGATGCTGTTGTCCGGGATGTCCGCGGTCGAGAGGTCCTCGATATAGCCGCGGCGAAACTCGACATTGGCGTAGCCGAACCGGCTGGCGTGGTATTCGAGGTACTCGCGCGCGACCGCAAGCTGTGCCTCGGTCATGTCGACCCCGATCACCCGGCCTCCGGGCCCGACCAGCTGCGACAGCACATAGCAGTCGCGCCCGGCGCCGCAGCCCAGGTCAAGGACATGGGCGCCGGCGAGGCCGGCCGGGATGGGCGATCCGCAGCCGTAGAACCGCGCCTGTACCTCGTCATGCACGTTCTTCAGCGCCTCGGCGATATAGGCGGCGGGCGCTTCCGCCACGCAGCAGGCCGAGGTCTGGAGGTCGGCGGATGATTTGAGGACTTCGCCGTAGTAGCGCTGGACGATATCCAGTGATTGCTGGTGCATGGTCATAACCGGCCCTTTCAAGCTGGTATTGCCGCCGATTGGCTGCAGGAGGCGCCGCCGAGAACACAGAATTTGGCGCAATAGGGATGGTTGAGCCGGACCGGGCGGTTTGCGTCCGCCAGGGTGTGGCCCATCTCGAACCGCTTGTCGTAGGGCAGCAGGGTGCACGAGACGACGACGGGCCGTTCGCCGCCCTTGCGTTTGACCACCATGCGCGACGTGGCGCACATCACGTCGCCGGGATCCCTTGCCAGAATGCTCCAGCATTGCTGGGAAATCTCGGGAACATCTTCGCTTTCGTCCATCTCCGGGAAAATCACCAGGCGCGCCGGGTTGTGCGCGTCGACGTCAATCCGGTGTTTCAGGAACAGCGCTTCAAAACCCAGCCGGGTCTTCGTCTCGTCCAGTCCAGGAATGGTTCTGGAGGCGACCGAGATGTCGAAGGACTCGTCCGAGAGCCACTTGAGACCCTCCAGCGCAGGCTGCCAGGAACCCGGTCCGCGCACCTCTTCGTGGCCGTCCTCGATGAAATGGTCCAGCGAAACACGCAGGGCGAGTTGCCCGGTAAATTGCGCGTTGAGGGCCTGCAATGCGGCGCGATGTTTCTTCAGTGGCGCCATGGCATTGGTCAGCGCCAGACCGCGATAGCCTGCTGCCATGGCATCCTGGAGCATGCCGATGATTTCCGGGTTCAAGAACGGCTCGCCGCCTGTGAACCCGATCTCGGCCAGGCCTTCAAAACTGCGCTCGGCCTCCTGGAGAAAGGGTCGAACCTCGTCCCGGGTCAGGTATGACAGACGATCGTTCCGGGGACTCGATTCGATATAGCAGCCTCGGCAGGCCAGATTGCAGCGTGTGCCGGTGTTGAACCACAGGGTTTGCAATGTTCTGGGGGCGACGACCGCCCGAGGCACTCCCGCGGCGGTCCAGTCCGGATCGGCAAATTTTCCCTGAATGCCGATTACGTCCGCGAATGAACCCGTGGTGGCTGATTTCCGGCGAGGCATGTCGGTTCCTTCGGCGCCGCAGTGAATCTGCGTGCGGTATTGTAGCGCCATTGAATTCCTATTCGCTTCAATGGTCGAGAAAGTTACCTTCGCGTGCTTCCGGCCATTGCGTGTGGATCGGTCTGGTCCGCCCGATGCCAGGAGAGGCTCGCACGGCCGACCTCATGGGCTGCATTTATTGCGGACAGGTTCTGCCACATGGCGGCACTGAACGGGCCGTCATCCGGAAAACTGCCGCTTCCTGTCGGAAACTGGCCAGTAAGCACTGTTCAACGCCTGCTCTGCGCGCCAGACTGAGCGCGAAGCCGCACCGGCGGCCGCCACCCCCAGACATGGCGGCATTCGTGATGAAGCCCCAGAACCCCTGATCAGCCGTGCCAGCCATCCCATCCAGTCAACGATCCGCAACCGGCAGTGCCATGACCCTGGCGCGTATTGGCATTCACTTGCGCTCGAAGGCGCGTACGCTGAGAGGCTACGCATACGGTCTGCGCCAGCCGGTCCTGCTGTGCGAGTTCGATGTCACGATTCCCGGTGGCTACGATTTTGCCGCCATGGACCAGGCCATGGCGCCGTTCTTCGAAGAGACCCCCGCGACCCTGGAAACGACGCCGGACCCGGCGGGCGGGGCGCTTCACCGCTTGCTGCACTGGCATGCGGCTGTGCAGCGCCAGCAGAAGATTCCCGTATTTGAATCGGCTTGCGTTATGCCGCTGGCGCCGGCGCCGGAAAACGGCCGCAGCTTTCTGGTGGCGGTTCCCTATCATGTGCCGGCGGCCACGGTCGCGGCGCTCGCCTGGGTGCAAGGCGCCCTGAACGATATGCTCGCCGTGCCTGACCGGCCTGCGGGCGATACGGCTCAAATCCGGGAGAAGTTCGACCGGCTTCTCGACAAGCTGCAGCAATACGCGGCCGGAGGCAGCAACAATTACCATTTGCTGACCGCGGCCCATCGCATGGACATGCCTGCCAGTCCAATATTGGCCGGAACCTTCCGGTTCGGTCTCGGGACTCACGGCCGCCTGCTGGAAAGCACACTGACTGACCGGACTCCGGCGCTCGGGGTGAAGATTTCCCACAGCAAGAGCAAAACGGCCCATCTCCTGCGTCAGCACGGGCTGCCCACGCCGCAACATGCTGCCGCGACCAATGCAGAACAGGCCGTGGAACTGGCAAACAAGCTCGGCTATCCGGTGGTGATCAAGCCGGACGATCAGGAGCAGGGCAGGGGTGTCGAAGCCGGACTGAGGGACGATGCGGCCGTGACGGCCGCTTATGTGGCGGCGCGCAACCATTCGAAGCTTATTCTCGTCGAGAAGCATTGCGAGGGAAACGATTACCGCCTGACCGTGTTTCGCGGGCGGGTCGTCAAGATACTGCTGCGCCACCCCGGCGGCGTGGTTGGCGATGGTTCTCTCACGATCGCTGAATTGCTGAGCATCGAGCAGCAGACTCCGCGGTTTCAGAAGAAGCTGCGGCAGACCGGCAAGATGCTGGTCGACTTCGACAGCGAGGCCATGAGCCTTCTGGCCGAACGCGGCCTTTCGCCGCAAAGCATACCGGCCGCGGGCGAGGCCATCCCGCTGCGCCGCAAGAGCAATATATCTGCCGGCGGCTCCCAGATGCTCATCCCCATCGCTGACGCCCACCCGGATAATCTCGATCTCGCCATCCGTGCGACGGAAGTCATGTGTCTGGATGTGTCCGGCGTCGACCTCATCATTCCGGATCTCTCCCGGTCCTGGATGGAGACTGGGGCGGTGATCGTGGAGATGAACGCGCAACCCCAGATTGGCGTAGACTATGCGCCGGAAGTGTTTCAGACCATTCTCCGTGAACTGGTGGGAGAGACGGGCCGTGTGCCGCTTCACCTCCTCATATGTCTGGACGAGACGGATTTTCCGACCAGGGAACAGGCGTTGCGGCTCGCGCAGGCGGCTAATTGCAACGGCGTTTCCATGCCGAGCGGAATCTGGATCAATGGACGGCAGTTGACCAACGTTGCGCATACTGGCTTTGACTCAGCCCGGATTTTGCTTTGTAACCCGACTCTCAGCGCGGCCTTATGCGTCATGACGGCGGGAGACATTATGCAGAATGGTCTGCCAGCCGATCGTTTTGAAAAGGCGACGATAATGGGGCACCAAAGGGCTAATGCTCAGGAGCAGGCCATGCTGAAAAAAATGGTGGATATGATAAGGGGCAGCAGCGCGACGTCCCGTTCTTCCATATCGAACAGAACCTCATAGAGAAGGGCGCCAGCCCCGAAGGACCAAGGTACAGTGCATGCCGGACAATACTGACATTGCAGCCTCGGAGCGCCCGCGCAGGGTGATGGCGATTGGTCTGGACTCGCCAAATCACGACCTGCTGTTGCGCTGGATCGGCGAGGGCAGGCTGCCCAACCTGCAACGGCTTCAGAACCGCAGCACGGCGGTGGATGTCCAGTCGGTCAAGCGGTTCAGCAACGAACATTGCTGGATTCCCATGTTGACCGGACAAAGCCGGGAACGTTGGAATCACTGGCTCGACAATTGGGACGCTCAGACCTACCAGTTCAATGAAGCCTCGATCTTCGACTGGATTCAGGCGCCGATATTTTATGCCCTTGGCGATCAATGCCGGGTTGTGGCTTTTGATCTGACGGCGCCGATAGTGGGGGGTGTGAAGGGCAGCCAGGTTTCGGGATGGGCGAGCGACCTCAACGAGTGCTATGCCCAGTCCGACCCACCAGAACTGCTGCAGGATCTGCTCGAGCGCTATGGGCCTGATCCGAAACTGACCGGTGCTCACACCATTACCAACCAGCTGTCACATCGGCAGGGCATCTCCCATACCGTGCCCAGTATGTACGAGGCCGACGTTCTGCGGGAGTACGCGCAGGTATTGATGCGGTCCGTGGATCGCCGCACGGCGGCGTGCCTGGACCTGCTCAACGGCGAAAGCTGGGAGCTTTTCACAACCTTGTTTTCGGAAACGCATACGGGTGGGCATGCGCTGTGGCACCTGAGCCAGCCGCATCCCCTGAACAGCGTTCGAGAGGGGGCGGAGGATCCGCTGCTGGATCTCTATCAGAGTGTGGATCGCTCGATCGGCCGATTGCTGGATGATGTCGACGATACGGTCTTCGTCGTGTTCTACACGATCGACGAGATGGTGCCCGACTCCCTGGAAAATGCGCGGGGGGTCCTTCTCCCGGAATTCCTCTATCGCTGGAACTTTCCGGGCAAGGCGGCGCTGGCGGAAGGCGTTTACGGTGAGCCCGTTCCTCCGCCGCGCCTGGATTATGCGGCTCACTGGAAGCACGAGATGTGGAACCTTCATACCCCCTGGGGCGCGCGCGAACTGGAATCTCCTGCTGTTCAGGAAGCCCGCGAAGATTCGATGAACTGGTGCCCGGCCAACTGGTACGCGCCAATGTGGCCCGCCATGCGCGCCTTTGCGTTTCCCAGCCTCGCCGATGGCTATGTCCGAATCAATGTTCAGGGGCGCGAGACGCAAGGCATCGTCAGCGAGGCGGATTTCGGCGACGTGTGCGATCAACTGACCGCCGCGATTTCGACGATGGTGAATGCGCGCACCGGCAAGCCGATGGTGCGCGACGTCATCCGGGTTCGGCAGACGCCCTTCGATGACGATCCTAAAAAGCCACCGGCCGACCTGATCGTGGTCTTTGCCGAAGACGGTCCGGTGGACGTCGTGGACTCGCCGCATGTCGGGCGCATCGGCCCGATTCCCTATTTTCGCAGCGGCGGTCATCAAGCCCATGACTGTCCCTCGAAAAATGTGCTTTATGTGAGCGGACCGGGCGTGCCGGCGGGGCAATCGCCCAGAACGGCGCAACTGGAGGATATTCCGGCCACGATCCTGACGCTGCTGGGGCTGGACTTACCTGCCCACTTCGATGGCGTGTCGCAACTTCCCTGACAGACCGGCCACAATCGGATAGGAACGCCCCAAGCTACATGCCGACACGTCTCGCGCTGCACCACTTTGAAAGCGACCCGAACCTCGAACAGCGAGACGGCGTCAATCTCGCCCATACCGAAATCAATCGGCTCCTGGAAGCAACGCCGCATCCCGGCCTGGACACCAGGTTTCACGATTTCCCCCGGTTGCTGGGGGACCCGGACTATGCGCGTGACACGCTCGAGAATGCCGATTGCGTTCTGGCCAATGTCGGCCCCCATGCACATTACTACCACTACCTGCGAGACCGGCTTGGCCTGGATTTTCGCATTGTCCGAGACATCAAGACCGGGTTGTGGAGCAGCTATCTCCTGCAGGAGGCGCTGTGCGCGCCGTATCTGCGGCCCGGTGACGCCCTGCTTGCCACGTCAAACTATTCCCGCGTCCTGACCCGGCATCTGTTCCCCCATTTGCGGGGCCGCTCGATCTACCTGTTCGAGCCGGTTCTGGCAGCGCCATGCCAAAGACATCCTGCGGCAGTCGATTGTCCTCGCAGCGGCGATGTCGTCACGTTGGGGTATGTGGGCCGGCTGTCGGAGGACAAGAATTTTCCGCAGGTCGTCGACCTGCTCGTGGCACTTGACCGGCAAGAGTCGGGAAAGTACCGGCTTGTCGCCTGCGGCGCGGTTCACTCGGCCTCCTGCGATCCCGAGGCCATCGCCGCCCGAATAGCAGCGGAAACGGGCCGGACCGACTTGTTCGAGTATCTCCCGCCGATCGCCTATGATCAGGTGATCGGCATCATGCGCAGGTTCGATTATCTGCTGTTCTTCTCGACGTCCAATCTCGAGGTGCTGGGGCGGGTGCTGATCGAGGCCGCCCACGCGGCCGTGCCGGTGCTGGCCGCCGACCACGCGGCGGCGTCAGAACTGCTCGCCCCGTCTTCGCTGCTCGACGTCACCTATGAGCTCGACCGGCCATTCTACGCCCATTTCGATGCGCCGATGGGGCATATCGATATTGGCAAGGCGGCGTCCAGGATCCGCGGCAGGGAGGTGCCCGATGCGCCGCCGGTGCCGCAGGTGAACCGCCTGGATGGTTTCATTGATGTCTTGCGCAACCGCCGGGAGCCGGAATCGGACCTGGGGTTGGCGAGCCTCAACCCTGCCCAGCAGCAGTTCGTGGGACGCCTGCGCTGGGAAGGCCTGACCCGGTACGGGTCCACACAGGACGCCGGCGTCGTCATCGAGGAAATGCTGGAATGGTTCTGCGCCCTGAACGGCAAGGGCGCGGCGGATTTCCATGCCCGGCTTGAGCAACTCGAAGCCCTGTCCCGGTTCAAGGAGCGGACGCGGCGTTTCATGGCGGCGTCCAGCCGGACGCGGTGCGACTTCACCAATCTCGGCGGCATCGATATCGAGTTGTGCAATGTGGCCGGGTATCATCCCAGGTTCAGGCTCAGCGATTAGCTGGGCGCTGTTGGTCCGGTAAGCTCAGAACTTGTTCGGCGTCTCTTGCGTCTCGACCTTCTCGCAGTGGCCGCTGGTGTTGGGATAATTGAAGTTGCCGGTTTTGCGATCCAGCGTGATGGTGTCCTTGTCGCCGGCCACGCCCGCCAACCCGATCGAGAACAGCGCGCCCCGAACATCGTCGCCTTCTGACAGGAAGTGCGCTTTGACGACGCTGTCGTCATACAGGAACTTCGCGGTGCGCACGATCGCCGGGTTTTCCTTGGACGGCTGAAGCGCTGGCCACTCGCTGGCTTTCAGCTCCATATAGTTGCCGGCATAGCTCAGCTTGATGGTGAACTGCGTCGCCCGTTGCCGTGCGACAGGATCTGCGATGTTCGGGTCGTAATAGGTGCCGGTGCACAGCAGCGTGACCGCTTCGGCAACCGGTGCCGTCGCAACGGGCTGTGATGCGGCCGGAGCAGGTGCCGGCTCCGGCGCCGGCCGGGAGGCGGTGGCATCCGCCTCGGCCACCTGGCCACTGCCGCTATCGGCAGCAAGCGTTGCGGCCGGAGTGGTAAACACGGCGATCGTGGAAAAAAGCATGATGCGCAGCGTACGGCTCATGGGGCCCCCAAGGACAAAGTGCGGTATGTGGGATTGTATACAAGTCCGCCTGCGAACGGCAATCTAACCCTCACCCTGGAACTCCGGGCCCATTTGTTCCGCGGCATCATCACAGGCTTTCATTCATATTCCCCGATCAGCCGGCGCGCTGGCATCGCACGCTCGCCAGCCCGGCTCACTCAGCCTAGGATGCAGGCCTGAAGTGCGCGGCCGCGCGCAGCACCAACCGTGAGGAGGCGGCGATGACCATCGAAGAACTTCTGGAAATCGAGGAAATCCGGACGTTGCGATCCAAATGGGGCCACTTCTACGACGGTGGCGACATTGACAGTCTGGTCGATCTGTTCACCGACGATGCAGTTTGCGAGTTCTCCGAGCGCTATGGCGGGCATTGGGTCGGCCGTGAGAACATCCGCGCCAATTACACCAAATATTCGCCGCCGGAGAAGCCGGCCTATGCCTCGCTGCATGCCGGCACCAACGCCTGGATCCGGCTGACCGGGCCGGACGAGGCTGCTGGCCGGTGGTACTTGCTGGACTTCAACACCCGCGAGGGGCTCGAGAACCCGCTGGCCATCTTCGGGGTTTACGACGACGTCTACAAAAAGGTGGACGGTGTCTGGAAGATCCATCGCGCCACGCTTCACTTCCTCTGGCCGAACCGGGAAACCGGCGTTCTGTGAAGAGCCGGCGCCAGTTGTATCCCACGAACACTGAAACATCTCGTCTCCACCTTCGCGGCGGGCGTAGGATCGTGGGGATCAATCCGGTCGAGGGTCGATGAACCAGCTCCATCCTTCCGCCGCGCTCGAAATCCGCGGCCTCATAAAGCGGTTCGACCGGCCGGCCGTGGACGGACTCGACCTCAGTATCCGCACCGGCGAGTTCTATACCCTGCTCGGGCCCAACGGAGCGGGCAAGACGACCAGCCTGCGCATTGTCGCCGGCCTGTTGAAGCCCGATGCGGGCTCGGTCTCCATCTTCGGAATCGACGCGCTGGCCGATCCGCTCGCCGCCAAGCAGGTCATGGCCTGGCTCTCGGAAGAGCCGATGATCTACGACAAACTGACGCCGCTCGAATATCTCGAATTCATCGCCGGCCTGTGGGGAGTCGACGCGGCGCTTGCCGAGCACCGCGCCCACGATCTGATCGGCTGGCTCGGTCTCGCCGCCCATGCGCACGAACGCTGCGAGGGGTTCTCCAAGGGCATGCGGCAAAAGGTCGCGCTGGCGGGCGCGCTGGTCCACGAACCCCGGCTGATCATTCTCGACGAGCCGCTGACGGGCCTCGACGCCGGATCGGCCCGGCAGGTAAAGCAGGTGTTGCGCGATCATGTTGCCGCCGGCAGCACCATCGTCATGACCACGCACATCCTTGACGTCGCCGAGCGCATGGCCGACCGCATCGGCATCATCGCCCATGGGCGCCTGATCGCCGAGGGCACTCTTGATGAACTGCGTGATCATGCCGGCAGCGATGGCGCCAGCCTGGAAGACACCTTCCTGGAGCTTGTCTCGCAAACCAACGAACCCGCCGCGCCGTGATCAGATCCGGGTCCACGCTCTGGTTTGCCCGCCACGAGATCCGCCTCGCCTGGCGTGAATGGCTTGCCATGATGACCGGCGGCCGCAAGGCGCGGCGCTGGGGATTCGTCCTTGGACTTGCCGCCTTCGCCGTGCTGGCGCATTGGGTCGCCTGGCTGATCGTCGGGCGTGGTCCGCCGTCAACCGGTCTGTCGGCCCTCGTCGCGCTCACCGGCAGCGGGCTTCTGCTGATGTCGGTGATTACCTCGCAGGCGATGGAGACGGTGACGCGCGCATTCTATGCCCGCGCCGATCTCGACCTGATCCTGTCCTCGCCGGCGCCGACCCATCGGCTTTTCGCCGTGCGCATCGTGGCCATGGCGATGTCGGTGACGGCCACCGCCACCTTGGTCTCGTCACCGTTGATCAACGTGCTGGCGGTAACCGACGGCTGGCACTGGCTTGCGGGATATGTGGGGATTGCCGTGGTCGGCATGCTTGCGACCGCTGCGGCCGCGTTTTTCGTGGTTCTTCTGTTGAGGACCATCGGGCCAAGGCGCACCCGGCTGGTGGCGCAGATCATTGCAGCCATCGTGGGAGCGGGTTTCGTCATCGGTATCCAGATCGTGGCCATCGTCTCCTATGGGGAAAAGGCGGAAAATGCCCCGTCGCGGATCGACGCGCTGGCGCGATACGCGCCGTCAGCCGACAGCTTGATCTGGTGGCCGGGCCGGGCCATCATCGAGGGCGATCCCGCCGGCCTCGCCGGCATGGTGGCCACAGGCGCGATGATCCTCTGGGTGACGGTTGTTCTGCTCGCACCGCGCTTCGGCGACCAGGCAACCATCGCCTCGACGACCGCGCCGGAGGCGGTTCGCACGCGTCGCCGCATGTCGGTATTTCGCGGCGGGTCAGCTTCCAGCACCCTGCGCCGCAAGGAATGGACGCTGCTGCTGCGCGATCCCTGGTTGCTGTCGCAGAGCCTGATGCAGCTGCTCTATCTGGTGGTGCCGGCCGTGCTGCTCTGGCGCAGCCTGGGCTCGAACCTGGACGCCCGAACCTTGCTGGTGCCGATCTTGATCATGACCGCCGGCCAGCTGGCAGGCGGCCTCACATGGGTCGTGGTGTCGGGCGAGGATGCGCCCGATCTCATCGCCAGCGCGCCCGTGGCCGAGCGGGCTGTGGTCCGCGCCAAGCTTGAGGCGGTGATGGGCGCGGTCGCGCTGATCTTCACGCCGCTTATCGCCGTGTTCGCGCTGATGGCGCCGTTCGAGGCGCTGGTTGCGGTGGCCGGCGTGGCGATCTCGACGGCGTCTGCCACCTCGGTCCAGCTCTGGTTCCGCGCCCAGGCGAGGCGCAGCACCTTCCGCCGCCGCCAGCAATCGTCACGCATCGCCACCTTCGCCGAGGCGTTCAGTTCCATCAGTTGGGCGTTTGCCGGCGCCATGGCGGCCAGCAGTTCATGGACCGCGGCCATCGTGCTGTCGCTGATGGCGCTGGGCGTGCTGGCCGGGATTCGCCGGATCAGTCCGGCGCTGGCCGCGGGCCGCTAGGCGGCTACGGACTCTTCATTGGCCCATGCCGACGCCACGGAGTCCAGTTCGGTGCGCGCGCGCCGCAACGCCGCGTCGCGAGCCTCCTGATCGGCGAATTGGAGGGGCTGGGCGTCGACAAACCAGGGATTGGCCACGCCGATGAAGCCAAAGGCGGCGCTGAGGGAAGGGGTGAGCGCGTCATAGGACTCAAACGCGGCGCCCGGTCGCAGATCAGCGCCACGGGTTGTAATGAACAGCGTCTTTTGCCGGGCAAGCTGGCCCACATAACGCCCGTCCGGGCCGACCTTGTAAGTGACGTTTGTCCGCACGATCTGGTCGATGAATGCCTTGAACGCCGATGGGATCGAGAAATTGTACATGGGCATGGCGAACAGCAGGGCATCTGCGGCCAGCAGTCGGCGGCACAGTGCGTCCGACGGCGCCAGGATGTCACGCATGGCCTGTGTCCGGTTCTCCTCCGGCGTGTAGGTCGCGATGGCGAATGCCTCCGTTACATGCGGTGGCGGAACCAGTGCCAGGTCGAGATAATCGATTTCGAGCGGCATATGCTCGCCCAGCCGATCGAGGAAGTAACGCGCCAGAGCCCGGGAACTCGAGCGTTCTCGCTTCGGGCTCGCGTCGACATGCATCAGTTTCATGATCACTCTCCGCCGTGCTGTTGCACAAAACAAAGACAAAGATAGTCCTAGTTAACATCGAGTCAATTACAGGCCAAGCGAAACCGCCGCGTCGACGCCTCGATCTGATCGGACAGGTGAGAAGCAGGCGGTGGCAGCGGACGGTAAGCCGAGCAAGATGCGGCGTCCGGGCACGCACCGACGCTTGGGAATCGCACCACAGGCCATCAGCCGCTATACTGGCCCTGAGTTGACCTGATCCGCGGCGAAGTCCGCGACGTCGTTCCTCCTTCGCGGGAGTTTCGCATGCCAGGATACACCACCGCCGACATCCGCAATATCGCCGTAACCGGTCCCGCTGCCGCGGGGAAGACGACTCTGATCGAACAGATGTTGTTCAATGCCGGCATCATCGGACGCGCGGGCCGCGTTCAGGATGGAAACACGGTCTGTGACTTCGACGACCTGTCCCGCGAGTTCGGCCATACGCTCGACAGCACGCTGGTCCACTTCGACCACGAAGGCCATCACATCAACGTCATCGACACACCCGGCAGCCCGGACTTCATTGGCAAGACCATCAGCGCCCTGCCGGCGGTCGAGACCGTATGCGTGGTGATCGATGCCACCGTCGGCGTCGAGACATTTGCCCGCCGCATCATGAAGATTGCTGCCGAGCGCAACCTGCCGCGCATGATCGTCATCAACAAGATCGATCACATCGACGACGTCGCCAGGACGCTGGCCGAGGTGCAGGAAGCTTTTGGCGCCGTCTGCCAGCCGCTCAACCTGCCGGCCAACAACGGCACCAGCATCATCGACTGCTTCGCCAACGCGACGGGCGACAGCGACCTCGGCGACGTGGCGGCATTTCATTCCGCGATCGTCGATCAGGTTGTCGAGGTCGATGAAGATCTGATGGCGGTCTACCTAGAAGAGGGAGAGGTAACGCCTGGCCAGCTTCACGACCCGTTCGAGAAGGCGCTGCGCGAGGCGCATCTGGTGCCGATCTGCTTCACCGATGCCCGCGACAACATCGGCGTCCGCAAGCTGAAGGATATTTTCGCCCATCTGTGTCCCAGCCCCCTCGAGGGTAACCCGCGTAGTTTCGAGTACTCGGATGGTGGAGAGATCCGACGGGTTCAGGGCGTGCCGGATCCCGGCAAGCCGCTGATCGCGCATGTGTTCAAGGTCGCCTTCGACCCTTTCGTCGGCAAGCTCTCCGTATTCCGAGTGCACCAGGGTCACGTGGGGCATGATTTTCAGCCCAGGGTCGGCGATGCCCGCAAGGGCATCCGCATCGCGCATGTCTTCAAGCTGCTGGGCAAACAGCATGCCGAAATTGATCAGATTATCGCGGGCGACATCGGCGCGGTGGCGAAGATCGATGAGATCAACTTCAATTCGGTGATCCATTCGGACGGGGTGGCCGATGATCTGCATATCCGGCCATGGCCGCTGCCCCGGCCCATGTACGGTCTCGCGATCGAGGTCACGGCCACCGGCGCCGAGGGGAAGCTGCACGACGCCCTCGCCAAGATCGTCGCCGAGGATCCCACTCTCGAGATCGAGCGGGTCCAGGCGACGGGCGAGACGGTCATGCGCGGGTTGGGCGAGTTGCACCTGCGCGCCAAGCTGAAACTGCTCAAGGATCGCTACGGGCTGGACGTCCGCACCAGGCCGCCGCGCATTCCATACAAGGAAACCATCACCGCGCCGGCGGAAGGGCATCACCGCCACAAGAAGCAGACCGGCGGCGCCGGACAGTTCGGCGAAGTCTATCTAAGGGTCGCCCCGCTCGGCGGCGAAGATGGCGCGGTCGATGGTCTGCTGTTCGTCGACGATACGTTTGGCGGTTCGATTCCGCGCCAGTACCTGCCCGCCATCGAAAAGGGGATCCGTCAGGTCATGCAGGGCGGTGCGGTGGCCGGCTATCCCATGGAAGGCATCAAGGTCAGTGTCTATGACGGCAAGTTCCATGCCGTCGATTCCAAGGAAGTCGCCTTTATGACGGCGGGCCGCAAGGCGTTCATAGACGCTGTCAGGAAGGCAAGGCCGGTTTTGCTGGAGCCTTTCGTCAGGCTCGATGTGACCATTGCCTCGTCGATGATCGGCGATATTTCATCGGACCTGTCGGGCAAGCGCGGACGAATCATGGGCGCCGACACGCTGGCGGGCGGCATGGCCACCATGCATGCCGAGGTGCCGCTTGCCGAAGTGATGACCTATGCCAGCCAGCTGAAGGCGATGACTGGCGGCGTCGGAGTCTACGCCATGGAATACAGCCACGACGAACCGACCCCGCCCGACATCCAGGCCAGGGTGATCGCCGACTTCAAGCCCAGGGACGATGACGACTGAGGTTCAGTGGGGAAGCACGCGGTCCAGCATCTGGGCCAGTTCAGCCTTGCCATAAGGCTTCTTCAGCAACTCGGCGTGCAAATCTTCCGCGTGATCGCGAATCAGTTCGGGCTCCACGTAACCCGAGGTGAACAGGATCGGCAGCATCGGGTGCCGGCGCCGGACCTCCAGCGCAGGTCGACGCCGTTCATGGCGCCCGGCATGACGATGTCAGTGAACAGCAGATCGAAGTGATCGTCACCTTCCAGGATGGCCAGCGCCGCGGACGCCTGATCGGCCTCGACGGTGGTATGCCCGAGCGCCTTCAGCAGCCGGACGGCCGCCTGCCGCACTTCCGGCTGGTCTTCCACCACCAGGATGCGGTCATGATTGTTATGGGGCATCACGTGTACCTCGATCGGCATTTACTGAGCGTCCAATTCAGTTGCCCGTGCGGATGAATCCAGAGAATCACACTGACTGTAAACAAGCATTTTCAATGTAGCGTGATTGCACCAGCGGCGCACGTGTTACGGTGGCAAAGCGCGCGTCATTCCGATCGCCGTAGCATCGTCGTCGAGCGGGGCAATCTGACGTCCGGCTTCCCGGCATTGCCGGTTCAGTCACCCCCGTCCGGCGGATATCGGTGTTCGCCGCCCCTGAAGTCCGATACCGAATAGCACCCGTTGCCCAGGTCCTGCACGGCGGGG
This sequence comes from Emcibacter sp. SYSU 3D8, assembly GCF_039655875.1. NCBI lineage: Bacteria > Pseudomonadati > Pseudomonadota > Alphaproteobacteria > Emcibacterales > Emcibacteraceae > Emcibacter > Emcibacter sp. SYSU 3D8. The sequence continues at coordinate 254,538 of NZ_JBBYXK010000005.1, read as the reverse complement.
CCGTCGACCACGGCCTTGCCATGCCCGCCCGGGATGTCGAGCACATAGGTCGGTTGGGCAAGCCCGGAAATCCGTCCGCGCAAGCCGGCCACCAGCGCCCGGCCTTCCTCCAGCGATACGCGGAAATGACTGGTGCCTGGCGCCAGGTCGGGATGATGCAGGTAGTACGGCTTGATTCGCGCCTCGACGAATGCCTGCATCAGCGCCGCCAGCGTTTCCGGATCGTCATTCACGCCGCGCAGCAGCACCGACTGGCTGATCATGGGAATGCCGGCTTCGACCAGCCGGCTGCAGGCGGCACGTGCGGTGACGGTCAGCTCGCGCGGATGGTTGGCGTGCAACGCCACATAGACCGTCTTGCTGCTCGCCTTCAGCGCTTGGACCAGAGCGTCGTCGATTCGTTCGGGCTCGACCACGGGCACGCGGGTATGGAGACGGATGATCTTCACATGCGCGATCCCGGCCAGCCGCGTCATCATTTCGCCCAGCCGGCGCGGCGACAGCACCAGCGGATCGCCGCCGGTCAGAATCACTTCCCAGATTTCCGCGTGCGCCGCGATATAGCCGAGCGCACGGTCAAGTGCCTCGGGCGACAGCGTGCCCAATCCATTCGGCCCGACCATCTCGCGGCGGAAGCAGAATCGGCAATAGACCGGGCATACATGCACCGCTTTCAGCAGCACCCGGTCCGGATAGCGGTGGACGATACCCTCGACCGGACTGTGGACGTGGTCGCCAATGGGATCGGCCCGCTCCTCGGCAGTGACGACCAGTTCCGCTGCGTCTGGCACGAACTGCCGTGCAATCGGGTCGTTCGGATCGCCGGGATCGATCAGCGCCGCCATGGCCGGGCTGATGGCCAGGGCGTAGCGCGCCGTGATCTCGCGCAGGCCGGCGAGCCGCTCCACAGGAACAAGTTCTGCCGCCTCAAGGTCATGCGCCGTCGTGATGGGACGGTTGAGCGTCACGACACGGCCTCCGCCACCGGCGCCCACAGCACCTGTTCGATGCGGGATGCGCCGGTCGCCAGCATCACCAGCCGGTCGAATCCCAGCGCAATCCCGCTCGCCTCCGGCATCAGTGCCAGTGCTGCCAGGAAATCCTCGTCCAGCGGATAGCGTTCGCCATAGACCCGCGCTTTCTCGGCCATCTCGATCTCGAACCGCCGGCGTTGCTCGGCCGGATCGCGCAACTCGCCAAAGGCGTTCGCCAGCTCGACGCCGCAGGCATAAAGCTCGAAGCGCTCGGCGACCCGCGCATCCATGGCCGATGCGCGCGCCAGCGCGGCCTCCGACACCGGATAATGGTCCAGGATCGTCGCGCGGCCGATGCCCATGTTCGGCTCGATCTTCTCGACCAGCACCCGGCTGTACAGATCGGCCCAGACATCGCCGTCGGCGACCCGGATACCGGCACGGCGCGATTGGGCCGCCAGATGATCGAAGTCGGTCTCGCCCGACTCGTTGACCGAACCCAGCAGATCGATCGAGGCAAATTGCTCGAACGCCTCGGCCACGGACAGCCTCTCGGGCTTCTGGAACGGATCGGCGTATCTGCCCCGGTAGGTCAATTGCGGGTTGCCCGCCGCCTCCGCGGTCAGCGCCAGCATGGTTGCGCAATCATCCATCAGGGCCTCGTAGCTCTCGTCCACGCGGTACCATTCCAGCATGGTGAACTCGGGATGGTGCAGCGGCCCGCGTTCCCTGTTGCGGTAGACGTGGGCGAAGCACGCGATCCGCCGCTCGCCCGCGGCCAGCAGCTTCTTGCAGGCGAACTCCGGCGAGGTGTGAAGGTACAGCGGCAGCGCCGATCCGTCAGGACCGACCGCCATTGTTGCGAAACCGTGCAGATGCGCCTCGTTGCCCGGCGATACCTGCAAGGACGCCGGATCGACCTCGATGAAATCCCGTTCCGCGAAGAACCCGCGCAAGGCCGACTGGATGCGTCCACGCGCCAGCAGAAAGCCGCGCCGGTCCGCATGGACATGTGGCGTCCACCAGGGAGAGACGGCAGGATTGGCGGTTTTCGGCGGCACTCGGTGGCGGCTCCGTAAGGTCAGGCTGGCGATTTGCGCCAACATAGGCTAAATGCGGCCCTGAAAAACCAACTTCTCGGCAGGTGCGTCCCAAGCGGCCGCCGCGCCACTTCCTGGACAAGGATCAGACATGGTCAAGGTTATTGCCTCCCAGATTCGCAAGGGCAACGTGCTCGAGGTCGACGGCAAGCTCTATGTTGTGCTGACCGCCGACAACATCCACCCGGGCAAGGGCGCTTCGGTCACCCAGGTCGACATGCGCCGCATCTCCGACGGCACCAAGGTGTCCGAGCGTTACCGCACCACCGAACAGGTCGAGCGCGCCTTTGTCGAGGACAGCGATTTCACCTATCTTTACGAGGACGGCGAAGGCTTCCACTTCATGAATCCCGAAACCTACGACCAGGTCGTGGTGTCCAAGGATCTGATGGGCGACCAGGCCGTCTATCTCCAGGAAGGCATGGTCTGCATCCTGAAAACCTTCGAAGGCAATGCCATCGCCGCCGAGGTGCCGGCCCGCGTCGTGCTCGAGATCGCCGAGACCGAGCCGGCGGTCAAGGGCCAGACCGCGTCGTCGTCCTACAAGCCGGCTGTGCTGTCGAACGGCGTTCGCACCAACGTGCCGCCGCACATTGCCGCCGGCACGCGGGTGGTGATCATGACCCAGGACGGTTCCTACGTGGAACGGGCGAAGGACTAGTCCCATGACCGCGCCCGTCCGTCTCGGCGTTCTTGGAGCGGGGGCCATTGCGAAATACGGTCTGTTCGCGCCGGTTTCGCGGGTCGGCGGCATCGAGATCGTCGCCGTCGGCGCCCGCGACGCGGCCCGTGCCGGTGAATACGCCGCCGAGAACGGTATTCCGCGCGGCGATACCTATCAGGCTTTGCTGGACGATCCGGACATCGAGGCGATCTATGTGGCGCTGCCCAATTCGCTTCACTGCGAGTGGACGGTAAAGGCGCTGGAGGCCGGCAAGGCAGTGCTGTGCGAGAAGCCGCTTGCCTCGAATGAGGCCGAAGCGCGGATCATGGCCGAGGCTGCGGCGCGCACTGGCGGCCTGCTGGTCGAGGCCGTGCACTGGCTCTACCATCCGCAGAGCCCGCGCACGAAGGAGATCGTCGACGCCGGCACGCTGGGTGCGCTGCGCGAGATCGAATTCACCTTCCTGGTGCCCGGCAAGTATTTCACCGCCGATGACATCCGGTTCAGCACCGTTCTGTCGGGCGGCGCGACCATGGACCTGGGCTATTACGCCATCAGCTTCCTGCGCTTTGTGGGCGGCGAACCGGCGATTGCCAAAGCCGTGGCCACCGAATTCAAGCCCGGTATCGACGGCACCATGAAGGCCGAGATGCGCTTTCCTGGCGGCTGTATCGGCCGCATGGATTTGTCGCTGAACTACGACGCGGACGATTTCATCATCCGCGCCGTGATTACCGGCGAGCGCGGCCGCATGATTCTCGAGAATCCCGTGCATCCGTCCAGGGGCGGCGGTATCGAACTGGAGATCGACGGCGTGAGGACCGTAGAGGCGCCACATTCCCGCGCGACCTATGACTGGCAGGCGCTTGCTTTCGCCGCCAATGTCCGCGAGGGAACGCCCGTCCTCACCACCGCCGAGGAAGGCATCGCCAATATGCGGGTGATCGACGACGTATACCGTGCTGCGGGGATGAAACCGCGCGGCACCTGATGATCCAACGCACTGGACTGGGGAGGACGGCATGGCGTTTGAGGGACCGGTGGACGACCGGTTGGCGATTCACGAACTGGTGGCGGCCTATGCCGACGCGGTGACATGCAACGACGCGCAAGCGTGGAGCGCGCTGTGGGCCGAGGACGGCGTGTGGGAGTTGTCGGCCATTCCCGGCATGGAGCATGTGGTCGGGCGCGACGCCATCGTTAAAGCATGGCGCGCTGCCATGGACAGCCTTCCGCCCATGGTTGCCACATCCATGCTCGGCGCGGTCACCATCAATGGCGATACAGCGACCGGCCGGGCCTATCCACGGGAATTCATCATCTGGCCGGACGGCAAGACACGCACCGATACCGGTCGCTATGACGACACTTATGTCAAGCGGGAGGGGCGCTGGCTTTTCCTGTCGCGCACCTACACCAGCCTGCACTCGGCCTGACGGGGTCACGCCATGTTGAAGGTCGCGATCCTCGACGATTACGCCCGCGCGGCGCTTGACGTGGCGGACTGGTCGTCGCTTGACGGCGTCGCCGAATTGACCGTGTTCGACCGGCATCTGTCCGAGGACGAGGCGGCGACCCTGCTGCAGCCCTTCGATGTGCTGTGTACGGTCCGCGAGCGCATGGCCCTGCCGCGTACCCTGATCGAGCGCCTGCCCAGGCTCAGGCTCATCACCATCGTCGGCATGGGGCTCGCCAATCTGGACATGCAGGCCGCCACAGACCATGGCGTGCTGGTCATCCATCCGGACTTCGGCAGTCCGGCCTTCGCGAACACATCGAACGCCACGCCCGAACTGGCCTGGGGCCTGATGATCGCGACCGTCCGGCACATGACGCGCGAATCACGCACCATGCATGACGGCGGCTGGCAGTCGACCGCAGGCATCATCCTGGCAGGGCGCACACTGGGTTTGCTGGGCCTTGGCCGCGTCGGCAAGCGCATGGCGCACTATGCCCGCGCGTTCGACATGCCGGTCATCGCCTGGAGCCAGAACCTGACAGACGAGACTGCTGCGGCCTGCGGCGCGTCCCGGGTCGGGAAAGACGAACTTTTCCGGCGCGCCGACATCGTTTCCATCCACGTTCAGCTCAGCGAGCGCACCCGTGGCCTGGTCAGCGCCCGCGAGTTGGGCCTGATGAAGCCTGGCGCCTATCTCATCAACACCTCGCGGGGGCCGATCGTCGATCAGTCGGCGTTGATCGATGTACTGAATAACCGCCGCATCGCCGGTGCCGGCCTCGATGTCTTCGACCGCGAGCCGCCGCCGGCCGACCATCCCTTCCGGGGCATGGACAATGTCACCGTCACGCCGCATCTGGGTTACGTGACCCGTGAGACCCTGGCGGCGTTCTACGGTGACATGCCGGAGGCGATCGCGGCATTCGCGGCGGGACGGCCGGTGCGGGTAATCAACAAGGACGCCCAGGCCCGCGGTTAGCCGCTTATTTGGCTTTTCTGCGAGTCTTGCCGGCCGGTTTGATGCGGACGCGCCATCCGCCGCCATCGGGTTGTTCGATGTCGAACTGTCCCGTCGACTTGAGCAGGTCGCTGAGCTTGCGAAAGCCGTAACTGCGTTCGTCGAAATCCGGATGGATGCTGCGTAGCACGTTACCCAGCTGGCCAAGATGCACCCAGCCGTCCTCGCTCTCGATCTGCGAGACCACGTTCCTCAACAGCGCGCTGGCTTTCTGGGATTGCATTGGTGTCGGCGAGGGCGCGTCCGTTCCGCCAGTGGTCTCCGCCGTGGCGCCCAGATTTTCCGTGTAGATGAATCGGTGGCATGCCTGACGCAGGCTTTCCGGCGTCTTCTGCTCGCCAAAGCCGATTACCTGCTGTCCCTGTTCCCGGATACGCTTGGCCAGTCCGGTGAAGTCACTGTCGGACGAAACCAGGCAGAATCCGTCAACCCGGCCGCTGTGCAGCAGGTCCATCGCGTCGATGACCAGCTCGATGTCGCTGGAATTCTTTCCCTTGGTGCTGGGGAAATTCTGCCGGGGGCTGATCGCATGCTTGGACAGGATTTCTCTCCAGCCGCTCGTTCCCGGGTGAGAAAAGTCGCCGTAAATGCGCCGCACATTGGCATCGCCGATCCTGGCGATTTCCTCGAACAGCCCGTTGGCGATCTTGGGCGAGGCGTTTTCCGCATCGATGAGGACAGCGAGGCTGAGCCGCTGCGTTTGGTTTTCGGCCATGTCTGTCCGCGATACCTCCCGCTTGAGTGTGCCCGAATCATGCCCGAGCTTCGGCGGCCCGCCAAATCAAATGACTGGGTTCGAACCGCTGCTGCAGCGGTGGATCAGGACTGGCCGGCGATCCATGCCTGTACACCCTTGGCGGCTGCGGCGCCGGTGGCGAAGCAAGCCTGCAACAGGTAGCCGCCGGTCGGCGCCTCCCAGTCCAGCATCTCGCCGGCCGCGAACACGCCGGGCAGGGCGCGGAGCATCATCGTGTCGTCCAGCGCGTCGAGCCGAATGCCGCCCGCGGTGGAGATCGCCCGGTCGATGGGTTGTGTCCCGCTCAAGGTCACCGGCACGGCCTTGATCAGCGCGGCAAGCGAAGCCGGTCCGGTGGGCAGGGGCCCGGCTTCGCGCATCAGGTTGATGGCAAGGGGCGACAGCTTGACTGCCTTGCGCAGGAAATTGGACAGCGACTGGCTGCCGGCCGGACGCGCCAGCCTGTCCCTCAACCGGTCGGCGGTCATGTCCGGTCGCAGATCGATTTGCAGCATTACATCGCGGCCCGCGGACAGGGCATCGCGCGGCCCTGGACCCAGCGCGTAGACCGCGCCGCCCTCGATGCCATACGCGGTAATGATGGCCTCGCCGCGTACGGTGTGATCGCCATAGGTAATGGCAATGCCTTTCAACGGTGCGCCGGCGAAGCGTGTCCGGAAAGGTTCGCTCCAGTCGACATCGTACCCGCAATTGGACGGTGCGAACGGCGTCAGCGCCACGTTCCGTGCGGCAAGCATGGATGCCCAGCCACCATCCGAGCCTAATTTGGGCCAGCTTGCGCCGCCCAGCGCCAGCACGGTCGCATCGGGCGTGACCGCGACCTTGGCCTGGCCGGTCTGGAACAGCAGGGCACCCGATGGATCCCATCCCAGCCAATCGTGCCGCGTCCGCAGGGTCACGCCCTGCTCGCCAAGTCGCCGCAACAAGGCGCGCAGCAGGGGCGATGCCTTCATGGCCGTTGGAAAGACCCGGCCGCTCGATCCGGTAAATGTCGTCTCGCCCAGCCCCTCGGCCCAGGCAACCAGCGCTGGTGGCGGCAATGCCTCGAGGATCGGCCGCAACCGGCCGGAGGCCGCGCCATAGCGCGTTGCGAACGTATCGAACGGCTCCGAATGGGTAAGGTTGAGCCCGCCGCGGCCCGCCATCAGCAGCTTGCGCCCGGGAGACGGCATCCGGTCGTAGATCGTAACGGCCATGCCGGCGTCGCTCAGTATGTCGGCCGCCATGAGTCCCGCCGGACCCGCGCCGATTACCGCCACATGATGTTGTCGTCCATCGTTCACTGAACATGCTCCTGCAGGACATGCGGGTAGCATCGCTGCGTCCGCGGCGCCAGCGATCTTCCCGCTCCCTGGAATTCCGTGCGGCCAATTCCACGCCTCAGCCGTTCCTTTTTTGCAGGGTTGCCGGAATACTGCAGCGCACACAATCGACTGGCACAGGGGAAAGGGCCAACCGACCTAATGACCATGAACCAAGGCAGGAAACCGGTACCTGAAGAAAAGACGGTTCTTGTGCTTCAGGGTGGCGGGGCGCTGGGCGCCTACCAGGCCGGTGTATTTGAAAAACTGGCCGAAAGCGGCTGCGCACCGGCCTGGCTTGCCGGCATCTCCATCGGCGCAATCAATGCGGCACTGATCGCCGGCAACCCGCCGGAGCGGCGTGTCGAGCGGCTGAAGACGTTCTGGGACATGGCCTCCAGCCAGCTGCTGGCCGAACCGGTCGCGCCGGGCGTAAAGGCCAGGACCATCTTCAACGACGCTGCTGCGGCCTGGGCCGCGCTGTTCGGGCTGCCTGGTTTCTTCAAGCCGCGGTTTCCGCCCTTTGCGGTCTATCCGGCGGGCGCACCTGAGGCGCTGAGCGTCTATGACACGGCCCCGTTACGCGCGACCCTGGAAAAACTCGTGGACTTCGACCTGCTCAATGCCGGCGAGATGCGGCTCAGTGTTGGGGCGGTCAATGTCCGCACGGCAAATTTCGCCTATTTCGACACGGCCCGTCAGCGGATCGGGCCGGAACACATCATGGCCAGTGGCGCGCTGCCGCCCGGCTTTCCGCCGGTCGAAATCGAAGGTGAACTCTACTGGGATGGTGGTCTGGTCTCGAACACACCCCTGGAGTATGTGCTGGAACACGATCTGCGCGAAGACATGCTGATCTTCCAGGTCGATCTGTTCAGCGCCACGGGTCCGATTCCCGAAACCCTGCTGGATGCGGCCGAGCGCGAGAAGGACATCCGCTACTCCAGCCGCACCCGCCTCAACACGGATGTCGCGACCTCGCGGCAGGAGTTTCGCCGCGCCGCCCACCGGTTGCTGGCCAAGCTGCCGCCGCCGCTGCGGGACGATCCCGACGCCAGACTGCTCAGCGATCTGAGCTGTGACGCGGCGATCACCATCGTCCATCTGATCAACCGCCGGAAAAACTACTTTACCCGGTCGAAGGATGTCGATTTCTCGCGCTTTACCGTCGAGGAAAACTGGCGGGCCGGTGCTGACGACGTCTGCCGTACCTTCAACAACCCGGCCTGGCACGAACGCAGCAAACCGAAGCAGGGCGTCACGGTGCTCGACCTGACGCGGAGCGGAACCTGAACGATGGTCATCGTATCCATGCATTGCAGGAGACACACGTGCAGCTGAAGGACAAGGTCTGTGTCGTCACCGGCGCCGCGCGCGGCATCGGAGAGGCGATCGCCAGGCGTTATGTGCAGGAGGGCGCCAGGGTCGCCATCGCGGACCTTGATCTGGCGTCCGCCAACGTAACCGCGCGGCAACTCACCGCCATGGGACCGGGCGAGGCCATGGGCCTCGTCATGGACGTAGTCAGCGAGACAGTCGTCAACGACGGCATCGCCCAGATCGTGGCGCAATGGGGCGGCATCGATGTGCTGGTGTCCAACGCCGGTATCCAGATCGTTCACAAGATCGAAGACTTCCCGTTTGCGGACTGGAAGAAGATGCTCGCCATTCATCTGGACGGGGCGTTTCTCACGTCCAGGGCGTGTTTGCCGCATATGTATGCGCGCGGTGGCGGGTCGGTGATCTTCATGGGATCGGTCCATTCCAAGGAAGCCTCTCCGCTGAAGGCTGCTTATGTCACTGCCAAGCACGGGCTGCTCGGCCTTGCCCGGGTCATTGCCAAGGACGGCGCCGAGCATGGTGTCCGGGCCAATGTGATCTGCCCCGGCTTCGTTCGCACCCCGCTCGTCGACAAGCAGATTCCCGAACAGGCAAAGGAACTGGGCATTTCCGAGGACGAGGTGGTCGGTCGTATCATGCTCGGCAACACCGTCGACAAGCAGTTCACGACGGCCGAGGATGTGGCCGAGGTCGCGTTGTTCTTCGCGGCCTTCCCCTCCAACGCGCTGACAGGCCAGTCGCTGATCGTCAGCCATGGCTGGTTCATGGAATAGGAGACACCGTGCAGGTAGCCGACACCGCACCGCTCTGGCAGCCGTCCCCCGAACGCGTGGCGGGCAGCAACATCGCCGCGTTCATGCGACAGGCCGAGACACGCTGGTCCCTGAGCCTGCCGGATTATGAGGCACTGTGGCGCTGGTCGGTCGAGTGTCCCGAGCAGTTCTGGACGCTGGTCTGGGATTTCTGCGGTGTCATCGCCGAGACCAGGGGCAAGCGCGTTATTGCCGATGGCGCGGCGATGCCCGGCGCGACCTTCTTTCCCGACGCACGCCTCAGTTTCGCCCAGAATCTGCTGCGCCGGCGAGATGCCTCGCCGGCACTGATCTTTCGAGGCGAGGACAAGCTCAAGCGGCAGGTTTCCTGGGCCGACCTGCATGATCAGGTGTCGCGCATGGCGCAGGCCATGCGGGCCATGGGCATCGTCGAGGGTGACCGTGTCGCCGCCTATATGCCCAACATGCCCGAAACCGTCATCGCGATGCTCGCCGCCAACAGCATCGGTGCGATCTTCTCGTCGGCGTCCCCCGACTTCGGCGTGCAGGGCGTCGTCGACCGGTTCGGTCAGATCGAGCCCAGGCTGCTGTTGCTCGCGGACGGCTACTATTACGGCGGAAAAACCGTCTTATGTCTCGACAAGCTGCCCGAGATCCTTGCGCGCATGCCGAGCATCGAGATGGCCGTCGTCGTGCCCTATATCGACGCCGCCATGCCGCCGATCGCTCGGGCGGCGCGCCTCGACACGTTCCTGGCGTCTTACAGGCCCGGCGAGATCGAGTTCGCCCAGCTGCCCTTCAATCACCCGCTCTACATCATGTTCTCGTCGGGCACGACGGGCGTACCCAAATGCATTGTCCATGGGCAGGGCGGCACCCTGCTGCAGCAGCTCAAGGAGCATCGCCTCAACGGCGATCTGCGGGCGGGCGACCGGGCGTTCTGGTTCACCACCTGTGGCTGGATGATGTGGAACTGGCTGGTGTCGGCGCTGGCCTGCGAGGCGACGCTGCTGCTTTATGACGGCTCGCCCTTTCATCCGGACGGCAATGTCCTGTGGGATTTCGCCGACGAGGCCGGCATGACCCTGTTCGGGACTTCGGCCAAGTTCATCGATGCCTGCCACAAGGCGGGGATCGAGCCGGCCAAAACCCATAGTCTCGCCACTGTCCGCATGATCGGCTCGACCGGGTCGCCGCTGGTGGCCGAGAGCTACGATTACGTTTACGAGAAGATAAAGGCCGACGTGCATCTCGCCTCGATTTCGGGCGGGACCGACCTGCTGAGCTGCTTCGTGCTGTGCAGCCCGATCCTGCCGGTCTGGCGCGGCGAGATCCAGGCCCCGGGCCTGGGCATGGCCGTGGCCATTCTCGACGAGACGGGCATGCCCGTACCCGATGGACAAAAGGGCGAACTCACCTGCCTGAAGCCCTGGCCGTCCATGCCGCTGGGCTTCTGGGAGGATCAGGATGATGCCCGTTATCTGGCGGCCTATTTCGAGAAATTTCCCGGCATCTGGTGCCACGGCGATTTCATCGCCCGAACGGAGCATGGCGGCTACGTCATCTATGGCCGCTCCGACGCCACCTTGAATGCCGGCGGCGTCCGCATCGGCACGGCCGAGATCTACCGCCAGGTGGAACAGATCGACGACGTCGTCGAATCCCTGGTGATCGGGCAGGAGTGGGACAACGATACCCGCATTGTCCTGTTTGTCCGCCTGCGCGACGGGCTGGTACTCGATGCGGCGCTGGAAAAGCGGATCAGGACTCAGATCCGCTCCAACACCACGCCGCGTCACGTGCCTTCCCACATCCTGCAGGTCGGCGACATCCCCCGCACCAAGAGCGGCAAGATCGTCGAGCTGGCGGTGCGCGAACTGGTGCATGGGCGCCCGGTGAAGAACCAGGAAGCACTCGCCAATCCCGAAGCGCTGGAAGAATTCCGCGATCGGCCCGAACTGGCGACCTGAACACAAAGGTCACCTCTGTTTCGAAGGTGTAACATCTTGAGCGCGATGATAGTTTCCAGTCATGGACAGCAGCCTCATCGCCACCTTCCGGTCAACTTGTGCCACCAGCGCGGCGAGACCGGCGATCATGGATGCGCAAGGCGCCATTACATTCGCAGAGCTGGGCGAACAGGTTGAGCGCCTGGCCTCATGGCTGGGCCTGCAGGGATTGCGCCAGGGTGACGTCGTCGGGATATCGATCCGCGAGGAGCGCAGTCACCTGCTGGCCAGCCTGGCGCTGCTGCGACTGGGTTGTCCCCAGGTTACGCTGGCGAGCCACGATGCGCCTTCCCAGCGGAGCGAGTTGATCGCAAAATGCCGGGTGGTGACTGTTGTGGGCGACGGCGATGCGGCGGACGACGGCGTGCCGGTCATCGTGCCCGATCTGGACGCTGCGTTTTCGCCGCGCTTTCCGGCACATGAACCGGTGCCGATGCCGGGCGATGAGAATATCGCCATGATGCTGACCGGGTCGGGCACGACCGGCAGGTTCAAGGTCATTCCCGTGTCCCACCGGGCAATGACCTTGCAGGCCATCAATCGCGCCGTGACGGCTTCGTCCGGCGTTGAGTATATTCCATCGCCGGTGGAGTTCCTTTACCCCAAGAAACACCGAATCCGCAGTGCCGTCACGGGGTACACCAGCCTGCTTCAGCGGGCCGAGCACTCAGAGGTGCCGCAGCTCTGTCGCCGCTTCGGAGTGGATTTTCTGCGGCTCTCGCTCGGTCAGGCGCAGTCGCTGATCGACCTCGATGCGGCCGACAAGCGTCTTCCTGACGATATCGCGGTCTATGTGGGCGGGTCGCGAATACCCGGACCCACGCGCGCCGCCTTTCGCGACCGGCAGGTGCCCTCCCTCTACGTCGAGTATGGCGCCACCGAATGCGGCAATATCTCGGTTGCGGGTCCCGAGATGCACGAACGTTATCCTGACGGCGTAGGCCGGCCGCTTCCGGGGGTGCGGCTGGAAATCGTCGACGACGGCGGCCGTGTGCTGCCGCCGGATGTGGAGGGGCTGATCCGCATCCGCACGCCCGGTATGGTCAGCGGTTATCTGGATGACGCGGAACTGACGGCGAAGATGTTCCCCGACGGGTGGTACCAGGGCGGCGACCGGGGCGCGTTGACCCGGGATGGAATCCTGGTTTTCGGTGGCCGTGCCGACGACATGATGATCTTGAATTCGATCAATATCTTTCCGACCGAGATCGAGAAGGTGGCTGAAGGGTTTCCCGGCGTGATCGATTGCGCCGCGTTTCCCCTGCACTCGTCCATGCATGGCGAAATACCCATCCTGGCCGTGGTGAGTGCCGAAGGCTGCGACCTGCGTGCGCTGTTGTCGTATTGCCGGGAGCGATTGGGTATCAGGGCGCCCAGGAAGCTGGTCAGACTAAACGAGATACCCCGCAATCCGCAGGGTAAGGTCGTGCGGCGCGAACTATCGGCGCGCGCCGCCAAAGGAGAGTTCCGGTGACCTCGTCTGAGTTCCTTGCCATGCGTGAGCGGGTCGTGGCTGCAATCATGTCCAATCCGGTCGCCGGTCCGGAATCCCAAGCGATGCTCGATCGAATCAATGATCCCGGTCAGGACTGCACGTTCGAGGAACTGGGGTTCGATTCACTCGCGCGAATGGAGTTCTGCATCTTCCTCGAGACGGAATTCGGCATCGCCGTGACCAGCGGCGATGTGGAGGCGGCTGCAGCCATCAACGCCATGGCCGTCCGTCTCGTCGAGACGGGCCGGGGCCGATGAACCAGTTGCTTGACCACATCCTGGCCTGCCGCACGCAGGCCGACTATTACCGTCTTGCGATCATGGCCGAATGCAATGCCGTGCCGTCGGACATGGCCGTGCTGTTCCGTCACATGGACAGGCTCCCGAAGGAATCGCTCGAATGGGCTGAAAGAACCCGGGCACTCATGTTCGCGCAGGCCGATATTGTGCAGCCGTTCCGAAGGACGCTGGTGTCGAGCCACGTCGCATTCTTCACCACCCGGCAGGCACCGGATGAACCGCGGGACCTGATCCTGGCCTGCTGCGGCCTCGTGGATCGATTGCAGGTTCCGATCTCCGTCGTCCTGCAGCATCTGGATGGCCGGCGTTTCGACGTGCTTCTGGTGAGGGATCCCACCAGGCGTATCTACCTGCAAGGCGTGCCGGACTACGGGTCCGACTTGCGCCTCGTCGCCGAGCGTATCCGCCGGGACGTCAATCTGGACGCATACCGGTCGGTCTGCAGCCTGGGAACGAGCGGCGGCGGCTGGGCGTCGTTCATCCTGGGAAGCCTGCTTGGCGCGGACCGCGCCATTTCCATGTCCGGAAAGCCGCCAGGGCTTACGTTCCGGCTCGCGCGAATGTGGGAGAAGCAGGGCTACTCACTCGACAAGGACAACGCCGGGTTCGGGGTCTTTCAACAGCTGTTCGACAGTATTCCCGACCCTTCTACCCGGTTGCTCGCGTTTTTTGGCGCTGACTATAGGGATGACCGGGAAGGTGCCGAAGCGTTCGAGCAGATGGTTGGCGCCGTTGGAATCGGGTTCCGGGGAATCGACACGCACAATCTCATGGGCACCATCGTGGAGCGCCGCCGGCTGGCGACGTTCCTGGACTATTACCTGACAGGTGACCTGGGTAAGATCGTTCCTCCGGCTGGACAGCGGACAGTGGAACTCGACAGCTTCGACCAGCCGGGCGGGCGTCCCGGCACGGCCGCCGTGGGCGAACAGCATGCCCCGGGCGGTGCCTGAGGATTCCAACCGACTGACACGGACTCTCTTGACCGGAGAAACGGCCTCCATGCCCCAGGATGAGACTAGCGCGACCTTCTACTTCGATACGGTGTCGCCTTACGCGTATCTGATGTGGGCGGCGCTTCAGCGGTTGCCCTTCGGCCGTCAGATACGGCCGGTTCCCGTGGTTTTTGGTGCGATCCTTGCCCATTGGGGCCAGTTGGGGCCGGCGGAGGTCGGCGCCAAGCGGCTGCACACCTATCGGCAGTGCCAGTGGCTTGCGGCGCGCGAGAACATTCCCTTTCGCTTTCCACCCGCCCACCCGTTCCGGTCGCTGGAAAGCCTGCGCCTGATCGCAGCCCTGGATAACGCGGAAGCCGCCATCACCACGGTCTTCGACGCGATTTTCGCGGTAGGGCTGGACGTGGCGTCACCCGGTGTGCTCGCGGACATTGGCCGGAAACTGGGAGTCCCGGACGTACCGGCGCTCATCGCTGCGTCTGATGCCGGTGCAACCTTGCGCGAAAATACCGGCGCAGCCATCGCGCGGGGCGTCTTCGGGGTCCCGACCCTGGTGGTGGACAATGAATTGTTCTGGGGCTTCGATTCGCTGCCGATGGCGCGGGAATATCTGGAGCGTCCGGGCCTGTTCGAGAGCGCTGAAATGAAACGGCTCGTCGATCTGCCGGTCGGCGTCAGCCGCAAGAGACCCCCTCCGGCGCAGCAGTCCTAGGCCGATAGCGGGGCGCCGGGGACGCGGGCGGCGGCTGGGATCGCCCAGCCGCCTGTTGCGACAGTCAGAGTTCCCGCGGCGGCAGACCGCGCTTGGCGCGTTCGGCGTTCATCCGCTCGGTGTCGCCGCTCAGCGGCTTGCCCAGTTCGGATTCGTCCAGCGTGCCCTGGCGGTGCTTGTGCGACTTTTCCGCGTCGAAGGTGATCCACTTCTCCGGCGTGACCTCGATCACCGTACGCAGCGGCGAATCCAGCAGATCGTAGAAGTCATCTTCGCCGGCCTTGTTGGTCGGGCTCACCTTGTGCGCCAGCTTGCGGTAGAATGCCTTCTTGGTCGCTTCGTCGTCGTGGAATACGGCGCGTCCCTTGATGGTGATGGCGCCGCGCGGGCACTCGGGATCGCGGCTCGACGTGCCGCTCACCACGATGGAGACGCGCGGGTCGCGCCGGATCGCTGCGGCCCGGTGGCGGTGCGACGAGAAGGTCAGCCAGACATGGCCCTTGTCCCAGACGAAGGCATGCATCACGCCCACCGGCCAGCCGTCCTTGGTGGCCCAGTTCAGCACGCATTCCGGCGCCAGGGTCATCATCTTGTCGATCTGCTCCTCGCTGTGCGGATAGATCGACACCACTTCGTGGTCTTCAGCCTTCGACATATTGGGTTCTCTCCGGTTCATCGCCCACAGGGCATTTCAAAAACGTCATCCGTGCTGAATACATTATTCATCCCCGCGCGCCGGTCAAACAAATGCACGCGGCGCCGCGTCGAAAGTTCGCCGCGCCGCACGAGCCGCGTCCCGGGCCGCTAAAGGGACTTGAGGTTATCCTTGATCCGGCTGAGCAACTGGAACAG
Source organism: Emcibacter sp. SYSU 3D8 (assembly GCF_039655875.1). Taxonomy (NCBI): domain Bacteria; kingdom Pseudomonadati; phylum Pseudomonadota; class Alphaproteobacteria; order Emcibacterales; family Emcibacteraceae; genus Emcibacter; species Emcibacter sp. SYSU 3D8. The sequence continues at coordinate 238,828 of NZ_JBBYXK010000005.1, read as the reverse complement.
ATCGCGCCGGTTCTGGCGCGACAGGCCGTCGAACGCCAGCTCGTTCATCTTGTGGCCGGCCTGCCGGATACCGTCCAGCAACTGGCGGGCCTTTGCCGTCAGGTGGACGCGCTTGGCGCGTCGGTCCGCCGTGTCCGGCCGCCGCTCTACCCAGCCCGCTTGCTCCAGCCGCTCGACCAGTCCACCGACGGTCACCTTGCCCACGTCGAGGATGGCGGCCAGCTCGGTCTGCATCATGCCATCGTGGCGCGACAGGTTGGACAGCACCCACCATTGCGACCGGGTGACGCCGTGCGGCTTCATGTACAGGTCGAACGCCGTACGGCGCATGCGCGACACGTCGTGGATCAGGAAGCTCAGCCGCAGATCCTCCAGTTCCGCCTCGGGCAACTCATCGTATTTCTGGGCGGTCTTGGGCAAGGGTGCTCCCATCTGGGCTGGTATTAGTATACATGTTTACCGGTTGGCCACATACTCATTGGAAGCGCGGGAGGCGGGATTGGCGGGACTGTATTTCGAGGAATTCCGGATCGGCCAGCGCTTCGAACACGACATCAGGCGCACCGTCACCGAGACCGACAATCTGCTGTTCTCGGCGCTGACCCACAACCCGGCCGCCATCCATCTCGACCACGAATATGCAAAGAATTCGCCCTACGGAAAGCCGCTGGTAAACAGCGTGTTTACCCTGGGCTTCATGGTCGGCGTCTCGGTCGGAGAGACAACGCTTGGCACCACCATCGCCAATCTGGGCTGGGACAAGGTGCGCTTCCCCAATCCCGTATTCGTCGGCGACACGCTCCATGCCGAGACCGCCGTGCTGGAGAAGCGCGACAGCAAGTCGCGGCCCGAGGCCGGCATTGTCATCTTCGAGCACAGGGGATTCAACCAGCGCGACGAGCTGATCGGTAGTTGCGAACGCTCGGCGCTGATGTTTCGCAAGGACAAGAGCTGACCATGGCCATGCGCTCCCTGCTGTTCGTCCCGGGCGACAGCGACCGCAAGATGGAGAAGGCGTCTTCTGTGGCCGCCGATGTGCTGCTGCTGGACCTGGAGGACGCGGTGTCGCAGGAGCGGCTGCCGCTGGCGCGCGACATGATCCGCGACTTCCTGAAGGCCCGCCCGTCGAAGGCCGGGCTGTTCGTGCGCATCAACCCGCTCGACACGCCCTTCGCGCTGGATGATCTCGCGGCGGTCATGCAGGGCGCGCCGGACGGTATTTTCTTGCCCAAGGCGCGCACCGGCCAGGATGTGGTGCTGCTCGGCAGCTATCTCGACGCGCTGGAAGCCCGCGAGGGCATCGCGCGCGGCAACACGAAGATCCTGGTGGTGGCCGAGACCGCGGAGATTCTGCTCAACTATGCGAGCTTCGTGAACACCGGCCCGCGCCTGTGCGGCATGACACCAGGTCCCGAGGACCTCGCCGCCGCCGTCGGCGCCAGCACCAACCGCGATCCGGCCGGCAACTACCTGCCGATCCACGAGATCAACCGGGCCCTGTGCCTCGCCACCGCCGCCTCGGCCGGGATCGCGCCCATCGAGCGGCTCTACACCAATTTCCGCGACCTGGACGGCCTCGCCGCCGCCTGCGCCGCCGGACGGCGGGAAGGCTTCACCGGCATGATCGCCATCCATCCGGACCAGGTCGCCGTCATCAACGAGGCATTCACGCCCACGGCCGACGAGATTGCCCATGCGCGACGCGTCGTCGCCGCCTTCGACAGCGTGGGCGGCTCGGGTGTCGTCGGCCTCGACGGCCAGATGCTCGACATGCCGCACCTGAAGCAGGCGCGCCGCGTGCTTGACATGGCGGGAGCCGGATGAGAGGCCTCGACGGCAGGCGCGCCATCGTCACCGGCGGCGCCAGCGACATCGGCCAGGTGATCAGCGTCTCCGGGGGCCTGACCATGGCGGGTTAAACTTCAGTCGTCATACCGCCGAAGGGCGGTATCCAGGCTTGGCGAGTGCGCGCTTTGCGCGCGTTGTTCGTAAGGGAGGTCTGGGTTCCGGCCTTCGCCGGAATGACGACTGGATCGAATGCTTACCCACTAACGCCCGACAACCTCTCCGCCAGCGACACCGGCCCGTCCGTCTTTGGCCAGTACCGGTCGCGGATCAGCCGTTTGTAAAGCTTTCCCGTCGGATGCCGCGGCAGCTCGGCATCGAAATCGATTGATCGCGGGCATTTGTAGTGCGCCAGGCTCACCCGGCAGAACGCCAGCAGCTCCTGCGCCAGCGCTGCGTCCGGCGCCACGTCCGGCAATGGCTGCACAACAGCCTTCACTTCCTCGCCGAACTCGGCATTGGGCACGCCGAACACCGCCGCGTCCGCCACCTTCGGATGGGTGACCAGCAGGTTCTCGGCCTCCTGCGGATAGATGTTCACGCCGCCCGACACGATGACGTTGTCGCGCCGGTCGCTCAGGTACAGGTAGCCGTCCCCATCCACGAACCCGATGTCGCCGATGGTGGTCCAGCCCCGGGAATTGCGCGACCGCGCCGTCTTGTCCGGGTCGTTGTGGTATTCGAACGTGCTGCCGCCGCCGAAGAAGATCAGCCCGGCCTCGCCCGGCGGCAGCTCCACCTCGCCGGTCTCGTCCATGATGTGCAGCTCGCCGCGCGCCGGCCGTCCGACCGAGCCGGGATGGGCCAGCCACTCCTCCGGCCCGATGGCGCACAGGCCATTGCTTTCGGTGCCGCTGTAATATTCGTGGATCACCGGCCCCCACCAGTCGATCATCCGCCGCTTGATGTCGACCGGGCAGGGCGCGGCGGCATGGATCGCCTTCTGCATCGATGACACATCGTATTTCGCCCGCGTCTCGTCCGGCAGCTTTAGCAGCCGGATGAACATGGTCGGCACCCATTGCGCATGGGTGACCCGGTAGCGCTCGATCGCTGCCAGCGCCGCCTCGGCGTCGAATTTTTCCAGGATCACCGAGGTGCCGCCCAGCGCCTGGACCGCCATGTTGAACTTCAGCGGCGCGGCGTGATAGAGCGGCGCGGTCGACAGGTACACGGTCTGCGACGAGAATCCGTAGAGCCGCGTCAGCGCCGCCGCCAGCGGCGTCTCGGAATCGACCGGGCCTTCGGGCAGCCTGGGCCGCACGCCCTTCGGCCGCCCGGTCGTGCCCGACGAATAGAGCATCGGCGCGCCCTGGGTCGTCTCGACCGGATCGGCCGGGCACTGCGCCACCTCCGTCTCGTAGGATGCGTATCCCGGCGCCGTGCCGTCCAGCATCAGTCGGTGACGGATGCCGGGTGTCATCGCCAGCAGCGCGGCTGCCTTCTCCGCCTGCCGCGCCGTCGTCATCAGTGCCGACGCGCCGCTGTCGCCGATCACATAGGCGGCTTCCTCGGCGGTCAGCAGCGTGCTGATCGGCGTGAAGTAGAGGCCGGCGCTCTGCGCGCCCCAGGCCACCTCGAAGAAGCGCGGATGGTTCTCGATCAGCATGGCGACGCCGTCGCCGCGCTTCAGCCCCAGCCACCGGAATAGCTGTGCGCACCGCGCCGCGCCGTCTGCCAGCGCGGCATAGGAAACCGTCTCGCCGGTTGACGCCATGACGATGGCGGGCTTGTCCGGATGCGCCGCCGCGTGATGGCGCGGATGGAACATGTTAAATCGGATCCCAGTTGAACACGTCCGGCGAACGCTCCAGCTTGTAGAGGCTGGGCCGCAGTGCAGGCAGCGCGGTCTTCAGGCACGATTCCACCGTCCAGCCCTCGTTGGTGTGGACGCTGCGGATCGGCCGCGGCTGGCTGAACAGCACGATCTCGTTCTTGCGCACGCCGAAGATCTGCGCGGTCACGTCGCTGGCCTCGTCGGTCATCAGCGACACCACGAAGGGGGCGATTTTCTCCGGACCCATCTGCTTGACGATGCGCAGCCGCTCCTCGTTGGCGTCGGTCTGCGGGATCGTCGCCACCATGCGCGTATAGGCGAACGGCGCGATGCAGTTCGAGCGCACCCCGAAACGCTCCATGTCGATGGCGATGCACTTCGAGAGGCCGGCGACCCCCAGTTTGGCCGCACCGTAATTCACCTGGGCGATGTTGCCGATCAGGCCGCTGGTCGAGGTCATGTGCACGAAGCACCCGCTGCCCTGTTCCTTGAAATGGGGCGCGGCGGCGCGTGAGACGTTGAATGTGCCGGTCAGATTGACCTGCTCGACCAATTGCCAGTCCTTCAGCTCCATCTTGTGGAAGATGGTGTCGCGCAGGATGCCAGCATTGTTCACCACCACGTCGATCCGGCCCCAGGCGTCGAGCGCCTGCTGGACAAGCGCATTGGCGTCGTCCCAATTGGCCACGCTGCCGAAATTGGCCAGCGCCGTACCGCCCGAGGCGTTGATCTCATCGGCGACAATCTGCGCCGCCCGCGCATCGGCGCCTTCTCCGGCGGCGCTGCCGCCCAGATCGTTCACGACGACTTTCGCGCCGTGGCTGGCAGCAAGCCTGGCGATGTTCGAGCCGATGGCGCCGCCGGCGCCGGTAACGATGACCACGCGTCCATCAAGCAGCTTTGCCATGTGTTCCTCCCCAGGTTGGCGCCGATAGGCAGCAGATAATACGCACATGTACTAAATTGTCCACGGCGAGGCGGCTGGCGCAGAGGCCGCGTTTGCTGCAGGTCGCATATCCTCCTATTCTCGCCCCAGCTTAAGGGGGCTCCAAGGGCATGATCGATTCCGGTGGACCGCTGCTGGTGGCGTACAAGGCGCCGATACATAGGCTGCATGGCGGCGATCTCCGGATATGGCATCTGCTTGGCGGCGGGCAGGCCGACGTGTTGTGCTTTGGCCGGCCGACCGTGGAGCCGGTGCGCGGTCTGATATCGGACCCCCTGCCGTGGCGATCCGTTACTGTCGAGCGCTTGGGGCCGGCGGGGTGGGCAGCGGCGACCAGCCGGGCGGTCGAGCGCCTGAAGCCGTCTCACCTGATCGTTTTCATACATGGGCGGCTGGACCACGTGGCGTGGCTGCGGGACATCTCCCACCCCTTCAATGCTCATTATGTCGACTGTCGTTCGCTTGCCTATCGTCGCCTGGCCGCATCCTTGTCTCCCCTGCGGCACCCGGTGAAAAAGGGTGCTGCTTTCATCCGTCATCGCCAGTGGCTGGCCGCGGAAACCCGGCTTGCCGCAGTCGCCGCGCGGTGCATCCTGACCGGCGCGGCCGACCGCGACTCATTCGCGGGTGGCGGCGCCGATGCCGTGGCAATCGGTAATGGCACGGACTGGACGGAGGCGCCGCCGGCATACCGGTCCCGCGACCGGGGACGGGTGCTTGGGTTCCACGGCAACATCCATTGGCACCCCAACCTCACCGCCATCGAACTGGTATGCCGCGAGGTCCTGCCGCTGGTGCGGCAGGTGGTCCCCGACGCCGAATTCCACATCGCCGGCGGCCCGCTGACGCCATCCACACGCAGACTGTCCGAACTGCCCGGTGTCCGGTTTCTGGGCTATGTCGAGGATCTGCACGATTTCATGTCGCGCTGCGATGTCTATGTCGCACCGATGACGACGGGCTCGGGCGTGAAGAACAAGCTGCTCGAAGCCATGGCGGCCGGCATGCCCGTGGTCAGCAACCCGCTCGGCGCCGAAGCGCTCGATGAGGCAGGCCGGTCGCTGATCGGCATCGGCGACGACGCGCCTGCCATGGCCCGGCTGATCGTCGATTTGCTTGCCTCGCCCACGAAGCGCGCAGAGGCCAGCGCAGCCATCGGCAATCATGCACGCAGGCTGTACGGATGGGGACCGGTCGCGCAGCAATTCCGCGATGCGCTGGTGCCGCTTTAGCCCCGCCTGACCGTGTATCCGGCCTTGTCCCGGTCCCAGGTGTCGGCGGTCACGCCGTCCGCTCGCAGCTTGTACTTCTCGATGCGCTCAGAGGTATTCTTGGGCAGGGCGGCGGCGAACCGCACGTAGCGCGGCACCGCGAACCAGGGCAGGCGCTCCTGCAATCCGTCGAGGATCGTATCGGGCCGCAGCGATGCCCCGGACTTGGGGACGATCACCGCCATCACGTCTTCCTCGGACAGCTCCGACGGTACGCCGAACACGGCCGATTCCTGTACGCCGTCGATCCGGTCGATGACCTTCTCCACTTCCCACGACGAGATATTCTCGCCGCGCCGGCGGATCGCATCCTTCATCCGGTCGACATAGTAGAAATAGCCGTCCTCGTCGGTGCGGCCCCGGTCGCCGGTGTGAAACCACAGATTGCGGAAGGCCTTCACCGTTGCCTCGGGCATCCGGTAATATTCCTGGAACATGGCATCCGGCTCGCGCGGTCTGGCGACGATCTCACCGGCTACGCCGGGCGGGCAGGGGCGGCCGTCTTCGTCCTGGATCTGCACCTCGTAAAGCGGCACGGGCTTGCCGCACGATCCCAGCCGGAAGCCTTCCACATCGTTCAGGGTCACGGTACCCAGTTCGGTCGAGCCGTAGACCTCGATCAGCCGCAGGCCGAAGCGCGCCTCGAACTCCCGGCAGATGGTCGCGGGTGCCGGCGCGCCATAGGCCCGGCGCACCAGATTGTCGGTATCGTCCGGGCGCTGTGGCTGCTTGTGCAGCATCATCAGCAATGCGCCCATATAATTGAATGCCGTCACGCCCTCGCGCCGGCAGATGTCCCAGAAGCCCGACGCAGAAAACCGCGCATGCAGCACCGCCTCGGCGTCCGCCAGCATGGCAGCCAGCACGGTCAGATAGCGGGCATTGGCGTGGAACAGCGGGAAGGCGCTGAACAGCACGTCGTCCGGCCCGTACGCCATGGCCCGCACGCAGATCTTCGCCATCTCGAAATGGGAATGGTGACTCAGCACCGCGCCCTTTGACGGTCCCGTCGTGCCCGAGGTGAACAGGATCACCGTTGGATCGTTCGGACCCTGGCTTCTGGCCGGTCGCACCTCGCGGCCCGATGCGAGCAGATCGTCCAGGCGGTGCCCGGCGAGCCCCGGAATCGATGGCGCGCCAGCGCCGGTCAGCACCACATGGGCCAGCAGCGGCAGCTGTTCGCCGGCCACCGCCTCGATCCGCTCGAGCCATTCGGGCGCGGTCACCACGGCGCGGCATTCGGCCAGCCGGAGCTGGTGCGCCAGCAGGTCGCCTTTCAGGCCGGTGTTGAGCGGCACCTCGATCAGCGCGGCCCGTGTCAGCGCCATCCAGCAGCGCAGGTAATCCGGTCCGTTGGCCAGCATCACCGCCACCTTCTCGCCGGGCTGAAGGCCAAGCGCCAGCAGCGCATCGGCCAGCCGGGTCGCGTCCCGGTCGAGTTCGCCATAGGTCAGCGCGCTCTCATCCTGGAAGCGGATCAGCCGCCGGTCGGGGCTTTGACCTGCCCGCGCCGACAGGATGGCGTCGATGGTGGAAGGGCCGTCATACATGGCGTTACTTCGGCAAATCGGCCTTGTCGCGCAGGCCGGCGAACTGGCCGTTCTCCAGTACGTAATACTTGCTGCCGGGCGGTGCGAACGCGCCCTCGGCGGCGATGCCCGGCAAGTTGGCCAGCCGGGTGCGCGAGGCGTCGGGCATTTCCAGCAATTCGATGATGTTACCGAACGGGTCGCGGCAATAATGGATCTTGGCGCCGCCGGGCCGCGCGTTGGTTAGCGGCTTGATCACCGAGCCGCCCGCCGCCAGGAACCGCGCCAGCACCGTATCGAAGTCGGTGACCTGGAACGCCAGATGGGTATAGCCGTGATCGCTCGCCCGCCGGTCGCTGGCGAAACCGTTCGACGCAGGCGTGCGGTACTTCCAGATTTCCAGGTAGGTGTTGGCGCCGCGCAGCATGTAGCTGTCGGCCGAGGACTCGTCCATGCCCACATAGGCATTCACATCGGCGTTGCCTTCGTCCCAATTGTCGACGCCGATCACCTCGAAGCCGAAGACGTCCTCATAGAATTTTCGTCCGGCTTCCAGGTCGGGCACATTGACGCCCACGTGATGAATGCCGCAAATCAGTGAAGTCATGGTCTTTCCCCGTTATCGCGCTCGCTGCCGACGCTAGCATTGGTACGCGAAAGGGGCGCGCGAAAAGTTTGGCTCTCTTGCGGCGGCCCGCCCGTCAAACGGTGCCGATACCCAATGGCGATTGCCGGGCGATGAGCCGCCGCATGGTTGTCTTGTCGGCCAGCAGGTCCGCAATCGTGTAGCCGTCGAAGACCTTCAGCATGGCGGCCACGCCTTGCGCCAGCACCCCGCTGAGACCGCAGGCGGGCGACAGCACGCAGCCCGAGCAGTCAGCGAGACTGAAGCCATCCTCGGTGTGCCGGACCACGTCGCCCACGGTGATCTGCTCGGCCGGCCGCGCGAGGCGCATGCCGCCCGAACGTCCACGGACCGTCTCGACGAAGCCGTCGTGCGCCAGCTTGTTCACCACCTTCATCAGGTGATTGTGCGAGGCGTCATAGGCGCGCGAAACCTCGCTGATCGAACACAGCCGATCTTCGTGCAGGGCGAGGTGGATCAGCACGCGCAGTGCATAATCGGTGTAGAGGGTCAGGCGCATCCATCTTCCTTCTTTCTCCATTATACATATATTTTGGTTGCATGTTATATCGCTTCATATAATGTATCTGTAATACATCTTTTGAGTCTGCATCATGACATCGCAAAGTCCCCTCACGACACGGCAATTGGGCGAACTGGTTGACCGGTTCTATGCCCGGGTTCGCGCTGACGAACTGATCGGCCCGGTGTTCAACAATGCGGTTGGCAACTGGCCGGACCATCTGGAGAAGCTGACGCGGTTCTGGTCGTCGGTGATGCTGCGGAGCGGCACCTACAGCGGCAATCCGGCGGCGGAGCACATCAAGCACGCCGGCACGATCACCCCGGAAATGTTCGACCGCTGGCTTGCATTGTGGACGCAGACCACGACCGAATTGCTGCCGCCGGCACACGCCTTGGAACTGCAGCGCATGGCATCACGGATCGCGGAAAGCCTGAAAAGCGCCATCAAGTTCCATCTCGGGCAACCCATCGTGGCCGAGCCCGGCAGCCGCGCCCGGCCCGGCGGCGCAAGCAAGCCCTATCGTTCGACAGCCATATTCGACCAGGACACGCTGCCCCAGGCGCTCCGGCGCGAGCACAGCACCAAGGCCGGCACCTGGGGCGTTATCCGGGTGCTGTCCGGCAAAGCCCGCCTGCATCTCGCGGCGGGCGGCGAACGTACCTTGTCGCAGAACGAGCCCGGCATCGTCGAGCCCGAACAGGTGCATTGGGTCGAGCCCCTCGGTCCCATGCGCCTGCAGGTGGATTTCCACGCCAGCCCGCCGGTTCTCTGACCAACCCGCATTTCATCGACCAGGATCCCTGATCCCCTAATACGGAGCATGACACCGTGACCGACTCTCTGAGCCCCCATACCATCGATATCGTCAAAGCGACCACGCCTGCGATTGAAGCCCACGGCCTCGATATCGTCCGCCGCATGTATGAGCGGATGTTCCAGAACGAGGCGATCCGCGACATGTTCAACCAGTCACATCATGGTGGCGAGGGCGCCCAGCCCAGGGCCTTGGCCACGGCCATCCTGGCCTATGCGCGCAACATCGACCAGCTGGCTGCGCTCGCGCCGGCCGTCGAGCGCATTGCACAAAAGCACGTCGGGTTGCAGATCCTGCCCGAGCACTACCCCTATGTCGGTGAAGCGCTTCTTGGCGCCATCAAGGACGTGCTGGGCGAGGCCGCCACGGATGAAATTCTGGCCGCCTGGGGCGAGGCATACTGGTTCCTTGCAAACATCCTGATCGGCCGCGAGAAGCAGATCTATCACGATATCGAGACCGCACCCGGCGGCTGGCATGGATGGCGTGAGTTCCGCATCGCCGACCGGCGCACGGAAAGCGGGATCATCACATCCTTCGTGCTGGCGCCGGTGGATGGCAAGCCGGTCATGCCGCACCTGCCCGGCCAGTACCTGACCTTCTGGCTCGACATCCCCGGGCAGGCGCCGGTCAAGCGCAACTACTCGATTTCCAGCGCCCCCAGCACGCGCGATTACCGGATCTCGGTCAAGCGCGAGCCGCAGGGGCTGGCATCGGGCTGGCTGCACGACCATGCGGTGGTGGGGACTATCCTCAAGGTGGCGCCGCCTGCCGGTGAATTCTTCCTGCCGGCCAATCCGGAGCGGCCGGTGGTGCTGCTCAGCGGCGGTGTGGGCCTCACGCCCATGGTCAGCATGCTGGAGGCGGCGGTCATCGCCCATCCGTCGCTGGACGTTCATTATGTCCACGGCACGCTGGATGGCTCGACCCATGCCATGAAGCAGGAGGTCCGCTCGCTCGCCGTGGGGGGGCACCGGCGGTCGAGCGTCTTTTACCTGGAGCCTGCCGCCGACGACCGGCAGGGCGAGGACTACGACCATGCCGGGCTGATCACCTCCGATTGGCTGAAGGAGAACACGCAGATCGGGGAGGCCGATTATTATCTGTGCGGCCCCAAACCCTTCCTGCGGACCTTCGTATCGGCACTGTCGCAGGCAGGTGTTCCGGCCGACCGCATCCACTATGAATTCTTCGGCCCCGCCGACGAACTTCTGGCGGCCTGACACCAACGGCCCGCGCGATTGCGCTGCAACCGCGCGGGCCCTTTTTTAGTATCCGGCGTTCCGGTCGATCGGGTTGAGCAGCACCTGCCCATTCTGGAATCGCCGGATGTTCTCCACGATCAGCCCGCCGATCGCATCGAACGGGTTACCGCCCTTGCCCCACGACATGTGCGGCGTCAGCCGTACCTTGGGGTGGCTGTAGAACGGATGGCCGTTGGGCAGCGGCTCGGGATCGGTCACGTCCAGTGTCGCCATGCGCAAATGGCCATTGTTCAGGGCCTCCAGCAGCGCGTCCTGGTCGACCATCTGGCCACGGGCGATGTTCACGAAATGCGCGTCTTTCTTCATTCTGGCGAAGGCCGCGCGGTGCATCATCCCGCGCGTCTCGGGCGTCAGCGGCGCGGCCAGCACCAGATGGTCCGACTGGGCCAGGACGTCATCGAGCGTCGCAAACTGCGCGGCTGAACCTGCTGGCAGCGTGCCGCTGCGGCTGGTTGCCAGTACATTGGCGCCGAACGGTGCGGCGCGCCGGGCAATCGCCTGGCCGATCGTGCCGAAGCCGATGATGCCCACCGTCTTGCCCTCGATCGTGCCGAGCGGATTGTTCTGCATCTGATGCCAATCGTCACCCTGGTCGATCCACACCTCGGGGAAGCGCTTCTCCAGCGCCAGGATGCTGGCGACGGCGAACTCGGCGATGGCGTTGGACTGGGTGCCGCGGCCGCAGGTGGCGCTCTCCACCTCCCACACCCATTTGGGATAGTCGTCCACGCCGGTCGACACGGCCTGCACCCAGCGCAGGCCGAACGGCCAGCCCGCAGGCTTTTCCGGCGGATAGTAGACGCCGCCATGGGGCGGCAGCAGGATCATGGCCGTCGCCTCGCCCGGCACCTGCCAGTGATCGGGTTTTTGCGGCGTACCGGCGAGAGCGACGCCCTCGGGCAGCTTGGGTTCCAGCTGCCGGACGATCCCGTCAGGCAGGTGATGGGCGATGATAAGGGTCATGATGGGCTCCCGGGATTCGAATTGGCCACACTCTAGTGCGCTTTCAGCCAAGGCGGAATCGCCTTGGCGCCCGCAAGCCGCGGCAAAAATCCTGGTGTGTTCAGCATTGGCTGAACCGGGTGGAAAATTCACGCGTGCTTGCGCCAGAGCGTTCTATTATGGTCCCGCGCGGTAACATCGTGGGGAGGATAAGCATGGACCTGGCATTCGCGGACACGGACGAGGCGTTCCGGCTGGAAGCGCGCGACTTCTTCGAGCAACGCTATCCGAAGGATATCTTGGACAAGGTCCGCCGGGGCCAGTCGCTGGGCAAGGACGATCTGGTCCGCTCCGAAAAGGCCTATTACGCCGAAGGCTGGAGCGCCGCCAACTGGCCGCAGGAATATGGCGGCACCGGCTGGACCGTCACCCAGAAATACATCTTCGACGAAGAGCGCGAGCGGGCCGGCGCGCCGTCGGTCGTGCCCATGGGCCTGCTCTACGTGGCGCCGGTGATCTACTCTTTTGGCAGCCCGGAGCAGAAGCAGCGCTTCCTGCCGGGGATTCTCTCCAGCGACGTGTTCTGGGCGCAGGGCTATTCCGAACCGGGCGCCGGCTCGGATCTGGCCTCGCTACAGACCAGCGCGGTGCGCGACGGCGACGATTATGTGGTGAACGGTGTCAAGATCTGGACCTCGCAGGCCCACTACGCCGACTGGATCTTCTGCCTGGTGCGCACCTCGACCGAGGGAAAGCCGCAGCAGGGCATCACTTTCCTGTGCATGGACATGAATACGCCGGGCATCACCGTGCGGCCGATCATCGGCATCGACGGCGGCCATTACCTCAACCAGGTGTTCTTCGAGGATGTCCGCGTGCCGGTGGAAAACCGTATCGGCGAGGAGAACAAGGGCTGGGACTATGCCAAGTACCTGCTGACCCACGAGCGCACCTCCTATGCTCATGTGGCCCGCAAGAAGATGGACATGGCGCGCCTCAAGCAACTCACCCGCACCGTCACGGCAGATGGCGGAACGCTGGCCGACGACCCGGAGTTCACCCGGAAGCTGGCCGAGGCCGACGTGGCGCTCGCCGCGCTGGAGATGACCGTGCTGCGGGCCATCGCGGCGCTATCGTCGGGCGAGGCGCCGGGCAATGAATCCTCGATCCTGAAGATCATGGCCACCGAGCGGGCACAGCAGGTGACCGAGCTTTTCCTGGAACTCGGCGGCCTCTACAGCGCCCAGTTCGTCACCGACCGCAGCCGTCCGGACTGGAATTCCAATTCCGGCATCCCGGACTGGATCTCGCCATCCGTCGCCAATTACCTGTTCACCCGCGCCCAGACCATCTATGGCGGCGCCACCGAAGTGCAGAAGAACGTCATCGCCAAGCAGGTGCTGCGACTGCCGTGACCTTTGCCGCCGGCGCTGCTATTGAAGGCGCCCACTCAGAAGCGCGTCACCGGCAATGCAATCGATCGGCCTCGATTTCGGCACCACCAATTCCGTCGCCTGCGTGCTGCGCGAGGATGGCGGCATCCACACCGTGTCGTTCGACCGGCCCGAGGGCGAGGAACGGATTTTCCCGTCCCTGCTGACCTTCTGGCAGGAAGAGAGCGGACGGGGCAGGGCGCAAACTCTCGTCGAGGGCGGCCAATGGGCCATCGATGCCTTCACCCAGAACGAACCGGACTGCCGCTTCCTGAAGTCGATCAAGACCTTCGCCGGCAATCCGCATTTTTCAAATACCCAGGTCTACGGCGCACAATATGGCTTCGAAGACCTGATGCGCGCCTTCCTGTCGTCCATGCGCGCCCATGGCGATGCGGCTGGTTCATGGGACACAAAACGCATCGTCATCGGGCGGCCGATCCGCTTCGCCGGGCTGAATGCCAGCGACGATCTGGCGATCAAGCGGTATGGCGCCGCCCTCAAGGCGCTGGGCTTTTCCGAGATGCGCACCGTCTTCGAGCCGCTGGCGGCCGCCTATTATTTCGTCCGCGACCTCACCGAGACAGCCAACGTCTTCGTCGCCGATCTGGGCGGCGGCACCAGCGATTTCTCGATCATCCGGCTGGCGCCCCGCGGCAACGGGATGGCCATGGAGCCGCTGGCATCCTGCGGCCTCGATATCGCGGGCGACCGGTTCGACTACCGGATCATCGACAGGATCGTCTCGCCCGCGCTGGGCAAGGGGTCGGACTATGACAGCCTGGGAAAAACCCTGCCGTTTCCCATCAGCTATTACACAAGGCTCGCGCGCTGGAACGAGATCTACAGTCTGCGCGCCAACAAGACATACCGGGAGATCGTCGACCTGAAGCGCTACAGCCATGCGCCGGACCGGATCGACAAACTCATCCGGTTCATCGATTCGGAAGCCGCCGTCGATCTCCATGACGCCATCGCGAAGACCAAGCGCGACCTGTCCTCGCAGGAGGAAGCCATGTTTCAGCTGCGCTTCGATGGCACCCGTGTCGAATCCAGTGTCACGCGGCGCGCGTTCGAGTCCTGGATCGACCGGGACATGACGAAGCTCGACGCCCTGATCGACCAGACGCTGCAGCAGGCCAACCTGGACGCGGCGGCCGTCGACATCGTGTTTCTCACCGGTGGCACCTCGTTCGTGCCGGCCGTCCGTGCACTGTTCGAGCATCGCTTTGGCGGCGCCGCGATCCAGAGCAGCGACCAGCTGGTCTCCATCGCCAAGGGCCTGGCGCTGATCGGGCAGGATGACGACGGCGCCGCGCTGATGACCGACCGGATTGTCGATCTCGAAACCTAACCCCAGGCAGGATCACGCCGCATGATCAGGGTCGAAAAGGCAAAAAGGCATCATCTTGCCGACATCGTGGCGATGCTCGCCAACGATCCGATCGGCAGCACGCGGGAGGATGCGTCCGAGCCTCTGAATCCCGCCTATATCGCGGCTTTCAACGCGATCAGCGCCGACCAGAACCAGTTCCTTGCCGTCGCCTTGCTCGACCAGTCGGTTGTCGGCACACTGCACCTGTCCTTCATTCCCGGCTTGGCCCTGACGGGCGCCTGGCGCGGCCAGATCGAGTCGGTCCGCATCCGCCAGGACCACCGCGATGCCGGTCTGGGCGGGACGATGATCGAATGGGCAATCGGCCGCTGCCGGGAAAAGGGCTGCCGGATCGTTCAGCTCACGACCGACAAGTCCCGGCGCGATGCCCACAGGTTCTACGAGCGGCTCGGATTCGAGGCCACGCATGAGGGCTACAAGCTCAAGTTGTAAAGCGCGTCGCGGCACTGCTCCAACCCACAGCCGTCATCCCGGCGAAGGGCGGCATGACGACTATGGGTTTCAACCCTCGAACACGAACTCCACCAGCGAACAATCGTCGTCGAACGCCAGCTTGCCCTGTATCTCCTGCACCGTTTCGATGATGCAATCGACCCTCTGTTGGCAACTGTCGTGGGTCAGGCTGGTGAGGATGGCGATGAACTCCTCGAAGGGAAGCATGCCGGCATTGTCCTTCTTCTCCACTTCGAACACGCCGTCGCTGTAGAGGTAGAGCTTCGAGCCCGGCGGCACCGTGGTCGAGAAATTGTCGTAGTCCAGGCCCTCGAACGTGCCGATCGGCAGACCGACGCCCTGCAGCTGCTTGGGCGGCTCGCCCGGGGCCAGCAGGATGGGGGGCGGGTGACCGGCGGCGGCATAGCTCAGGGTCCGGGTCGAGACCTCGTACACGCCGTACCAGATGGTGAAATACAGGTTGTTTTGGCGCTCCATGGGAAAGGCATCGTTCAGCGCCTCCAGCACCCGATCGGGCGCCAGGAAGTCGATGCCGGGCAGCGCCTGGGCACTCAGCGCGTTCAGCGCCGATACGCTCAGCAGCGCCGAGCCGACGCCGTGGCCGCAGACGTCGAGCACATAGAGCGCGAAATGGTCGTTGTCCAGCCAGTGATACGAGAACGCGTCGCCGCCCAGCGAGCTCGACGGCACGAAGGTCCAGCCGGTCGCCATCGGCGTGGTGATCGGCGGCGGCAGGATCGAGCGCACATAGGCCGCCGCCTCCTGCAGTTCCGCGTGCAGGCGCGAATAGGCCGCGTTCCGCTCCAGCAGCGCCAGATAGCCGCGGGCGTGATAGCGGATGCGCGCGACCAGTTCGACGGCGGCCGGCAGCTTCACCAGGTAATCGTTGGCGCCT
Organism: Emcibacter sp. SYSU 3D8; assembly: GCF_039655875.1. Taxonomy (NCBI): domain Bacteria; kingdom Pseudomonadati; phylum Pseudomonadota; class Alphaproteobacteria; order Emcibacterales; family Emcibacteraceae; genus Emcibacter; species Emcibacter sp. SYSU 3D8. The sequence continues at coordinate 223,111 of NZ_JBBYXK010000005.1, read as the reverse complement.
CGGGTGAACGCCTCGGCCTTCATCGCTGCGTCGTCATTGGCCGACAGCACCACCAGCGGAATGTCCAGCAACTCGGGGTCGGCGCGCAGGGCGGTGACGATGTCCAGCCCGTCCGCATCCGGCATCACCAGGTCCTGCAGGATTACATGCGGCTTGAATTCCCGCGCCGTCTCAAGCGCCCTGGCGCCTTCGCCGCACCATTTCAGCTCCATGTCGCCTTCGGGTCGCAGCATGGAGGCGACGGCCGCGTTGACCAGTCGCTGGTCGTCGACGAGAAGCACCCGGATCGGGTCGCTCATGGGCTCAGTTCCTTTATGACGGCCACGGCACGCGGACCGATGGCGGGAAGGGCAAGGACGTCGGCGGCCGCGCCGTTCTCGGCGGCGGCCTTGGGCATGCCCCATACCACCGACGTCTGGCGATCCTGGGCGATGGTGTGGAAGCCAGCCTTGCGCATGGCCAGCAGGCCCTCGGCGCCGTCGCGGCCCATGCCGGTCAGCAGCACGCCGCAGCCGCGCAAACCGCGCCGCCGCGCCGCGCTGCGGAAGAACGCATCGACCGATGGCTTGTACGAAGAATCGCGCGGCTCGGGCGTGTAGCTCAGCCGGCCGCCTGGGCCGATCACCAGATGTTCCGGCCCGGCGGCGATGACGATCTGCCCGGCGCTCAGCCGGTCGCCCTCCACGGCGGGTCGAACCGCCCGATTGCAGCGCCTTGTCAGCCACTCGGCAAGTCCCGCCGCGAAATGTTCGTCCACATGCTGGACGATGACCACCGAGGCGGCGAAGACGGCCGGGAAGGCCTGCAATATCTCCGACACCGCGTGCGGCCCGCCGGTCGAGGCGCCGATTGCGATCAGCGGCGGCTCTCCGGGCAACGCGGCCTGCGCCACGCCTTGTGAGACGGCGCTGGGGGCGGGCTTGCGCAGCAGCTTGCCGACGATGGCGATCTTGTCCTGCAGCGGCCGCGCGCCGTCGATGGCGCCGGACAGGCCCAGGACCGGCGTCTGGATGGCATCGAGCGCGCCATGCGACATGGCGTCATAGACCATGTCCAGGTGGCCGGTCACCGTGGAGGTGACGACCAGAATGGCGCAGGGCGATTCCTTCATGATCCGTCGGGTTGCCTCGACACCGTCCATGACCGGCATGATCAGGTCCATCAGGATCAGGTCGACCGGATCCGCGGCCGCCTTCTGTACCGCGTCGGCGCCATTGGCCGCGGTCCACGCGGCAGTACAGCCGGGCGTCGCCGTGACCACCCGGCGCAGCGCGGCGGTCGCCATCATGACATCGTTGACGATCCCGATCCTCATTCGGCCCACGGCCCGCCGATCAATTCCTCGACGGCCTTGAGCAGGCTGTCGTCGCGGAAGCTCGCCTTGGTGATGTAACGGTCGGCGCCGGCCTCGAAACCAGCGCGGCGATCCTCCTCGCGCTCCTTGTAGGATACGATCATGACGGGCAGGTCACGCAGTCTCGCGTCGTCGCGCACGGCCCGTGTCAGGTCGATCCCGGTCATGCGGGGCATGTCCACGTCGGTCAGCAGCAGGTCGTAATTGCCCAGCCGGAGCGTGTTCCAGCCGGCAACACCGTCCACCGCCACATCGACCAGATAGCCGGCCCGCTCCAGCAGCTTGCGTTCGGTCTCGCGCACGGTGAGGGAATCATCCACCACCAGGATGTGCCGCGCGCGCCGCGTCGCGTCGGCCAGGCTGCGGCGGCTGCCGCGCAGCCTGCCCTGGGCCAGCAGGCTGTCCACCGAGCGCACCAGGTCCTCGAGGTCGAGGATCAGCACCGCCGTGCCGTTGTCGAGCAACGATGAGGCCAGCACGTCCGGCACCTTGCCCAGTCGCGGGTCGAGCGGGCGCACGACCAGTTCCTGTTCGCCGACCACGCCCTCTACCTCCAGCCCGAAGCGCTGTCCCTGTTCGCGGATCATCACCAGCGTCATCGTGTCGAGGCGCGTATCGGCGGCGTCCAGCTCCAGCACCTCCGCCAGCGACACCACGCCCACATCGGCGCCTTCCACGTCGATCACCCGCCGGCCTTCGATCATGCGCACGCCGGCGGCATCCACCTCCCGGATCTCGTCGATCCGGGCCAGCGGCAGCGCCCAGGGAGCGCCGCCGATCGTGACCAGCAGGGCGCGCACCACCGAGCGCGCCACCGGCATCTGCAACTCGAACGTGGTGCCCTGACCCAGTACCGAGGTGACGTGGACCATGCCGCCCGCTCGCTGGACGGTGGACTGGACCACGTCCAGTCCGACCCCGCGTCCCGAGACATCGGTAACCTGCGCCGCGGTACTGAAGCCGGGCAGGAAGAGGAATTCCAGCGTTTCCGCGTCGCTCAGCGTGCGTGAGGTTTCGGCATCCACCAGCCCTTTCTCGACGATCTTGACCCGCAGCCGTTCGACATCGATTCCCCTGCCGTCATCCCTGACGGTCACGACCAGCGCGCCGCCGCGGTGCCTGGCTTCCAGGAAGATGGTGCCTTCTTCCGACTTGCCTGCAGCGCGGCGGATGTCGGGCATCTCGAGGCCGTGGTCGACGGCGTTGCGCAGCAAATGGCCCAGCGGCGCATCCAGTGCGCCCGCGATATCGCGGTCCATCTCGGTATTGCGGCCGACGATCTCCAGAGTCGCCTTCTTGTCGAGTTGCCGCGCCACGTCCCGCACCAGCCTGGGGAAGCCGCCCACCACGTCGGAAAAGGGCCGCATGCGGCTGCGGAGCACTTCGCCATAAAGCAGGTCGGCATTGACCAGCGACCGGCCAGTCTGGGTCTCGAATTCATCGATGCGCTCGGCAAAGTCGTCGCGCAGTGCCGCCAGTTCCTGGCGCACCAGATCGCTGGCCGAAGTCCGGTTGATTCCCGTGCCGGAATCGCTGCCCAGCGCCCGCTCCAGCCCAGCAAGGCGGCGGCGCACCTGTTGCAGTGAGTCCACGGTGCTCTGGAGCCGCTTGGCGTCGATCAGCACCTGTGCCGACACACCCATGAACTTGGCGAGCGTCTCGGTGCTCACCTTCACCGACTGCATGGCCCGTGCTTCGGCGTTGCTGGCGTCGGCCACCGGCCTGGTATCGGTCTGGAGCGGTACCGCCGGCTGGATTGGCGCCGGCTCGGCCGTTGCCGTCGGTTGCGGCGTTTCCGGCTGCGCGGAAGCAGGCGCCGGTTGCCCGCCCTTGCCGAGCATCTCCAACTCGCCGATCAAGGCAGCGATGGCGTCTCCTTCGGTGATCAGCCAGGCGGGTAGGGCTGCCAGGTCGATCTTGCCCAGATGCGCGATATAATCACCGGCCGCCAGCAACCGGTCGATATGGTCGCCATCCAGTACCAGGCGATTCTGGCGCGCGCCTTCGAAGGCGTCTTCCATGGCATGGGCGAGCCGGACGCCATGATCGATGCCGACGATGCGCGCGGCGCCTTTCAGTGAGTGGGCCGCCCGCATGCAGGACGTGAGGTGCTGGGCCGTGTCGCCGCCGGCGTCGAGCGCCACAACCGAATCCTGCAGGACGGCGATCTGCTCCTCTACCTCGGCCCGGAACATCTCGAGCAATTCCACATCGACCTGTATAGCGGGAGCGGATGCCGGCTCCTCTACCGGCTGCGGCGGCGGTTGCGGCCGCGGCTGTGGGACTGGCTCGGGCGCGGCATCGCCGGTGCCGCCGATGGCCTCAAGTTCGCCGACCAGTGCGGCAATGGCATCGCCTTCGGCATCCAGCCAGGCGGGCAGGGCAGCAATGTCGATCTTGCCCAGATGGGCAAGGTAGTCGCCCGCCGCCAGCAGCCGGTCGATATGATCCGCGTTCAGCACCAGATGGCCCTTGCGGGCGCCCTCGAATGCATCTTCCATGGCATGGGCGATTTGAACCCCTGGATCGATTCCGACGATCCGGGCCGCGCCCTTCAGCGAATGGGCCGCACGCATGCAGGTGCCCAGGTGCTGCGCCGCATCGCCGCCCGCGTCCAGGGCGACGATGGCGTCCTGCAGGACGGCGATCTGCTCCTCCACTTCGGCGCGGAACATGTCGAGCAATTCTGTGTCGACCTCGATGCTCATGCCAGGCTGGCCTTGAACCGGCGCAGCAGCGGATCGGGCGCCAGCAGCGAGACGCGCAGGTCGTCCAAGGCGAAGCCGCCCGAGCTGGCCGGATCGGGCGAGCGCTCCAGCGTGGCGGGAAGCGGCTGGATGCTTTTCCGGTCGACCCGCACCACCCCCATGATCTCATCCACCGGCGCCACCCAGCGTTCACCGCCCAGCTTCAGCATCAGCCAGCGCCGGATGCCCGTGGCGGGCGCAGCGTCGCCCTCGACCCCCAGCACCGCATGCATCGACATGCAGACCTCGATTTGTCCCTCGATGGAGGTCAGGCCCAGGAATCCGGGATTGCTCCGGTGCGGCACCCGCCGGATCGGGGCGACCGGATGGATCTGCTCGATTACCCGCACCGGCAGTCCATGCCATTCGGACCCCAGCCGGAACGTCATGATCGGCACGCCATCGTCACGGAGCGCACCGCTTGACATGTTGGTGTTCAGGCCGGTGACTTCGTCGATGTAGTCCTCTTCCGGCGCCCGGTTGAGAAACTCGCGGGCGGCGTCGACGAAGGTCAGGCAATTGCGGCAATGGATGTGCAGTTTCAGCTCCGGGCAGGAGCGGTCGCCCTCGATCCCGATATCCCGCCAGCAGGGCACGCTCATGATCGGCCGCCCAGCAGGTGGTCGAGGCTGACCCGGCTGGCCTCGTCCGTGGCGTCGAGAAACAGCGCCTTGCGCAAGTGCCGGACCGCGCCGGTCTTGTCGCCGCGGGCGGCAAGGATCAGGCCGGCAAGGGCATGACCCTGCGCGCACATGGGATTGGTCCCGAGCAGGCGCTGCAATGGGATCATGGCCTCGGCAAGCGCGCCGCTGTCGGCCAGTTTTTTTGCCTCATCGAGCAGGGACGCGAGATCGGGTTCCGGTCTCGGTTCATCCGGCCTTGGCGCCGGCCTCCTTGCCGGTGCGGCGGCGGGCTTTGCGGCAGCGCGCGGCGGCACGCAGGGGACCGGGGCCGCCGCGCCGTTTGGCGCCGTCACGCAGAACGCGCGGCTAGGTCCGGTCGCCCGAAATCCCATGCCCATGAGCATGGCCGCCTCGGCATGGCCGACAAACAGGGGTGCGCCGGGCGCCAGCGAGGCGCTGATCGATGCGACAATGCGCCGCCGCGCCGCCTCGTGCATGTACATCAGGGCGTTGCGGCAGAAGACGGCATCGTATGTCCTGCCTTGCGGCAGATGCAGCAGGTTCATCGGCGAAAATTTCACGCAGCCGCGGATCAGCCGGCCCATGCGCACGCCGCCGCCGGGCAGGCTCTCTGTGTAGGGCTGCAGCATACCGGCGTGGTGATTGCGCTGGCTGCGCGGGCCATAGACGCCCGTGCGCGCCGTCTGCACCATGGCGCCGCTCAGATCAATGGCCTCCACGGCGATGGTTCCGGGCGCCATGCCCGCCGCCAGCAGCGCGGCGGCGATGGACCAGGCTTCCTCGCCGCTGGCACAGGGGGCGCTCAGGATCCGCACCGGATTGGCGGCGCTGCGCCGAAGCCAGTGTTTGCGGGCCATATCCATCAGATAATCGAACGGCGTCACGTCGCGGAAGAACCAGGTTTCGTGGACCAGCGCCCGCTCGACCAGCGCGGCCTGCTCGGCCCTGTCCGTGCCCAGGCTTGCCAGCCACGGCGCGCAGTCCATGCCGCGCTGGCGCAGCCGGTGGTCGATGATCGACCCGAGCCAGCTTTCGGTCATCACCTGCGCATCCAGGCCTGCCGTGTCGTGCAGCAGCGTGCGTACGGTTCCCAGCACCTCGGCATCGCGGGAGGCAGTCATGAGGTGGTCTCGCGGAACAGCACGTCGTGGAATGAATCCCACACCAGCGCCTGCGGTTCGATCAACCGGACCACCTTGCCGTTGGCAATCAACGTGCCCAGCACGCCGGGCCGTTCGGGATGGGCGACCGAGGGCTTTTGCAGGTCGGATGGACGATATTCGATGGTGTCGGTGATGCCTTCGGCGCGCAGCGCCACGTTGCCGCGATGGGTCTTGCCCTGCCAGCGGAACACGATCAGCCGTGTTGTCAGGTGCCATTCGCAAAACTCGCCGAAGAACATCTGGCGCAGGTCGATCACCGGCACCATGCGGCCGCGCCAGTTGAACTCGCCGCAGATCTCCGGTGGCGCATAGGGGATCGGGTTGATCCGTGAATTCGGCAGGATGGCGGTCAGCCCCGCCAGATCCAGCGCGAATTGCTCGGTTCCCAATCGGAATAGCAGCGCCAGCATGTGCCTACTCTGTCTTGAACCGCCCCAGCTCGGATTCCAGCGACGCGACGGCAGCGTTGAGTTGATCGGCCGACTGGTGGAAATCCTGCAGTGAATCCGCCGACCGGCGCGCGATGTCGACGAGCTGCAGCATGGCCTCGTTGATCTGCTGCTCGCCCACATTCTGGCTCTGCATGCCGTCATGCAGGGCCGCAAGCCGGGGCGACAATGTCTGGATCTGCTCCAGGATGGCGGCGAACTGCTCGCCTACCGCGCCCGCATCCGCCACGCTTCGGCGCACCTCCTCGGTGAAGCGGTCCATTTCCATGACGCCGCTCGAGACCGCGGACTGCATCTCGCGCACCAGATTGTCGATATCCAGGGTCGCGACGGCGGTCTGGTCGGCGAGCCGCCTGATCTCGCGGGCGACGACGGCAAAGCCACGGCCTGCCTCGCCGGCCTTCTCGGCCTCGATGGCGGCGTTCAGCGACAGCAGGTTGGTCTGGTCCGCCACCTTGGTGATGGTGGTGACCACGCTGCCGATATTGGTGGCGCGGTCGCTGATCACCGACAGCTTTTCCGAGATCGTCGAGGTTGCCTGACCCAGGCCGCCCATGGCTTGCTCCATGCTCGCCAGCGACGATTGGCCCTGGCCGGCAAGACTTGCCGTTGCTTCCGTGGCATCGGTTATCTCGCCCATGGTCTTCGACAGCTCGACCGACGTGGCGCCGATCTCGCGTACGGCCGCAGCGATCTGGCTCGAGGATGCGCCCAGATCGGTCACATTGCCTTCCTGCTCCCGCGAGATGGCCGCGACGCCGGTTGCCGTCGATACCAGTTGCACGCTGGCCAGCTTGATCCGCTGCACCAGACTGGTGAGCGATGACACCATGGTGCCCACCGCCGTCAGCAGCCGCCCGGATTCATCGTTTCCTCCGGCTTGCACGGCAACCGTCAGGTCGCCCTGGGCCACGCGCTCGGCGGCGGCGGCCGCGACACCCATCCGCCTCGCCACATTGTTGATCAGGCTGGCCACCAGCAAGATCAGCGCAACGGCGCCCAGACCGGCGATCAGCATTGAGATGCGGACGCCGTGCCAGGCGGGTGCAAGCACCTCGGACTGCGGCACGACCATGACGAGGCGCCAGCCATTGCTTGGAATCCTGGCCGCGGCGAAATAGGCGCTCTCTCCGGTCACGGGGTCCTGGTCGACGCTGAGATACCGGTCCTTGCCCGCATAAACCGCTTCCAGGATTCGGGCGCGGGGCGTGTCTTCGATCTTCTGCGTGCGCAACGTCGAATTTGACGTATCGGCGATGATACGGCCCCGTTCACTGATCACGATGAACTCGCCGCCTTCGTACCGCCGTTGCTTCTTCAGGTCTCCCTCGATCCAGTCCAGTGACCGGTCGGCCGTGGCGACACCCAGGAAATTGCCGTCGCGGGTGATAGGGAAAATGTGCTCCACCATCAGCTTGCCCTCGTACATGTAGGGCTCGGTGATCATCGGGCGGATCGGGCTGGTGCCGCCGGGCACCGGATCACGCCACAGCTTGCTCAATCCGCCGTCGATGGCGACACCCGAGGATTCGGGAAGGTTGTCGAAGCGGTTCTTCACGCCGCGGTAATAGTAGCTGGTGTCCAATCCGCTCAGCGGCGCCAGCTTGATCGCGTCGCCGTCCCGTGCGTCGTGATACCAATAGGCGATAAGCCGCCCGTTCTCGTCGAGCGCCCGCTTCTCGAGGTCCGAGGCGGATGCCAGGAAGGCGGCATCCTGATTGTCGGCATCGGGTTCATAGGACAGCGCGCTGCCGACGAAATCGGGAAATGCTGCGACAACCGCCCGGTGCAATTGCAGGGACTCACGCCGCCTGCCGAACAGGCCGTTCTCCTGCGCCAGCGCCAGCACATGAGGCACCGTGTTGGCGACCTGCGCGTAGCCGTCATAGATCATCGACACTTCGTGTACTTCCAGCCTGAGCAAATCCTCGCCGCCCTTGCGGTAGGCCTCGAACAGCATCCAGCCTTGCACCACCACCAGCAGCGTCAGCAGGAGCGACATCGGCAGTAGGCCCATCAACGCCAGTCTGCCCCTGATTCCCAGGCGGCCGAGCCAATCCCAGCGGGGTCCTTTGCGTGGCGTCTCAGGTATTGCTTGCATGGTGCTGGCCTGACCTTGGAAGCTGTTTGGTGAGTGTAAGGCGGTTGATACCGTCGATGCGCTGATAGTCGACCGAATCCATCATGGTGCGGACGAGATGGACGCCCAGCCCTCCGACGGGCCGGTTCTCCAGGTCGCTCTCGACGTCGGGCGGCGGTGCGCCGAGCGGATCGAAGGCATCGCCATCGTCCTCGATGACGATGACGACATCGTCTTCCACGCGCATCCGTACCGTGATCTTGCCGGGGCGCCCATCCGGAAAGCCATAGCTGATGGTGTTCACGAGCAACTCGTCGAGGACGAGGTCGATATGCATGGCCACGTCCGCCGGCAGATCGGCCCGTTCGGCGAATGCTTCGATCTCGGGCGGCAGCCGCCCCAGATCCGCCATGTCGTTGGCCATTGTCGTTGAAAATTCCAGGCTCATCGCGCCGGCTCCGCCACGTCTTCGGCAGTCGCCAGCCGTAACTCGCGCACCAGCCAGACCGCACGCTCGAACAGCATGGTCGCGACCAGGAACGCCTCGCGGACCGAGGCGGTGGAGGCTTCCCCCAGAAGCTGTTTCCTGATCCCGTCCATCATGTCCGACCGATCCGAGGTGAGTTCGTCCAGTAGCGCCCGGTCGACACTATCGCCGGTTTGGCTGATTTCGGCCACCATCGTCAGCAGCAAGTGCAGTGATTCCACGAGACTGGTGCCCAGGGAATGGTCGCTGCCGACTGACAGGCCGGTCGCATGACGGGCGAAATCGTGGAGGCAGGTCTGGAGTGATTGCAGGGTATGCAGCCGCGATCGCGCCTCGAATACGCGGTCCACGCCGTCATAGCCCGGATTGGCCGCCAGCACCTCGGACAGGAATATGTCGGTTTCGTCCGCCACCGCCGTGCTGGCGCCGTGCCTTGTGGCAAGCGGCAGGGCGTCCGCCGAGCGCTCGCTTTCCGGGCGGGCGCCGTCGAGATAGGCCGGCAGGAATGACAGCAACCGTGCCTGCTCGCGGTCGACCAGCGCCAGTGCCGTGTCCGGATCGCCGATGGCCTCGTCGAACAGGAACTGGGGGCGCATCAGGGTTTCCTGTTCGGTCGGCGGCGACAGCGCGGCGAGCATCCGGGCCAGCGGCGCCCGGAATATCCATCCCAGCAGCGCGGCGCCGATCTGGAACAGGACATAGACCAGCGCGATGCGTGTGTCGGATGAGGACGAGAGAGCCTGGGCGCCAGCCTGCACCAGCGGGACATGCCAAGCCTGCTCGATCAGATGCAGCGGCACGAACACCGCTGCCGCCAGCAGCTTCAGGCAAGACTGGAATAGCGCCAGTTGCCGTGCGGTGCCGTCCAGGTTCGACGACAGCAGCATGACTCCAAGGCCCGAGCCGACACTGGCGCCGTAGACGATCAGGATCATCTGGGGCTCGTCCAGAATACCGGCGCTGACCAACGGCAGGCCCAGGATGGTCACGGTTGCCGACGATTGTGCCGCCACCGCCAGCACCAGCCCGACGAGCAGCGCGATGGTGCCGCTCTCGCCGGCGAAGAGCACGAATTCCTCGACCCACGGATCGCCGCGCACACCCTCGACGCCGTCCTTGACCAGGGAAAGCCCCAGGAAGAGCAGCGCGACGCCCAGCGCGGCGGTGACCAGATGCTTGGTGCGCGGCGCCTTGTCGTAGCCCTGAAAGTAGGACAGGCCGATCAGTCCGAGCAGGTAAAGCGCCATCGTCTTGAGGTTGAAGGTGGACAGGACGACCAGCACCGATGTGCCCACATTCGACCATGCCAACACCGACATGGCAGGGGCCATGGCCAGCAATCCCGACGCCAGCAGGCTCATGACGATGAACGTCACCCCGGTGGTGCTCTGGACCAGGGCGCCAAGACCGAATCCGGCAAGCGGGGCCACGCCCGGCCTCAGCATCGCCTTGCCCAGATACTGGCGTACCCGCCGGGTCGCCATTTGCTGCATGTGGTCGCCGATCAGCCGAATGCCGACGAAGAACAGGCCGAAGCCGGCGATGATCGAGGGGGCGGCGCTCATGCCTGCCCCGTTCTCCGGCGCAGCGCGGTCCACAGCACCAGCCCGACCATGGCGATGGCGCCGGCGACGCTCCAGCCCATGAAGTCGCGCAGCGCGTGGTAGCGGCCCCGTTCCTGCCGTGCGGCGTTTGTGCGCCTTTCGGCCGTCGCCGACAGCAGCGCTTCGGCCACCTGGTCCAGGCCATCATTCAGGCTGCGGTCGATTCCGCGGACTTGCTGGTCGATGGCAAAAGGATCCCACGCCATACGCCTGCCGCGTTCCAGCGCATTGCGGTAGGTTTCGCCGAGCGATCGATGCTCATCGGCCAGGTCTTGCGCGGTCGAGGCGAGTTGCGGCAGATCGACTCCCCGGGCTCGCTCTTCTAGGCTGGCGAGGCGAGTCTGGACCTCGGACTCTTCGTGTTCGAATGCATCGAAGTGGTGCGTGTAGTCCTGCTCCTGCGAACCACGCAGCAGGATGTTCTTCCACTCCTGCACCTGGATTTTGAAATGGGTCTGGGCCGAGCGTCCGTCATCGAGCGCAAACAGGAACTGGGACGCCACGGCCTCATTGGCGAGATGAGCACGGTTGAGCGACCACACCGAGAACATGGCGAAGACGCCCACCACGACAAGAGCGATCGCAAGCAGACTGCCTAGCTGGATCAGGCTCCGCCGGAGGCGCGCCCGCAATGCCGGCGACTGGGATGCGTGGACGCTCATGCTGGTTTCCCCCCTGCTTCCGGTTCCAACGGGCCCGCCCCTCCGGTCCCCGGACATCGCCGGTTTTCCCAATGACAACATGCATGCTTCAGGCAACAGGTAAGGGTAGTGCCCCAAGACTTTTTATAACAACGAATTTATGTCGCCTGTCGCCGGGACGGCAGACCTGCGCCGGTCGACCGCTCGTGGCCAAAAGCCCGGTTCTCTTTACGGGCAAAAGCGGCTAACGTCTTCCGGTGTCTGGCTGGCGGTGAAACAAGCCGCCGGGCGGGGAGTCCAGCATGCGCTTTCGGCATTCGATCTGCCTGAAGCATTTCTGATTCAGGGGCGGTCCATGTCCATTACTGTATGCGAAGAGATCATCCTTCTGACTGTGAACGATGAGGGGAAGCTGCTGCGCTGGAGCGAGGAGCTGGCGGTGCGCGCCGCCGTCGCGGGCGCCAGCCTTATCGACCTTGCGTTTCGCAGCCGCATCGACAACGACGTCAGCGAACTCTTTATTGTCAACAAGGAGCCGACCGGCGAGGCGCATCTCGACATGGCGCTCAAATACCTCGCCGGCAAGGGCGAGAAGATGCCTATCCAGACGGCTGTCTATGATGTGATGGAAGTGGCGCGGGAGGTTCACGCCGCCGCCCTCCAGAGCCTCGTCGACAAGGGCATTCTGGCCAAGAAGGATGAATCCTTCCTGTGGGTGCTGAAGAGTCGCCGCTATCCGCCGCTCAGCAGCGTCATCCAGCAGGAAGCGAAGCTGCGAATTCTTTCCGTGCTGATGAGCGACGACATTCCCAGTTCCGAGGATGTGGCGCTGATCAGTCTGGCCTACGAGACACGCATCCTGGAATTGTTCATGTCGCCGGCCGAAATCGAACGGCTTTCCGCACGCATCCAGGAAGTTGGCAACCTCGAATTGATCGCCCAGGCCGTATCCGCCGTGATCTCCGACATCCGGACTGCGTCGCCGATCCTGTTCATGGCGCCGCTCTGATCACTGCACGAGTCTGAATTCAAGGGGAACATCATGGAAATCACCCACGAAACCATTGGCGATAAGCTGGTCGTCCGCCCGGAAGGCCGGATCGACAGCATGACGTCTCCGGCTTTCGAGAGCGCGCTGTTGCCGCTTGTCGACCAGAGCACCGTGGTCGTTATCGATTGTGCGAAGCTGACCTATGTGTCGTCGGCGGGTTTGCGCGTTTTTCTCAGCGCTGCCAAGGCCGCCAAGGCCAAGGGTGGCAAGATCGTGTTGTGCTCGCTGACCCAGGGCGTGCAGGAGGTTTTCACGGTCAGCGGCTTCTCCAAGATCATCGATATGCACCCCACACTGGATGCGGCGCTGGCCTGATTTCGCCGAAAACGCCGCGCCAACCCACCTGGAATCTGGACTCGGCCATCGATTCGGTCGTAAACACCCTGTTCTATACAGGCAGGGCGTCCATCACGGCGCACGGTAGTGAAGGTTCAGATACATGAAGGGTAAGGAAACCGGTAGTTTCAATGACCGGTTGAGCGAACAGGCCAAGGCAAAGCAGGCGCTGCTCGAACGGGCGAAAGCCAAGAATCCGGTGAACGATCCGGCATTCGCCGAACGGCAGGCTGCCAGGAAGGTTGCGGCCGAGGAGCGCGAGAAGCGCGAAGCGGAGAAGCGCGCCAAGCGCGCCGCCGACAAGGAACGCCGCGAGGCCGAGGCCAAGCGCAATGCCGCCGAGCGCGAAGCGGCGCATCTCGCCGAGATCGCCCGCAAGGAACGCGAACTGGTCGAGAAGGCTGCCCGCGAAGCCGAGATGGAGGTTGAGCGCAAAGCCAAGCGCGACGCGCGTTATGCCGCTCGCAAGGCGCGCAAGAGGTAAGGGCGCATTCTTCTGCCGCCGATCGCCTTCGTGCGGGGAATTCGGCGGCGATGCGAGATTGGCTACCCCGGAAAGGCCATCCGGTTGGTTGACGATGCGTGGGGCGACCGTGAGGTCGGATGCCCATGCATGCGGCCGGACAGAACCCCGCATCGCTGTGTCCGCGTGAGGGCCGGCTATCCTTTTCATACGAAAAACGGCCCCCCGGGGGTCAGGGGACCGCTTCTCTGAGGCGCATCAAGCAGCCAGCGACAGGCCGCTACTTGGTGGCCTTCTTGATGGCATCCTTGGTCTCGCCCACAGCCTTCTGGGTCTTGCCCTTGGCTTCCTGTGCGACACCCTTGGCTTCCGTCTTCGGCGAATTCGTTGCGCGGCCAGCGGCCTGGCGCGCCTTGCCGGCGGCTTCGTTGGCGGTGCCTTTGACCTTGTCAGCGGTGCTACCCATAGAACGTTCCTTTCGCGGGGTGGGGAGGAGTTAGTCCTTCTTCAACGGCCCGGTGGCTGTTCAGTTCCCTGAAATCCCCGGGAATCCGCGCGTATTTGTCGCTCCACTTGAAGCGCCCTCGGGCAACGTCCTCGATTTTCAGGCCGAATTTGCTTGCGCGGCGCCGCGTAACCGCAATTTCCTAAGAAGAGTGAGGGGAAGGGGTCTCATGCCATTCAAGTACCTGCCAGGGATCTGGTGCGCATTGTTGTGTCTCGGGCTGGCCGCGCCAGCCGGGGCAATTCCCATCGGCAGCTATCGGGACAGCTGCAAGGACATCAAGCTGAAGGACCGGGACAGCGATTCTGTCCGAATCCAGGCCCGGTGCCTCGACGGCCAGGGTGAGTGGCGCAGGACGTCATTCGAGCTGGACCGTTGCTGGGGGGAACTCGCCAATATCGATGGCGAACTGGTCTGCGTCGCCGACCAGAGCCACGGCGGTCCGGGATTTGCCGGCGCAGGCTATGATCAGCGGGCCACCCAGCCGGCCGGCCAGGCTGTGGCCGGTCACGGGGGCATTCCCGGCAGCCGGCCCAAGGATGTCGCCGTCGATGTCTGCATCGAGCGGGCGGTGCGCGAAGCCTATCGTGGCGGCGCGGGCTATGCCAGGCTGCTGCGGATCGAGGATATCGACCGCAAGGATGCAGGCCGGATCAAGGTAAAGGGGATCGTTCTGGCCAGTGAGCACCGCGAAAGCCGCAAGTCGCACGACATGCCGTTCCGCTGCGATTCGCGCGCCGGGGTGATTCTGGAATTCAGGTGGCGCTAGCTCTCGTTCGAAGTGCCCGGCCGCGTGTTCGGAGAGGGCTTGGGGGCTGAAATCCGAACACACGACCGGGCTGACGAGGCCAACAGGAGGGAATATCGCCGCAACCTATGGCTGTATTTGGGCCAAGGCTGGGCAATATCGCGAAGCCGCTGACGGCTTTCGCCTCAGTTGACCGTCTATGGCCTTGGACGGCTCCCGCGTCAGTGCCGGACCATTTTGCGGTAAAGGTGCCAGGTCGCGTGGCCCAGTACGGGCATCACCACGGCCAGCCCCAGGAAGAACGGCAGCGACCCCAGGAACAGCAACAATGCGACGATCAGGCCCCATGCCAGGGTGGGGCCGGGGTTTGCAAATGCCGCGCGGACCGATGTGACGACAGCGTTGATGGGACCGACATTCTTGTCGACCAGCATGGGGAACGACACCATGCTGATGCACAAGGCAATGAGGGCGAATATCAGGCCCACGGTGTTGCCCACCACGATCAGCGTCCAGCCCTGCGATGTGGTCAGCACTTCGCGGACGAATTCCGCTGGCGACAGGTACCAGACCGCGCCTTTGCCAAGGGTGAATTCATAGATGGTGATGGCGGCCATCAGCCAGGCGCAGTACAGGCCCACCAGGATCAAGGTCATCAGGCCGATGCTGCCGATGGAATGGTGCTGGAATACCCTGAACGCATCGCGCCAGTGGGTTTCGAGACCCTGCTCGCGCCGCCAGCTCACATGATAGAGGCCGACCGCAACAACCGGTCCCAGCAGCGCCGCGCCGGTAAAAACCGGATAGATCAGCGGTAGCACGCCATAACCGAACGCCATGCGCACTGCCACATACATGATCAGCGGATAGATCAGGCACAGGAAAAGAACGTCTGTGCGGTTGTCGGTATAGTCCGCGTAGCCCTCGGCAAGCGCGTCCTTCAGATCCCTGAAGGTAATCTTGTTGATGCCAGGCGCGTCGTAGTCGGCGGCCGTGCTGGTCATGTCCATCATCGTTCCGTTCCCCATTTCGTACACGCGAACGAGGAGGACGATGCCGTCAACCGCTGCCCCAAATGGCTGACGAACCGTCAGAACCTCGAGCAATTAACGGATTGAGGATACGCCGGATTCCGAGGGTTGTCACGTTGACCCGCCGGTCTCGCGCCTAGCCTGACGTGCTGTCAGCGGCTCTCGACCCTGACCAGCAGGCGGGTGAGCTGCGAGGTATGGATGCGCCAGCCATCGGCAAGCTTCACATAGGTCTCGCGGTAATGACCGTATCCGCGGAAGAAGAACGAACCGTTCAGTACGGTGTCCTCCATGGGATGGATACCCCGCGCGGTCGTGTCGGACAGCAGCTCGATCTCGGGCGTATGACCGTGATGGGCGCTCTGTGCGGTGGCGAGGGCGCCGCCGATATAGCTGACAATGTTTTCCAGTCCCGAGACCGGCTCATGCTCGGTGACACCCTCTGGCGTCCCCAGGACCGGGTCGCGCAGCGCCTCGCGGAAATCGAAGGTGGCGTCCGGCGCGAACACGGTGCGCAGGGTGTCGAACTCCTTGGTGTCGATCGAGCGGAAATACCGCGCCTTGAGCTGTTTGATTTCCTCGATGGCAAGCAGCGTCTCGATATCGGTCATGACTGGTCTCCCTTAGGCGGTCGCGCCGCCGTCGATGGTAAAGTCCGCGCCGCTGATATAGGCGGATTCCGGCGCTGCCAGATTGAGCACCAGGGCGGCGATCTCTTCCGGTTTGCCGATGCGGCCGGCAGGCATATTCCCGCCCAGGGCGCGCCGCAGCAGCGGCGTATCCACTGCGCCCGGCGAGACCGAGACGACTCGAATGCCGTCTTTCGTGTGGGCCTTCGCCGCCGATCTGGTCAGGCCGATCACGCCATGCTTGCTGGCGGCGTAGGTAGGATTGCCGGCCAGGCTGTTGCTGCCGGCAATCGAGGCGGTGTTGACGATCACGCCGGCCTTCTTCGGCAGCATCACCCGCAACGCGTGGCGGATGCCATAGAACACGCCGTCCAGATTGGTGCGGATGGTGTCGTGATACCCCATGGTGCCGTCCAGCGGTGACTCGGTGAAAGACCGGAACGGACCTTCGATACCCGCATTGTTGTGGACGATGTCGATGCCGCCATGCAGCTTCACGGTCGCATCCACCAGGCCCGCCACCTGCGGCTCCTCGCGTATGTCGGCCTGAATGTAGGTGCAATTGCCGCCCGCGGCACGAATCGCTGCCTCGGTCTTCTTGCCCAGCGTCTCCCGCCGGCCGCAGATCACCACTTTGGCGCCCTCGGCGGCGAAGGCCTTTGCCGTTGCTGCACCGATGCCCGAGGTGCCGCCGGTAATCAGCACGGTCTTGCCCTCGAAGCGTCCGGCAGTGGCGGCCCTGGCCGTGCCCGTCGCCAGCGTGGCGGTCGCCGCCGCCGCGATCGCCGCTCCCTTCAGCAGGTCACGGCGTCCCATTCCGTTGTTACTCATCCCGCATCTCCCCGTTTGCGTCCGTTGCGGGCGATGATAGGGGGCATCCGCACGCGCCGCCACAGCCGTTGCTCCATACAGACAATCACGCCTGAATTTTGATTCGTATTATTCACCTTCATACGTGCTTGTAAGGCCGGCGGGCGTTGCGTTAGCATTTGCTTACGTCAGGCGTCGCCCATGGGGTGTGACGCAATGTGGCTGGGGAGAGCACATGTCGGCCGTCGAAGAAATGATCAAGGACCGCTTGAAGAACGAGATCGACCCTCGTGAATTCGATGCGCCTGGTTTCCAGCATGATCCGTTCCCGCTGTACAAGCGCCTGCGCGATCATCACCCGATTTACCACGACCGTTTTCACAACAGATGGGTGATCAGCCGCTACTGGGACGTAGACGCCGTGTTCCAGAACAGCGAAGCCTATACCCGCGGCATCTATGAGGAAGATGGTCCCTACAAGTTTGGCTCGCGCCATGTGTTCGGCCCGAACATCCTGGAATATGGCCGCGGCGACCGGCATCGCTGGTTGCGCAACGTCATCGCCGGCCAGTTCGTCGGCCAGAAGCTGAACGACTTCCTGCCGGTGATCGACATGATCGCCCGCGAGTTGATCGACAAGTTCCGCAAGGATGGCGAAGTCGAGGTGGTGACCCAGTTCAGCCACCAGTTCCCGATCCGGGTCATCTCCAACATGCTGGGCCTGCCGCGCGAGGACGAGAACATGTTCGTCGGCTGGTATCAGGCGCTGATCGCCGGCCTCGGCTTCGGCGGCGAGCATCTGGCGCGCGGCATCGCCGCCCGCAACGAGATGTGGGAGTATCTGGAGCCGCTGATCAACGAACGGCGCAAGACCCCGGGCGAGGATCTGCTGTCGCGGATCATCGCGGCCGAACTCGATGGCGTGAAGATGGACATGGACGAGATCAAGGGCTTCGTCGCCCTGTTGCTCGCCGCCGGTGGCGACACCACCGACAAGGCCATCGCCAACATGATGTATCACATGATGTATACACGGCCGGACCAGTTCGACCAGGTGAAGGCGAATCCCGAGCTTTGGGAGAACGTGTTCACCGAGATGATGCGTTACGACCCGGTCGTGCATACCCAGGGACGCCGCACCGTCAATGAGATGGCGCTGTATGACGAGGTGATCCCGAAGGGCGCCATGGTGCTGATCTATCTTGGCGCAGGCAACCGGGACGAGCGGGTGTTCAAGGACCCGGATACGTTCGATGCATTCCGTGACGATCTGCATATGGGCCGTGAAAACCGCTCGGGCCGCTACAAGGACGGCAAGCCCGGCCATCTCGGTTTCGGCATGGGGCAGCACTTCTGCATGGGCTATGCCATGGCGCGGCAGGAGGCGGTTCTGGCGTGCGCCTATTTCGCCAAGTCCCTGAAGAATCTGCGGCCCAAGTTCAAGGAACATGCGGGCATCTACTCGCCGAACATCGATTCCGGAGGCTTCCGCTCACCG
The DNA here is from genome assembly GCF_039655875.1 of Emcibacter sp. SYSU 3D8. Taxonomy (NCBI): domain Bacteria; kingdom Pseudomonadati; phylum Pseudomonadota; class Alphaproteobacteria; order Emcibacterales; family Emcibacteraceae; genus Emcibacter; species Emcibacter sp. SYSU 3D8. Next base: position 204,871 of record NZ_JBBYXK010000005.1, on the reverse strand, counting down.
CCCGAGTTGTGGCTGGAATTCGATCCCGAGTGACCGCCATGAAACTCAGGGTCGACTACAAGAAATGCGAAAAGGCGGGCGAGTGCTATTACAATCACACGGCGCTTTTCGAGCGAACCGATAACGGTTTTCCGAAGATCCTTGTCGAGGATCTGACCACGGACGCGCTGCGTCACGAGGCCATGGAAGCCATCGAAGTCTGCCCCACCGGGGCAATTACCGTCGAGGAGTAGGGCGAAACCGGCGGCGGCTAGCCGCCGCCGGTTTCCGCTTACTTGACCGGCGTTGCGTTGGCAATGCCATCCACGCCCATATAGACGACGAGCAGCGAAGCGGCCTCATCGCCCGTGTTCATGCCTTTGTGCGGCACATGTTCGGCCTCCATGATCGCCTCGCCCTGACGGTACACCTTGGTGCCATGCGGCCCGTAATCCACCGTTATTTCGCCCTGCAGGATATAGGCGTACATGGGCACATCGTGCCGGTGAAGCTGGCCTGCGCCGCCGGGCTGGATCGTAATGATCGCCGACGTGATCTTCACGGTCCCGGTCGGGAAGACCAGAGGCTGTCCCAGCACATCGGTGCTGGTTACCAGGAGTTCCCGGGCCGGGTAACCGAGTTTGTCCAGCGCTTGCGCGCCGGTGGTGAACAGGATCGCGGCACCGGCCGCAATCAGTACAGAAATAGACTTCATTCTTATCCCTCCAGGTCATTAGCCTCTAACATCGGCTAATACGCCTTTAGGGAAAAGGCTTTAGTCCTTTGCCTTCTTGTCGAGTTGCGGATCCTCACCTTTCGAGCGTGCCTTGCCGGCCTGTTCGGCCTCGATCAGCTCGTCGCGCTCGCCGCCTTCCAGGGCCCGCTCCGCATCCTTTGCGGCCTCGCCGACCTTGCCGGATTTGGCGAAGGCCTCGGTTTCCTCATTGTATTTGCGGGCGCTTTCATTGTCGCCTTCACCCTGGTTCTTCCACTTGTCCATAAGCTCGCTCCTTTGGTGGTTCGATAGGTTGCCAACGGCCGGGGACGGCGCGGGGTTCCACCCATCAGGGGAACACAGGACAAGGGATTTCGTTTGCAACAGCGCGGCACTTGCAGAGCGGCCGTCACGGCTACCGCCATTCAAAGACGATTTCCTGCAACAGATATGGTCTGGTGATGTTGTTGAAGAGACTCCGTTACTACTGCGATCTCGACGAAGAAACCGCGAAGCCATTGCTGGATATGCCCGGCCGCATCATGGAGGCGCCGCGCGGGACCGACCTCATCGTCTCCGGTGATGCGCCGACCTATGGGTTCGTCGTCGAGACGGGCTGGGCGATCCGGTACTGCCTGCTGTCCGATGGCCGGCGTCAGGTGCTCAACGTCCTGTTGCCGGGAGATATTTTCGATCTTCAGGTCTTCATCGCGGCCGAGGCAGATCATTCGGTGACGGCCATTACCGACATGACGGTGAAGACCTTTAAGGCCGAAGACCTGCTCAATATCTTCAATCTGTCCGGCCGCCTCGCGCAGGCGCTGTGGTGGGCGGCGGTGCAGGAGGAGGCGATGCTCCGCGAGCAGATTGTGCGGAACGGCCGCCGCAATGCGGGTGAACGGACTGCCCATTTCCTGCTGGAACTGCACCGCAGGGCGCTGATCGTCGACGAGGGTGCCGGCGACGGATTTCGCCTGCCGATGACGCAGTCGCTGATTGGTGACGCCCTGGGTCTGACATCGATTCACGTTAACCGCACGCTGAAGCGGTTCCGCGACGAAGGCATGATCCGGCGCAGCGGACAATGGATCGAGTTGACCGACATCGAGGCTCTGGTTGAGCTATGCGACTTCGATCCCTCGTATCTTCATCTGGATGCCTATCCGCGCCGGCTCAAGTTCAGGAACGGCAACGGCAACGGCAAATAGGCTCGGCCTTCTTGATCCAGGTTAAACCGGGATCGTCACGGCCGCCGTACTCTCAACCTGAGCGAGAATCCCGGTGCGCAAGGCACGGGGTGACCCCGGGCATTCCGACGGAGGTCACAGGCCCCACCAGACAAACGCGGTTCACCGCGATCTTTTGTCATGCAAAGGACTATGTGATCGATGGACTTCGGGGATGTACCCGACGCGTTGCCCTCTCTTACGGATGCCGAGTTCGAAGATCAGCTTCGCGATCTGATTCCGCATCTGCGTGCCTTCGCGCGCAGCCTGTCCGGCAGCGCCGACCGGGCGGACGATCTGGTGCAGGACGCCATGTTCAATGCCTGGCGCGCCCGGGCCCGCTTCCGGCCCGGCACCAATTTCAAGGCGTGGATGTTCGTGATCCTGCGGAATCTGTTTCTTTCGGGTGTTCGCCGGGCGCGATTTTCCGGGGACTGGGATGAGACATTCGCCGAAAGGGCGCTGTCCTCGGCGCCGTCGCAAGACCACCACCTGTCACTCGACGATGTCAGGCGCGCACTGATGCACCTGCCGCCGTCGCGACGGGATGCACTGATCCTCGTCGGCGCAGGCGGGTTTTCCTACGAAGAGGCGGCAAATCTTTGCGGCTGCCCGGTTGGCACCATCAAGAGCCGGGTGGCCCGGGCGCGCGCCGAGATGGAGCAGGTATTATCCAACGGCCTGCCGCAGCGCGCCCGGCAAGCCAGGATACAGCCGGTACAGGACCTCATGGACGACATCGAGCGGCTTGGTGGATAGCACTCATATGGAATGTCAGGGCGTGGGACGGGAGCCGCGGCGAACGGCTCCCGCCGTAATGTCAACTGTCCTGCTTTTTCCGCTGGTCATCGGTGGGCCGCGACGCGGTCAACGGACCGCGCTGTTGGGCGCCTTCCGTTGTGGTCGGGTCCGGTTCGCCGGCGCTTTGTTTCTGCGTGCGCCAGTCTCCGAAATCCTTGCCGAATCTCTCCTGCCGCTCGCGGCGCCAGCCTTCATAGTCGCTGTCATAGGCGCGGCGACGCTCCTCACGCCATTCGTGGTAATCGCGGTCGTGGGCGCGCAGCTGGTCTTCCCGCCACGAGACGTAATCATGGTCGAGGAAGTGGCCGTGCCCGCGCAATTCGTCGCCGGTAACCGGGCCGCCTTGAGGACCGTCCAGATCGGCCGTCCAGAATCCGCCCTGGGTGGTCTGGCCACCGGCCGACGCTCGATAGCCGGGTTTGGGAAAATGTCCGCGGCGCTGCATGTCCCGGTCGCTCTCGCGGTCCCATGCCTCGGGCGCTGATGACCTGTAGCCAGGCCTCGGTGCTTCAGGAAGGTGCGTCCGGTACCGGCGCGCGAAATAGCGGTCGTCGGCGGGCACGCCATACGCGGCATCGGCACCGACACCATAGGGTGCTTCGTCGGGCTCGCCCCTGCGTGGGCCATGGGACTCATGAAAGTCCGGCGAGCCTGCGCCGTCCCGCGGGTTTTCCTGCCGGTACCGGCGATCAGCTTCGTAGCGCTCTCGGTCTCGGTCTCGGTTCATGTGTATCCTCCTCTCGAACTGCGCCGGCGCAATCGGGCGCCGACATGGACTCAACTCCGTCCAGCAGGGGATGTTCCAGCATTCGCCGCGGCGTCTCGGCCTGCCGCGCCGCGGACAGGAACCTTTCGCTTCCGGATCGTGTTAGTGCGCTGAAGGCAGGAGAGGACAGCATGAAACGAGGCCGGAGCATCCGTGGATGCCTGCTGCTATTGGCAGCAGTCACACTCTGCGGCGCCGCAGCCCGCGCCGACGAGGCGCTTGCGTCCAATCCGGCAGCGATCATCCCCGGAGCTGCTGCCGCTGCCGGCGGTCAGCAGCCCATGGGGACCATCGAGGGAAAGAACCTCATCGGCCGTGACCTGACGAGCGCCCGGGATCAACTCATCGGCGAAATCGAGAGCGTCTATGTGGATGGAAAAGGCAACGTCAAGCAAGTCATCGTGACCGGCATGGGCGACCGGACGGTGGCGATTGACTGGAAGGATGTGGTCGTCTCGGACAACGGCAAAAAGGTTGCCGTCAACGCCTCATCGGACCAACTGAAAAACAAGCCCGACTACAAGTACGCCAAGCCCGAACAGCAGGGCACCGTGTTCACCGACGAACAATCCAGCGCCGCGCCCGCTCCATGACGCGGCGCGAAAGCCGGGAGCAAGACATGGCCACGAAACCCACCCGCACGCCGCGCAGTACAGCCAAGGCCAAGGCGCCTTCCCGCAGGAAGGCCGCAGCGACGCCTCGTGAAGCACGCCCTTCTGGCGCGCGTCCGATCTGGGGCGGCAATCTCCGTCTGGCCCTGGTGTCGGTGCCGGTCAATCTCTATCCGGCGACCAAATCGGGCGCCCAGATATCGTTTCACCAGGTACACGAGCCGTCCGGCAAGCGCATCCGCTACGAAAAGGTCGTGCCCGGCATCGGACCGGTCGATACCGATGAGATCGTCAAGGGGTACGAGGTGGAGAAGGGCCAGTACGTCCTGATCGATCCGGACGAGATCGACGCGATCAAGCTCGAAGCGAAAAAGACCCTCGATCTGGTCCAGTTCGTCGGACAGGGAGAGATCGATCCCATCTGGTTTGACCGACCCTATTACGTGGTTGCCGATGGCGAGCTTGCCGAAGAGGCCTACAACGTCATGCGCGACGCGCTTCGGGGAAGCGGCAAGATCGGGCTGGGACAATTCGTGATGCGCAACCGAGAATATATCGCGGCGCTGAAACCCTGCGGCCATGGGATGCTGCTGGAAACGTTGCGGTTCTCCGACGAAGTGCGAAGTGCTGCACCATTCTTCGCCGGCATCGACGATGCCAGACCCGACAAGGAACTGCTCGATCTCGCCAAGGAGCTGATCGAACGCAAGACAGCGCCGTTCGATTCGGGCCAGTTCAAGGACAAGTACAGCGAGGCGGTCCGTGCGCTGATCGATGCCAAGATCAAGAACCGTAAGCCGGTGGCCATTGAAGAAGAGGCGGGCAATGGCGGCACGGTCATCGATCTCGTCGAGGCGCTGAAACGCAGCGTCAAGAACTCGGGCAAGCCGGCGGCGCCCGCTACCCGCAGGAAGAAGGCGAGCTGACATGCCGCGCGGTTCCGATCAGCTCGGCACCTACCGGGCGAAGCGGCAATTCGACCGCACGCCCGAGCCGCAGGGCGGCAAGGCGACGCGGGCCGGCAACCTCTATGCGATCCAGAAGCATGCGGCGACGCGGCTGCATTACGATCTTCGGCTGGAGCTCGACGGCGTCCTCAAGAGCTGGGCGATCACGCGCGGGCCCAGCCTGGATCCGGCGCAAAAGCGCCTTGCGGTGCGCACCGAGGACCATCCCGTCGATTATGGCGACTTCGAAGGTACCATCCCGTCCGGCAATTACGGCGCCGGCACTGTGCTGCTCTGGGATCAGGGAACGTGGGAACCGATCAAGGATGCACGCCGGGGGTTGAAGGATGGACGTCTCGAATTCGTGCTCCACGGCGAACGTCTCAAGGGCCGCTGGGCGCTGATCCGCATGCGAAACCGCGGCAGCGAGAAACGCGAGAACTGGCTGCTGATCAAGGGCGATGACGACGAGGCCCGGCGGGAGGTCGAGATTACCGAAGCGGCACTGGAGAGCGTCGCGACCGGGCGCACATTGAAGGCCATTGCCGAGAATCCCGAGCGGCGCCGGAAACCAGGCAAGGCGAACGATACACCGCAACGCAGGAATGCGGCGAGCAGGGCGGGGTCATCGCCATTGCCAGGCTTCGTCAAGCCGGCGCTGGCGACCCTCGTCGAGGACGTACCTGAAGGCGATGACTGGCTGTTCGAGATCAAGTTCGACGGCTACCGCGCGATCGCCGCCGCTTCAGGCGACGAGGTGCGCATCTACACCCGGAATGGGCTCGACTGGACGTCAAAATATCCGGCTATCGCGCAGGCTCTTGCCTCGCTCAACCTCGACGGTGCTCTTCTCGACGGGGAGATTGTCGTGGTCGACAAGGAAGGGAAATCCGATTTCGGGGCGCTGCAGGCGCAATTGAAGGGTGGAGGCGGCAGCCTGTCTTTCTTTGTATTCGATGTGCTCGCGCTTGGCGGCGAGAGCCTGCGTTCGAAGCCGCTGGTCGAGCGCAAGGACATGCTTCGCAAACTGCTGGGCAAGGTCGGCAAGACCGGGCCGGTATTTTACACCGACCATGTCGAGGGCAACGGCCAGGCCATGCTCGGCGCGCTGTGCGGACGCGGATTCGAAGGCGTGATCGCCAAGCGGTCCCGCGCGAAATATGTCTCGGGCCGTGGCCATGCCTGGCTGAAGATCAAGTGCGGGGCATCGCAGGAATTCGTCATCGTCGGCTGGTCGCCCTCGGACAGGAACCGGCCGTTCTCCTCGATCCTGCTGGCTGTCAACGAAGGCGGGGTCCTGCGCTATGCGGGCAGGGTGGGGAGCGGGTTCTCCCATGCGGCGCTGGACGACCTGTCGAGCCGCTTTCGCCGCCTTTCGCGCAAAACGCGGCCGGTCGATGGGCCGGTCCCGGCCGATGTGGCACGTAAGGCGCGCTGGCTGCAGCCGAAGCTGGTTGCCAACATTGCGTTCGCCGAGTTCACCAGGGATGGCCTTGTCCGGCATGGCCGTTTCCTGGGCCTGCGCGAGGACAAGCCGGCGCAGGCGGTAATACGCGAGCAGCCGGAAAAGGGGCGCGACTGATGGTTGCCGTCGCGGGCGTCACACTCAGCCATCCGGACAAGGTGCTCTATGCCGATCAGGGCGTGACCAAGCTCGATCTCGCCAGGTATCTCCACGCTGTGTCGCCGCGCATGCTGCCCTATGTCTCGCGCCGGCTGGTCAGCCTGGTGCGCTGCCCCGAAGGCGCAGCCAAACAGTGCTTTTTCCAGAAGCATGGAACAGCGGGCCTGGCGCCGTCTCTGAAGCCGCTGCCGGTGCGCGAGAAGGATGGCGGCGAAGACGACTACCTTTACCTGACCGACGAAACCGGTCTGGTGCGCGCCGCCCAGATGGGCGTGCTGGAATTCCACATCTGGGGCTCCATGATCGACGATATCGAAAAGCCCAACCGCATCGTCTTCGACCTCGACCCCGATCCGTCCGTCAGTTTCGAGTCCGTGAAGCAGGCCGCCTTGCGGGTGCGCGACATCCTCGATGCGCTGGGCCTGCGCAGTTTCCCGTTGCTGACCGGCGGCAAGGGTATCCATGTGGTCACGCCCATCCGGCGACGCCACGAATGGCCGGTGATCAAGGAATTCGCCAAATCCCTCGCGCTGCGGATGTCCGAGGACCAGCCGGACAAATATCTGGCCACCATGAGCAAGGCAAAGCGCAAGGGCCGCATCTTTATCGATTATCTGCGCAATGAGCGCGGCTCGACCGCTATTGCACCATATTCACCCCGAGCGAGGAAGGGGGCGCCGGTGGCCTGGCCGGTAACCTGGGAAAGCCTTGACGGCACGCACAGCGCCGCCTTGGTTCATATCGGCGATGCCGTACCGCATTTGGCGGAACCGGATCCATGGGCTGACTACGTCAACGTCCGGCAGTCGCTTGGGGTCGCGGCGCTTCGGGCGCTGGGGGTCGATGCGAACGGCTAGGGGAACACTCCTTGATGTGACCCGTTCCACAAGAGTGCGCCGGCGCGGCGCAAAGACAGGAACCAGCCAGGAGCCGCTTCATGCAGTCTACCCCGAACCCCGTCACGCCGAACCCGGACCAGCCGCCACTGGAGTTCCCCGAACGGCCCAACGAAGCGCCGCCGGAGATCGAAGAGCCACAGCCTCCGGAGCCGGCCGATGTTCCAATCGAGACGCCGCCCCCGACCATGCCGGACCGCGAATTGCCGCAACCCACCGCCCGGCTCTGACCGTGCCATTCAAATGCAGAACCGCCCCGCACAGCAGGCGGGGCGGTTCGCAAAAAAATTCTCGGTCACGGGGACGGAACGGCTAGCCGCTCTTGGCAGGCGAGTCCTTCTTGTCTGCATCGGCGCCCAGCTTTTCCAGCGCCTCGCTTACCGCCTTCAATGAATCGGCGGGTTGACCGGTGACAGTGCCCGGCATGTTCTCTTCCGAAGCAACCATCAACTGCCGCAGGTCCTGCTCCCATTCCTGCAAGTAGCCGATCTTCTGATCCCTCGTAAGGGATTGATCCTGAATGATATCTTCAGGATGGGCATAGCGCTCGGAAACGTCGCCGGCGACGGGTTCGTGGGTATCTGTCGTCATGTTGAGTCCGTCCTTCGCATAAGTGGCCGTCGATCCGCTAACGCGAAGCCGGCGGTCATTGTTCCTGCCGGGACGGCCTGCAAGCGAGGGCGGCGGGATTACGTGTCCTGTGGGGTGCCCGCGCGGAACAGCGCGTTCAGGTCCTGGTCGCTGGTCTCGAGAATTCGGTCCACCCAGCGGTGGAAGCGGTGTCCGCCGCCTTCGTTTCGGCCGAACAGCACGTGCTTGCGCGCGCCGCTTTCCAGCGCCTTCTGCTGACGCAGGCCAATGGCGTAATCCTCTTCCTGCACGACATATTCCAGCAGCTTGAACTGCTGCAGTGCCTCGAGCCGCTGCTCGTCGGTCGGCTCGTTCTCCATCAGGTACATCTGGGTGGTGAAGGATTCGCCGGGCGTCTCGCCGGGGAACAGTTGCGACAGCATGATGCTGCGTCCGCCGCCCCGGAACGAGGCGATTGAAATGTGCGGGAAGATGGTCCAGACGCCGGCCGACAGGACATCGCTGCTCCACTCGTCCTCAGGCTTCTCCAGCAGGCCGATCATCTGTTTCGACGGCGACGTTACCCGCTGGTGCGGTCCCCAGGCGTAGTACAGCGCCCGGTTGGACATCTGCTCGCCGAAGGTCTCGCGGTGCAGGACGGGCAGGTGGTACAGGTCCAGATAACCGTCATAGGCGATCTTCCAGTTCGGGCCCTTTAGCGTGCGGGCCTCGAACAGGTGCCAGTTCTCCAGGCCGAACGCGCCCAGCATCTCGTCGTAGCCGGCCAGGAAGGCGTCCATCTCGACCGGGGAATCCGCATCGAGGATGACCCAGATCAGGCCGGCGCGCTCGGTGATCGGTAACGGCACTAGGCCGTATTGCGCCATGTCGATCTCACCGAAATCTTCCTTGGCGGCGACGGCAACCAGGTTGCCCTTGTAGTCGAAAGACCACGCGTGATAGCCGCAGACGAAGCGCCGCGCCTTGCCGGTGCCCGGCTTGACGATGGGCGCGCCCCGGTGGCTGCACGAATTGATGAACGCCCGGGCGACGCCGTCGCCGCCGCGCGAGATCAGCACGGGCAGGCCGACCACGTCCATGGCCTTGTAGTCGCCCGGCTGCGGCAGCTCGGCCGTGGCCGCCAGCATCAGCGGGATGCGCTTGAAGACCTTGTCGATTTCCAGCTTGAAGCGGTCCGGGTCGAAATAGTTCGAGGCCGGTACCTTGAACACGTCCGCTTCCTGCGCGATGGTGCCCGCCTGGGCATGCCCGATATTGTCGCGCGCCATCTCGATCAGTTCATGCCGTGCCACGATCCACCTCGTTTCCGAACGCCCAGCGGCGTATTCCGAATGATATCGACCAATCTAGTTTACGGCCGCTGACATTGCCAATGGCATAGGAAAACGGCCCTCGACGAGGGCCGTTCCCGATTATGACCAATGCGGAGCCCGGATTTAGAACTCGACAGGCAGGTCCCAGCAGGTGTGGGTGTCCCACAGCTTCAGCGAGCGCAACTCCGGCTTGGCGCCGGGCTTCAGATGCAGATCGGGGAAGCTGTCGAGCAGCACGTTGAGTGCCGTCGTCGCGGTGTCGCGGGTGATGGCATACATCGACCGGGGCCTGTCCTCGGGTATCGCCGGATGCCTGGACGGCTTGCCGAACCCGAAGGCGATGCCGGCGGGCAGGCCGTCGGCGCGATACTGGCCGCGCGGCTCGCGCTGGCACAGGTCCTTGCGGCCAACGATGAACTTCTCCGGATCCTTGTACTGACGCGGGTCGCGGTTGGCGGCACCTGCCGAACAGATCATCAGGCCGCCTTCCGGGATCAGCTTGCCGAAGCGCTCGACCTCGTGGCGTGCGAAGCGGCGGGCCGACAGCACCGGCGCCGAGTGGCGTAGCGCCTCGAGGAAGGCGAACTTGGCCATGCGGCGCTCGTCCTTCACCTTCTGGAACTCGCCGGCGTTGGTCAGCAGCAGGAACAGCGTGTTGGCGAGGCCGCCATGCAGCGTTTCGTGGTCGCCTTCAAGCAGCGTCACCACCAGATCCTCGGCTGTAGCGGGACCACCGTCCAGGTCGAGGCCGGCAACCGCCGAGATCAGGTCGTCGCCGGGGTTGGCGCGGCGGCTGGCGAGCAGGGGCCGGAAATATTCGGTCAGCTCGCGGATCGCGGCGAGGCCGTCCTGTTCGGCGACCGGGTCGACGTTGAAGCCGTGGGTCATGCGCCAGTAGCGCTCGCAGAATTTCGGCGCGTCTTCCGTCGGCAGGTCGAGCTGGCGGACCAGCAATTCCAGTGCGAAGCGGGCGGCGAAGTCTATGCCAAGATTGGCGCCGCCCTTGGCCCTGATGTCACTGACGATTTCCTCGGCGACCGCCTGGGCGTTGCCGTCGATGGCCTTGGCCTGGGCGAACAGCACCGGCAGCTCCTGGCGCAGGTCGCGGCCATAATCGGCGATGTTGTAGAACCAGCGGCGCGGCCGGGTCTCGAAATTGGCGTCGTCGGTGAAGATCGACGTCACATCGTCATACCGGGTGATCCAGTAGGAATTCTCCAGCCAGTCCCGGTAACTGGGATAGTTTTCCCGCAGGATTTCCAGGAACGGATAGGGATCCCGGATGAAGTCCGGCGAGATCAGCTGCGCCGGCTTGATCTTGGCCGTGGACTGGCCGAGCCGCTCGCGCTGATGGATCTCGTAGGTGCGGAAGCCATGCCCCTTCACGCCGCCCGGCGTGATCGGCACGCCGTTGCGGCCATACGTGATCTTGGGCGCTGCCGCGTCCTGAGGTTTGCCGGTGCCTGCCGCGGCCCGGGTCGCTTCTGTGGTGCTCATTGTCGGGCCCTATTCCAGGTCGTAGTCGATCCAGACTTCCTTGGCCGAGATCAAGCCAATCGGCATCAGGCTGCCGTCGAAGTCCTTTGGCATCTTGTCCACGTTCAGGCGCGGGTTCTTCAAATGGCGCTGCAGGATCTTCGAGCCGATCACGGCTTCCTGGTGCGAAATCCACGCGCCGGGGCACAGATGCGGGCCGACGCCGAACGCCATATGGCTGCACTTGCCTTCCTTGCGGAAGCCGCTGCGCAGCAGCTTGCCGCTGTACAGGTCGGGCCGGAAGATATTGAACGCTTCCGGATCGTTGAAGATGCGGTCGTCGTGGTTGGCGGAAAAGTCGACCATGTTGACCAGTGAGCCGGCCGGGATCTTCACACCGTGCAGTTCGATGTCGAACGAGTTGTGGCGCGGCTGGCCGCCGATCGGGGTCGAATGCCGCAGCGTCTCGTGGAACGCCACGTCCCACATGGCTTCGGGATCTTCCAGCACGGCCTCGAGCTGCTGCGGATGCTGCAGCAGCAGGTACCACATATTCAGGATGGCGCCGCGGGTGGTCTCGCCGCCGCCGCCCACCACCAGGGCGATGTTCGAGGTGATCTCCTCGGTCGACAGGTAATCGCCGTCGATCTGGGTCTCGCACAGCTTGGAGATGATGTCCTTGCCGATGGGGTTGCCGGCCGCGTCATAGAGATAGGTCGGATGCGCGCGGCGCTCCTCGACCAGCGTGCCGACATAATCTTCCAGGTCCTGGCGCGCTTCGAGGCCCTGATGATGGGTCTCCGAACCGCCGAGGCCGGACATCATGGAATTGTACCAGTAGAAGAAGTTCTTGCGGGATTCCTTGGGGAAGCCCAGCACATCGCAGACGACCCGGATCGGAAACTCGTTGGCAAACGCCTTGCCGATGGCGACCGAGCGGACGCCGTTGCGGTCCTGCACGACGCTTTCATCCAGATTGTCCCAATCGGCGATCATCTCTTCCGCGATGCTCTCGATGGCATGCATCCGGTTGTCGAGGGACTTGCCGACCAGGTGCTGGCCATAGAGGTTGCGGCGGCGGCGATGCTCGACGCCGCTCAACTCCAGCTGGGTGTTGCCGAGCACACCGCTCGACGACCCCTTCGGGATCGTGTTGAAGCCTTCGTCGTCGAAATAGCAGGTGGTGATGTCGTCGTAGCGGGTGACGTAATAGCAATTGTGCAGCTTGTCGAAGAACACCGGATAATGGTCCCGCATGATTTTGTAATACGGGTACGGGTTCCGGTAGAACTCGGCGGAATTGAAGATTCGCGGGTCGATCAGCGGCGTGCCGTCGGGCGCATGGCCCATGTCATACGCCTCGCCCACGGGCATCAGCGGAAAGTCGTGGGCCGACACCGATTGCGCGCGCGGCGCATGGGTCGCGGACGAAGGGGCGTTGCCCTCATTCGGTTTGTCGGCGTTCTCGACAATCGTGCTGAGAAAAGAGGTGACGGAGTCCATTCGGAGGCCTCATTCGGTTCAGGTTGGGCCGGAGCGGTCAACCTACATCCTCGATGATGGGTTGGCAATCAGGCAAAAGTCACACGTGACTGGTTAATTGCTGGACTTGCGGCGGTCAGAACACCACCGGCAGGTGCCAGCACGTATGCATCTCGCCAAGCCGCAGGCTGCGCAATGCCGGCGTGGCGCCAGGCTTTAGCCGCAGGTCCGGCAATGCTTCGAGGAGCACGTTCGAGGCTGTCGTCGCGGTGTCACGGCAGAGCGCATAAAGGGAGCGCGGACGGTCTTCCGGTACGGCCGGATGCCTGGTGGGCTTGCCCAGGCCGAATGCCAAGCCGGCAGGCAAACCGTCGGCCCGGTATTGGCCGCGCGGCTCACGCTGGCACAGGTCCTTCCGGCCGACGATGAACCGGTCCGGTTCCTTGTATTGGCGCGGATCGCGGTTGGCGGCGGCGGCCGAACAATGCAGCAGGGCGCCGATCGGAATCAGCCGGCCGAACCGTTCGACTTCGTGTCTCGAGAAGCGGTTAGCCGTCACGACCGGCGTGGAATGCCGCAGCGTTTCCAGCCAGGCAAACTTCACCATGCGCCGCTCGCGCTTCACCAAGTCGAGTTGCTCCGGATGCGTCATCAACTGGAGCCACATATTGGCGATGCCGCCATGCAGGGTCTCGTGATCCTGCTCAAGAAGGGTCACAACCACGTCTTCCGCCGTCGCGGGGCCGTCCTCGAGGTCGAGGCCGGCGATCGCCGAGAGGAGATCGTCTCCCGGGCGGGCGCGCCGTGCCGCGAGGATGGGCCGGAAATACTCGACCAGTTCCTGGATGGCGCCGAGTCCGGCCTGCCGGCTTTTCGGCTCCCACATGGCGCCGCGCTGCATGCGCCAGTAGCGATCGACGAATGTGGGGAAATCCTCCTTCGGCAGGTCGAGCACGCAGGCGAGCAACTCCAACGGCAGGCGCGCGGCGAAGTCGATGGCAAGATCGGCGCCGCCATTGGCCCTGAAGCCGTCAACGATCTCGGCGGCGATGCGCGCCACATTGGCATCGATCCGGGCGGCCTGCGCCGTCAGCACCGGCACTTCCTGTCCCAGATCGCGCCCGAGGTCCTCGATGCCATAGAACCAGCGCTTGGGCCGTGTCTCGAAATTGGCATCGTCGGTGAAGATCGATGTCACGTCATCATACCGGGTGACCCAGAACGAGTTGCCAAGCCAGTCGCGGTAGAACGGATAATTCTCGCGCAGGATCTCGAGAACCGGATAGGGGTCCTTGATGAATTCGGGCGATATCAACTGGATCGGGCGGATCTTGTCGGTGGCCTCCTTGACCCGCTCGCGCTGATAGACCTCATAGGTCCGGTAATCGTTCTGGTTGCCGTTCCTCGTATACAGGGGCACGCCGTTGCGGCCGGTAAACGCGTCCTTGTCCGGGGCGCCGGCCCCGTAGGACGGCGGCCTGACCGCCTGCTTCTCATCAGTGCTCATGCCGCTTGCCTCAGGTCAGATCGTAGTCGAGCCAAAGCTCGCGGGTCTTGTTGATGCCGATCGGCGCCAGGCTGACGCCGTCGATGTCCTTGGGCATGCGGTCGCGGTTGATCCGGGGGTTTTTCATGGTCCGAGACAGGATCTTCGAGCCCACCACCGCTTCCTGGTGCGAAATCCATGCGCCCGGGCACATATGCGGGCCGACGCCAAACGCCATATGGCTGCACTTGCCCTCCTTGCGGAAGCCGCTGCGCAGCAGTTTTCCGGTGTAGAGGTCGGCCCGGAAGATGTTGAAATTGTCCGGATCGGCGAAGATCCGCTCGTCATGGCTGCCGGAGAAGTTGACCATCTCGATCAGCGAGCCCGCCGGCACCGTCATGCCGTGGATCTGCACATCGAACGTGGCGTGGCGCGGCTGGCCGCCGATCGGGTTCGAGTGGCGCAGCGTCTCATGGAATACGGCATCCCACAGGGATTCATCAGCCAGCGCCGCTTCGGCCTGATCCGTCTTCTGCAGCAGGCTGTACCACATGTTCATCAGCGTGCCGCGGGTGGTCTCGCCGCCGCCGGCGACCACCAGCGCGATCAGCGCGGTGATTTCCTCGGTCGACAGGAAGTCGCCGTCCACCTGGCTTTCACACAGCTTCGAGATGATGTCCTTGCCGAGCTTGTTGCCGTCATTGTCGTAGAGGAAGGTGGGACGCGCGCGCCGTTCCTCGACGATGGATTCGACGTAATCCTCGAGGTGCTGGCGCGCTTCCATGCCCTGCTTGTGGGTTTCCGAGGCGCCGAGACCGCCCATGATGGAATTGTACCAGTAGACGAAGTTGCCGCGTGCTTCCTTGGGAAAGCCCAGCACGTCGCAGACGACCCGGACGGGGAACGCATCGGCGAAGGCCTGGCCCAGTTCGATGGTCCGGACGTTGCCGTTGGTAATGCACCACGGCGCATCCACGCTGGCCCAGTCGTCGATCATCTCCTGCGCCAGGCGCTCGATCGCGGGCACGCGGTTCTCCAGCGCCTTGCCGACAAGATGCTGGCCGAACAGGTTGCGCCGGCGGCGATGTTCGACGCCGCTCAGTTCATGGGTGACGTTGCCCAGCACGCCGTTCGACGATCCCTTCGGTATCGTGTTGAAACCGATGTCGTCGAAATAGCACTCGGTCATGTCGTCGTACCGGGTGACGTAATAGGTGTTGTTCAGCTGGTTGAAGTAGACCGGATAATGATCGCGCATCAGCCGGTAATAGGGCCACGGGTTGCGGCGGAACTCTGCCGAGAAGAAAATGCGGGGATCGATCAGCGGGGTGCCATCGGGCGCCGAGCCCATGTCGACTCGTTCACCCACCGGCATCAGGGGAAAGATATCCTGGAAGTCGCCGTCCGCTGCCTTTTCCGTCAAATCCCCGGCATCGGCGCCAAGCGCGCGCGCGAATACCGCCGCAAAGGGTTCCGTATTCATCTGCAATCCCCGTTCATGTCTGACTTTTCCCCAAGCGCACGTTACATCTTGCCCAGCCCCATAGCAACGCCGGATAAAGTCATGCTTGACTTGACCGGGTCCCGCGAGCGTAATGCGCGCGTCGGAACGACACCGCGTCGTACGGGGAAGCAACCGCCTCAGCGTGCCGCCACCGGGCGAATTTCGGGTCTGGGGCTTTGCCGCCTAGGTGTTACAATAAGGTCGCGGGAAGATGAAATAGCGAGCCGACCGTGCCGGGTCGGCCAAGCAAGCTTGAGGCTCGGGAGAACAATGACTTACGTAATCAGCAACGCCTGCATCGACGTGAAGGACATGTCCTGCATCGAGGTCTGTCCGGTAGACTGCATCTACCAGGAAGATGAGGACCGCATGGTCTATATCGAGCCGGAGCAGTGCATCGATTGTGGCGTCTGCGTTTCCGCGTGTCCCGTGGGCGCGATTTTCGCCGATCACGAGATTCCGCCGGCAGCAAAGGATTTCATTGAAATCAATGCGCTGTATTTCACGGACAAGGATGCCGCGCGGGCCAAATCCGCCGAACGAGCCGGCACCAGCATCTGATCAGGTTGCTCCTCGATGACGCCGCGCGGACCGTTGCCCCGCGCGGTCGATCCGTGTTTCCCTGCGGGACAAGGGAAGGGGAGACCACATGAAGCTGTATAATTTCGCCGCGCCCAATCCGCAGAAGGTCCGCATATATGCGGCCGAGAAGGGGATAGCGCTCGAATTGGTGCAGGTGGACGTCATGAACCACCAGCTCCGCACGCCCGAAATGCTGGCCAAGAATCCGCTCGCCGTGGTGCCCTTCCTGGAGTTGGACGACGGCACGGTGATCCGCGAATCTCTCGTCATCATCGAATATCTCGAGGAATTGTACCCGGAGCCGCCGATGCTTGGCAGCACGGCGCTGGAGAGAGCCCGCATCCGCGAACTGGACCGGCTCGCGGAATTCGGCCTGATGGTCGAGCTGGCCAACTATGTTCACCATGTCTCGCCGTTCTTCGCCGACAAGGGGCCGCAATCGCCTGATGCCGCCAAGATGGCGGTCAACTGCTACCGCAAGAACCTTGGCGTCATGGACCGGGAAATCGGGGGCAAGCCCTTCGTGGCCGGCGACAGGCCCTCGGTTGCCGATTGCACGCTCTATGCGATCCTCGATTTCGGGGATTATGTGGGCCTGAAGGATGCCGACGAATTCCCCAATGTCGTTCGCTGGCGCAAGACTTTTGCCACCCGGCCGAGTGCGTCAGCCTGACCGCCCGGAGCCGCAATCCCTAAGGTATAGGGACGCCGCCTGCACTACCGGATCGGAAAGTCGAAATAGGTTTCGGGGAACGGCTCGTTCCCGAGCGTGAAGTGCCACCATTCCTTGTCGAACGGTTTGAAGCCGTGACGCTCCATCACCAGTTTGAGCAGCAGACGGTTCGAGCGTTGCTCGCCGGTGAGTGCCGCATAGTCAGGCCATGATTCCGGGCCGAAGAAGTCGAACGGCGTGCCCATGTCCAGCTCACGTGCCGCGCCGTCCCTGTCGATGCTGACCAGCGTCAGGTCCAGCGTGCTGCCGCGGCTATGGCTCGAGCGGGTCGCCACATAGCCTTCCTCGAACAGCTTCTGCTTGTCGATATCGGGGTAATAGGCGCGCTTTGTGGCCGGATCGTCCGGCATGGACGACCAGCGGACGAAATGCGCAACGGCCCTGGCAGGTCGGTAGGCGTCGAAGACCTTCAATCCCAGGCCGAAGGGCAGCAGGTCGGCCTGCACCTTGCCCAGTGCCTCGGCAGCCTGTGCCGTCAGTACGACATGGACAGCCTCGTATCCGTCGATCCGCTGGCCAACGAAATTGTCCGCGCCGGCATAGCGCAGGTCGAGCACCAGTCCGGGCACTGTCTGGTCGGCGCGAACGAAGCCTTCGGGAAGCGCGTCATCCGCGGCATGCGCCTGAACCATCGACAGCATCAGCAGGACTCCGATCAGGGCGGGCAGGGTTCGCATGACCGCATGGTACCGGTAACCGGCCGCTGCTGGAACCCGCTTGGCACCTCTCTTGAACCGCTGGCCGGGAAGGTCTATGAGGGGGCCTTCAACCTGCTGTTAGGTTGCTTCGGAGGTTACGCATGGCCTGGAAAATTCTCCTGCTCGTCGCGCTCCTGCTGCTCATCTTTGGCAAGGGCAAGTTCTCTGAACTGATGGGCGACGTGGCAAAGGGAATCAAGAGCTTTCGCAAGGGTCTTGTGGAAGACGACGATGAAGCCACGATCAGCATGAAACCGGCGCCCGCCCTCGACACCTCCCGGCCGGCGCCCGAGGCCGCGCGGAAGGAAGGCGCCTAGGCGCTCATCCGAGCAGCGATAGCCCGGCAAGCCCCGCGACGCCGACGGCGATACGCCACCAGCCGAACACTGCAAATCCACGTCGGCTGACGAATTCGAGCAACGCCCGCACCACCAGTAACGCAGTGATGAATGCCGTGACGAATCCAACGGCGATCAGCGCCGTGTCGCTGAAGTCGAGCACGTCGCGGTTCTTGTAGACGTCGTAAACCACGGCGCCCACCATGGTCGGCATGGCGAGGAAGAACGAGAACTCGGCGGCCGAGCGCTTGTCGGCGCCCATCAGCAGCGCGCCGACGATGGTGGCGCCCGAGCGGGAAACGCCGGGCACCATGGCGAGGCACTGGCAAAGACCGATACCGAACGCCATCGGGATCGGATAGGCCATGGCATCGGCATGCCGCACCGGCAGCTTCAACCGGTCCACCACCAGCAGAATGAATCCGCCGCCGATCAGCGTGGCGCAGATCAGGCCGGGGCTCTCGAACAGCACATCCTTGATGTAATCGTGGCCCAGTGCGCCGATCACTGCCGCCGGCAGGAACGCGATCAGGATGCTGGCGATGAAGCGCCGGGCCTTCGGGTCGCCAGGCGCGGCCACGGCCACGCCCAGCAGGCGCTGGGCATAGACCAGCAACAGGGCAAGGATCGCGCCCAGCTGGATTACTACCTCGAAGGTCTTGCCGGTTGACTCGAACCCCATGAAGTGACCGGCCAGCAGGATGTGGCCGGTCGACGACACAGGCAGGAATTCGGTCAGGCCCTCGATCAGGCCCAGCAGCAGGGCCTCGATATAGGTCCGGCCATCCGCTGCCAGCAGCATCATGCTCATCAGGGCATCCGCGCCGGATCGACACCGCCCACATTCGCGTTTTCATCGTCGTTCAGCGCCTCCTTGGCCTGGCGCCGGATGCGCCAGTCGCCCAGGAACAGCAGGATCGGCGCCGCAATGAAGATCGAGGACGAGGCCGCGATGACGATGCCGAAAATCATCGGCACGGCAAAGCTCTCCACTGCAGATCCGCCCCAGATCGCCATGGGCAGCATGGCCAGCAGCGTGGTCGCCGACGTATAGACGCTGCGTGTCAGCGTCTCATTGATACTTTTGTCGATGATGTCACGCAGGTCCATTTTCTGGAACAGACGCATGTTCTCGCGCATTCGGTCGTACACGACGACCTTGTCGTTCACGGTATAGCCGACCAGTGTCAGCAATGCGGCTACGGCGCTGAGATTGAAATCCAGCTGGGTGATCGCAAAGAAGCCAACCACCTTCGTGATGTCGAGCATCATGGTTACGATGGCGCCGATGGCGAAGTACCATTCGAAGCGGAACCAGATGTAGAGCAGCATGATGATGCTCGCGCCCAGTACCGCGTAGATGCCGGTGGTTGCCAACTCGCCGCTGATTTTCGGCCCCACCACCTCGGTGCGCGAAATCTGGCTGCCGGGCGCCGCCTCGTTGATGGCGGCGCGCGCTTTCTCGACCGCGACCCGCTGGGCCCCATCTCCACCAGGCTGAATTTCGATCCTGATCAGGACCCTGGTGTTGTTGTCGGCGCCCTGCAACGAGATGTCTCCCAGGCCAAGGCTGCCCAGCTTGTCTCGCATTGCGCCGAGGTCTGCCTTCCCTTCAGCCGGTTCGACCTCCATCTGGATGCCGCCCTTGAAATCGATGCCGTAGTTAAGTCCCGGCACGATGAACAGCACGACCGAGGCCGTGGACAGGATTGCCGATACCGCGATGCCCAGGAAGCGGGCGCGCATGAACCTGATGTTCGTGCCTGTGGGAACGATCTGGAACGGCGGGTCCATCTTCAGGACCTTGAGCTTCCGCACCTTGATCCACCAGATCATCATGACCCGCACCATGGTCAGCGCGGTGAACAGTGAGATGACAATGCCCAGGCCCATGGTGATGGCGAAGCCGCGTATCGGACCGGTGCCTACCGCGAACAGCAGGATCACGGCGAACAGCGTCGTCATGTTGGAGTCGATGATGGTCGAGAACGCCTTCTTGAAACCGTATTCCAATGCGGCGAAGGCTCCCAGCCCGCGTCGGCTCTCCTCGCGGATGCGTTCGTTGATCAGCACGTTGGCGTCCACCGCCAGGCCGATGCCCAGCACGATACCGGCGATGCCCGGGAGGGTAAGCGTCGCGCCCAGAAGGGTCAGCACCGTCAGGGTCAGAATGGTGTGAATGAGCAGCGCCACGCTGGCGATGGCGCCCCAGGTGCCGTAGAGCAACAGGATCAGGACGAACACCAGCACGAAGCCGATGAAGCCGGTCCACGCGCCCATCTTGATGGAATCGGCGCCAAGATCCGCACCCACGGTGCGTTCCTCGATCACGGTCAGCGGCGCGGGCAGGGCGCCGGCCTTCAGCATGGTCGAGAGGTCCTTGGCCTCCGTGGTCGTGAAATTCCCGGTGATGACGCCGGCACCGCCAAGGATGGGTTCGTTGATGCGCGGCGCGCTCAGCACCTTGCCATCCAGTACAATGGCCATTCTCTCGCCTGCGTGCTCACGGGTGGCACGGCCGAACTGCTGTGCGCCCGTGCTGTCGAACTTGAAGCCCACCTGCGGCTCGCTGGTGTATTGCGAGAAGCTGACATCCGAATTCTCGAGGTGATCGCCGGTGACGATCGGCCGCTCGATCAGCGCCAGCTGTTCGCCGGTTTCCACGTCGGGCAGCACGAACACGCCGTGCGGCGGTGTTTCTCCGGCCATGACCGGCGTGGTGACCAGATGGAATGTCATCTTGGCCGTACCGCCCAGCAGCTTGGTGATGCGGCCGGGATCCTGCACGCCGGGAAGCTGGACCAGGATCCGGTCGCTGCCGATTCGCTGGATGGTCGGCTCGGCCACGCCGGCGCCGTCGATGCGCTTGCGCACGACTTCGAGGCTCTGGTCTACGGCTGCCGTGATCCGCCGGGTCGTGCCGGCTTCGGTGAACGTCACGCGAAGCTGGGTGGCGCCGCCGGATTCAATATCCACGTCCGGCTGGCTCGGCCCCATGGCCGTGGCCGGTGCCTGGGTGACATCGCGGATGAGCTCACGCAGCTGGTCGGCGCGGCTCGGGTCGCGGAACGTCACGAGGACCGAATCGCCGACCGGTGCGGCGCGCACGCTGGAAATCTTGTCCTGGCGCACCTTGGTGGCGATGTCGTCCGCCATGGATTGCAGGCGCTCCTTCATCAGCGCCTTCGAGTCCACTTCGAGCACCAGGTGCGAGCCGCCGCGAAGATCGAGGCCCAGGGTGACCTGCTTCTTCGGCAGCCAGTTCGGCATGCGATCGAGCTGTGCCGAGGTAAAGACGTTGGGCAGCGCCAGTATCACCCCGACAAGGACGATGAAGCTGTACAGGTAAATCTGCCACTTTGGGATCTGCATGGGGTCGCCTTTTGGGCTGGAGTCCGAAGCCATGCCGCTTGGGCGGGCGTCTTCATCGAATTCTCTGGATATAGTTCGGCCGCGCCGCAAGGCGCGGTTGGGCTAGGCCGCCAGGGATGGCGGCGCCCTTGGACGGGCAGCGACCGGCGCACGCAATGGCGCCATCTGCTGCTTGTTGCCCAATATTGGTATCACCGGACCGCGCAGGGGATCGAAAGAGACCGTCCGCACAATGCCGTGCGCGCCGGGCAGTCCGCCGCCCGACAATTTGGGCGTCGGACGCGCAGGATCGGCAATGACGGCGGCGGCGCGCCCTGGCGGCTGCGCCGTCCCCTGGGTGCCGGCGACATCCGCGGCGTGGCTATTTGACTTGCCAGAATCAGTCGAGGCAGTGGCGCCGGCAAAGCCATGATCCACCGCCACAGAGAGCATCAGCAGCGGTAACGCCACCAGCAAGGCCTTCGCCCGGCCGCAGTGCCGGACAAAGACCCCCGTCCAGATGCCGCCCGCGAGTCGGGCTTTGGTCACGGTCGTACTCCCTGAAGCGACTGCCGGCGGAGATTCCGCTTGGCATGCAGCCAGCTGCGCCCACACATAGAACCAGGTGCGGCAGACCGCAAGGCATGTCCTCGCGCGCGGCGGCCGGCCATTGTAACATTCTTTCCGATACCGGTTCTGTTCGGGGGAGATCGGGTGAGCCGCAAACTGCTAGTCGTTGAAGACGACACCATCACGTCCAGCTACCTGGTGCAGAGCCTCAGGGAACAGGGCTATACGGTCGACGTGGCCGAAGATGGGCGCGAGGCGCTTTACCTTGCCAGTGACGGGGCGTACGAACTGGTGGTGCTGGACCGGATGCTGCCGGGGCTGGACGGCCTTTCCGTACTCAAGGCCCTGCGCGCCGCCCGAATCGAGACCCCCGTGCTCCTGCTGTCGGCGCTCAGCACCCTGGACGAGCGGGTCAAGGGCCTGAAGGCGGGCGGCGACGACTACATGGTCAAGCCGTTCGCCGTGTCCGAACTGCTGGCGCGCATCGAGGTTCTGCTGCGCCGGCGCAGCGCGGGCCCCGAAGCCGAGACCAAGCTGCGCTGCGCCGACCTCGAGATGGACCTGATCGCCCGCAAGGTGACGCGGGCCGGCAAGATCATCGACATGCAACCGCGCGAATTCGCCCTGCTCGAATATCTGATGCGGCACCAGGGCCAGCTGGTTACCCGGACCATGTTGCTGGAAGCGGTGTGGGACTACCATTTCGACCCGCAAACCAACGTCATCGACGTGCATATCAGCCGGCTGCGCCAGCGCGTCGACAAGGGATTCCAGGGGTCGCTGATCCATACCATCAGGGGCGCCGGTTACCGTCTCGCGGCGGAGGGCTGAGCGCTTGCCGATCCGGCCCCAGAGCGCAACCCTTCAGATCGCGCGCACGCTGATCCCACTTTCCATCGTGGCGACGCTTGTGCCTTTCGGCGTGCTCTATTTCGATCTCTCGACACTGCACGAGCAGAAGATCGAAAAGGAGGTGAGCGATGAGCTGCGGGCGCTGAAGTCGGTTTACGAGGACGATGGGGCAGCCGCCGTCGAGGAACGGATCCGTGACAGCCTGACCAACTCGGAGAGTGGCCGCATGCTGTATCTGTTCGAGGATGGATACCGCTACCGCGTTGCCGGCAATCTGACGGCGTGGCCGGCCAAGTCCTCGTCCAGTTTTGCATGGGAAGTCGTGCCGCTGAGCCGGTCGACATTCGCCGAGCCTGAGGTGATGGGCGCGAGTGCGACCGAACTGCCCGGACGCTACCGGCTGCTTGTAGCCATTCCCCGCGAGGAATGGGGCATGCCGATCGGACTGGTCGCAAAGGCGGCAGCGTTGGGCTTCTTCATTGCCATGCTGCTCAATGTCATTGCCGGCTTCAGGGTCTCGCACTTCCTGCGCCGGCACATGAGCAGCATCGTCGAGACCGCTGAGGATATTCTCGGGGGCGACATGTCCCGGCGCGTCAAGGTGAGCTATCTCCCGGTCGAGTTCAGCGTGGTGTCCGCCTCGCTCAACGCCATGTTGTCGCGCATCGAAGACAGCATGACCACCATGCGCGCCGTCACGGACAGCATCGCCCACGATTTCCGCAGCTCGCTCACCCGTCTTGGCGCGCGGCTCGAGATGGCGTCAGGCGGCAAGGGTGGCGAGCAGGAACTTCGCACGGCCATGCGCGATGCCGCCAGCGAAGTGGATTCCATGCTGCACATCCTGAACTCGCTGCTCGAGATCGCCCGTGCCGAGGCCGGCGTCAGCGGCGACCAGATGGCCGACATGGACCTGTCGACGCTGATTTCGGACGTCGGTGACCTTTATGTCCCGGTCGCCGAGGAGGCGGGTCTGCAACTCAATGTCCATGCGGCAGAGCCGATCCAGGTCCGCGCCCATCCGGAACTGCTGGCCCAGGCGATCGCCAACCTTATCGACAACGCCATCAAATATTCGCCGCTGGGAACGGCTATCGAGCTGCGGGCGTCCTTGGGGCCGCTGGGGCCGCTGATCGAGGTCAGCGACCGAGGCCCGGGCATTCCCGCCGAGGCGCGCGAGCGGGTGATCCATCGCTTTGTCCGGCTTGACGCGGCACGGAAAAGCCCGGGATCGGGACTGGGACTCAGCCTCGTCGCGGCAGTCGCTAAATTGCACGGGGCCTTCCTGAAATTGCACGACAACCTGCCAGGGCTTACCGCCGTAATCCAGTTCGTCGCCAAGCCTCGCCGAAAGCCGCCATTGAGCTTCCTTTTCAAGCGCTCGGTTGAAAAATGAATAAAAGTTAATCTTTGGGCCATTGTCAGTTCATGCCAAGGGCCGTATTGATATGCGCCAAGGGTCCCATGCCGTAGCGCACGGGGTCCGCCACCCGGGGAGGGTGGTCGGCGCCGAACCGAAAGGCGCTGCGGGGAAGATCAAAGTACACAGCGTCGAGGAACCATGAACAATACCCAATCCGTGATTTCCGGCCGCGCGCTTGGTTTCGGCTTTGTCATCCTGATCCATGTCGGCATCTTCTATGCGCTCATGTCCGGGCTCAGCAGCACAATGGTAGAGTTGCTGACCGGGCCAATGGAGACAGAGATCATCGACGAGGCCGTCAAGGACGACTCACCACCGCCGCCGCCGCCACCGGACTTCAAGCCGCCGCCGCCCGCCTTTGTCGACATGCCCATGGTCGCCTTTGACTCGGCACCTGCAACCCGGGCGATTCAGAATGTTACCAACGAGGTGAAGAAAGCCCCGCCGCCGCCGCCGCCGCCCGTCGCGAAGCCGACCGAGCCGCGTCAGGACCCGCGTCGTCCGATCACGCAGCCCGAATATCCGTCCACGTCGGTTCGCTTGGGTGAAGAAGGCGCCGTCATCCTGAAGTTTATGGTCATGCCGAATGGCCGCGTCGATGCAGACAGCATCTCCGTCGTCGAAAGCAGTGGTTCTGATCGTCTCGACAAGGCTGCGATGACAGAAGCCCGCAAGGCCTGGAGATTTATACCTGGAACGAAAGACGGCAAGCCTGTTGCGGTATGGCACCAGTTCCGTGTCGTGTTCGAGCTGAAGAAGGCACGCCGCTAACCCGGAGTGCTTTCCACGCCTCTTAATCAACCTGCGCCGGCGCAACCGGCTTCACGTCAAGAATTCAAAACGGAGATACCACAATGAACCGCCTGTCCACCCGTCACTGGGGCATCCGCGCCTTCGCGCCGGTTGCCCTCGCTCTGGCCCTGGTTGTCGCCCCGGTTGCCTCTGGCATCGCGCTGGCTCAGGACGCCGAAGCCCCGGCCGCCGAGGCTCCGGCCGATGAAGCTCCCGTCATGACCGATCCGGCGGCCACTGCCGAGCCGGCCGCGCCGATGGAAGCCGCGCCGATCGAAGACACCGGAATGGCCGAAGTCGAGAACCCCTACGGCCTCAAGGCTCTTTGGGAGCAGGGCGACCTTATCTCGAAGGGCACGCTGATCATCCTGGTCATCATGTCCATGGGCACCTGGTACATCATGTTCACCAAGGTGTGGGACCAGGCCAAGCTGTTCAGCCAGGCCAAGCAGGTCGACCGTGATTTCTGGAAGGCGCCGAGCCTGCAGGAAGGCCTCGACAAGCTGGACCGCGGCAACCAGTTCCGCAGCCTGATCGAAAAGGGTCTGGGCGCCGCCCAGCATCACGAAGGCCGTCTGACCGATCAGATCGACGCGCCGGAGTGGATTGCCAACAATCTGCAGCGTGAATCCGAAGCCATCCAGATGCGTCTGCAGGGCGGCCTCGCGTTCCTCGCCACCGTCGGCTCGACCGCACCGTTCGTCGGTCTGTTCGGTACGGTTTGGGGTATCTATCACGCTCTGATCGCCATCGGCGTTGCCGGTCAGGCCTCGATCGACAAGGTCGCGGGTCCGGTTGGTGAAGCACTGATCATGACCGCCATCGGTCTTGCCGTCGCCGTGCCGGCCGTGCTGGCCTACAACTGGCTGGTTCGCCGCAACAAGGCCGCCACCGAGATCGTTCGCAACTTCGTGATCGATTACGGGTCGTACCTGGTGCAGAGCCGGTCCGCGACTGCCCGGAGCCACTAAAATGGCAATGTCCGTCGGAGCACAGGAAGACGAAGCTGTAATTTCGACCATCAACACGACTCCACTCGTGGACGTGATGCTGGTGCTGCTGATCATCTTCCTCATCACTATTCCAGTGGTGATCACGACGGTGAAGGTGGAGCTACCCAAGGCGAGTAACATTGCGACGGTGACGAAGCCGGAAAACATCGTCATCGCCATCGACGCTGACGGCAACGTGTACTGGAATGCAGTACAGGTTGCCGGCCAAGCCGAACTGATGGACAAGCTCTCCCAAGTGGCGGTGCTTGACCCTCAGCCGGAAGTCCACATCCGTGGCGACAAGGCGGCCCGCTATGAGTTCGTGGGTCGTGTTGTCGTGGCATGTCAGCGCGTGGGTATCGTCAAGGTCGGCTTCATCACCGAGCCTCTGCGTCCCGGCTTGGTCTGAACCGTCTGTCAAGGAGTTATAGCCAATGGCTATGAACGTAGGTAACGCTTCGGGCGACGAAGCGGACGTCATGGTGGAAATGAACACCACACCGCTTATCGACGTCATGCTCGTGCTGCTGATCATGCTGATCGTTACGATCCCGATCCAGACGCACGCCGTGAAGCTCGATATGCCGGTGAACAAGCCGTCGACGCCGCCCGAGCCGCCGGAAGTGGTGGAATTGCAGGTCGACTTTGACGGTACCGTGTTGTGGAACGGCAATGTCGTTTCCAGCATGGGGCAGCTTAACGGCTACCTGAACACCGTCGCCGCACAGCCGAAGCAGCCGGAAATTCACATCCGGCCCCACAAACTCGTGAAATACGAGTATGTCGCCAAGGTGATGTCCGCTACCCAGCGTCTCGGTCTGAAGAAGATGGGCTTGATCAACGACAGTTCGATCGGCGGCTAACGCATTCATTCCAGGTTCAATTACCGGAACCTAGAGTGTGTATTGCGCGGGATACGCGTAGAACTTTGATAAAATGGAAGGCTCACATGAACGGGAAACAACTCGTCGCCCTCGTGATGGTCGCCTTGGCCGGTCCGGTCCTGGCAACCAGCGTCGTGGACACCGGCGCGGCTTACGCTGCCAAGCAGCAGAAAGTCAGCGAGAAGGTTGGTCGTCCGCTGCAGGAAGCCCAGGAGGCTATCAATGCAAAGGACTATAACAAGGCTCTGGCGAAACTGGCCGAAGCAAAGGCTGTTCCGAAGCGGACACCCTACGAAAACTACGTGATCAGCCAGTTCGAAACCAACGCTTATGTGGGCCTGAAGCAATACGACAAGGCTGCAAAGGCGATCCAGTCGACCATCGACAGCGGTATCGCGGCCCCGGACGAGGTCTCGACCCTGCGCAAGAACCTGATCCAGATCTACTACAGCCTGAAGAACTACAATGCTGCGGTTAACGCCGCTCAGCAGTATCTGGGCCAGAATCCCGGCGACACCGACATGATGGTGCTGGTTGCGCAAAGCCAGTACCTGATGAACCAGTGCAGCGCCGCCAAGGACACTGTGAAGAAGCTGGTGAACACCGCCCGGTCTGCGGGCCGGCCGGTCAAAGAGGAATGGCTTCAGATTCAGCTCAGCTGTGCCCACAAGGCGCAGGACAAGGATACCATGCGCGATGCGCTTGAGCAGCTGGTCCGGGTTGCTCCGAGCAACAAGGATTACTGGCGTGATCTGATCAACACGTTCCGCGATGCCAATCGTTCGGACGCGATCAATCTCGAGAGCTTCCGCCTCATGGAGCACATCGGCACGCTGAGCACGTCCGAGGACTACATGGAGATGGCGCAGGTTGCGGTTCTCCTTGGCGTTCCTGGCGATGCCCAGGCTGCGATGAAGCAGGGTTACGACAAGAAGATCCTCGGCACCGGCAGCGATGCTGGCCGCCACGAGCGTCTGAGGAAGACGGTCGAGGATGCGGTCAAGACCGATAAGTCGGAGACTGCTGGTCTGGTCAAGGAAGCCGCTGCGGCGACGACCGGCGCGAAGGACATCGCGCTTGCCGATTCCTATGCCAGTTACGGTCAGTACGACAAGGCGATCGCGGCCTATCAGTCGGGCCTCAAGAAGGGTGGCCTGAAGAATGTGGCCGCCGCCCAGTTGCACCTGGGACAGGCACTTCTTGCGGCTGGCAAGAAGGCCGAGGCCACGGCAGCGTTCAAGGCGGTCAAGGGCGACGCCGCCTATGAGAAGCTTGCCACCTATTGGCAGATCGCTTCGTAAGGATATGGCGGGGCGCTCCGGCGCCCTCCATTCGAGGTTACCGGTTCCCCCTCTCTTTGCGGCGAGGGGGAATTTTTTGTCCGGCGCCGTAGCGCATAGTATCGGGATTTGCGTGGCCGACCGCCAAGGTCTCCGTTACCTTGCATCCACGTGGCGAGTGGAGGAATGGACGTGACGATATCGCGGCGGCGCAGCCTTGCCTTCTGGATCATCGGCTTCGTCGGTTTTCTTGGCGTCGTCTGGCTGCTCCGGTCAATTCTGCTGCCATTCCTCGCGGGCCTTGCCGTAGCCTATTTTCTCGATCCGATCTGCGACCGGCTGCAGCGCTGGGGCATGTCGCGGGTCTGGGCCACATCGGTCCTGACGGTGGCCTTCGCCCTGCTGGTCGTGGCGGCGTTCGCTTTCCTGCTGCCGCTCGCCGTTCATCAGCTTGGCGACTTTGTCGACACCTTGCCGACGTTGCTCGAGGTCGGCCGGGGAAAGGTCCGTGTGCTGCTCGACCGGTTCAACCAGGTCGTTGATCCCGCGACCGCCGATCAGATACGCGACGGTCTGGCCAGTTCCTTCGGTGGTTTTGGGTCGTGGATCGGGGGAATGCTGACCGGCCTGCTCTCGAGCGGGCTGGCCCTGCTCAATGTCCTGTCACTGATCTTTCTGACCCCGGTGGTCGCGTTCTTCATGTTGCGTGACTGGGACAGCTTTATTGCCCGGCTGGATTCCTGGATCCCGCGCAATCAGGTCAATGTGGTTCGCAGCCTCGCCGGTCAGATCGACGATATCCTTGCCGCCTGGGTGCGGGGTGTCGCCCTTGTATGCGTATTGCTGGCGGCGTTTTACGCGGTAACGCTCAGCTTGATCGGACTGAAGGTAGGACTGTTCATCGGGATTTTTGCCGGTTTCCTGTCGTTCGTGCCGTTTGTCGGTGCGATCGGCGGACTGATCCTGGCGGTGGGGATGGCGGCCATCGAGTTCGATGAACCCTGGCGCGTCGCCCTTGTTGCGGGCGTATTTCTGGTCGGCCAGGCGCTGGAAGGCAATTGGCTGACGCCCATGCTGGTGGGCGAAAAGGTGGACCTGCATCCGGTGGCGGTGATCTTTGCGCTGCTGGCCGGCGGCGCCCTGTTCGGATTCGTCGGCCTGCTCCTGGCAGTGCCGATGGCGGCCGTGGTGGGCGTGTTGACGCGCTACGCGATCCAGGAATATCTGAAGAGCCAGCTTTACCGCGGCTACGATCTGCCGCCGCCTGTGTAGGGCGGGCCATGGCGCGGCGGCCATGGCCCTGTCTGGCCTACATCCAGTAAGGCGTGGCGTTATAATAGCTGTGAACCAGCTTGCCCCAGCCTTCGTCTTCCCATTGCGGTTTGTCGTTGGCCTCGAAGGTGGGCGCGTTCTTCAGCTTTTCCTTGTCGATATTCACCACATAGCCGTCCATGTCGGTGTTGTATTTCAGGACGCTCCAGGGCAGCGGGTGATGCTTGTCGCCCATGCCGAGAAAGCCGCCGAATGACATGTCCGCGTAGGCGACCTTGCCGCTCAGCTTGTCGATCATGACGTTCTCGATCGATCCGATCTTCTCGCCCTGCGGGTTGTATACCTTGGTGCCCTCGACCCGGTCGGAGGCGATCAGTTTGGTGTGGGTCGTCGTGTCCATCTGACATTCCTTTCCGTAGTGAATCGCATCCGCACCATGAATGCGGATATCTTCGAACAACGGGGATCGAAGGGGAATGTTCCTGATTTTTCAAAAAGATGACTGCCGGCAGAAGGCGCCGGTAGCCGGCTACAGCCGCGGCGTACCAGCGTGCAAATCCCGGATATAGCTGGTCCGCGAGGTGGGGTAATCAGATGTGATTGGTAATGGAGATATTCACGTTCATGCCCAGGGCATCGCCGGGCGCGGCCTCGATAGTGCCTGAGATGGGCGATGCCTGGTGCGGGTCGCGCACGATGGCGACGGGGATCAACTCGATGTCGGTTGTCAGGGCGTTGGTCGGGTCCACATGGGTCCAGCCGGCGCCTGGCAGATAGATCTGCACCCAGGCGTGGGTTGCGCCGCCGCCGATCACGCCGGCCGCATTCGAACCGGGGTCCTGCGCCGCGTCATAGATATATCCGCTGACGAACCTGGCCGCGATTCCGAGGCTTCGCATGGCCTCCATCATGAAGTAGGCGAAATCCCGGCACGTGCCAGATCCTGTCTGCAGCGTCTCCAGCGGCGACAGCGTGCCGTAAATGTCACGCGGACTGTAGGCGAAGTTGCTTTTGATCGCCGATGCGATTTCCCGGATCAGCGGCAGCGTTTCCTTGACGCCTGCACCGCCGTCGGGGACTGCAAGAAAGCCCTTTGCCCACAAATCGATGGCATGCCCGGGATCGGGCACGTGACGCTCCTGCAGACCCGCCAGATCCCGAATCTCGTCGGCGGAATAGGCGAGCGGCAGGTTCCGTGCGTGATCCGTCAGCAGGGCTTCAGGCTGGACGAAGGCAAAACGTTCCACGTCCAGCGTGCTGTCGATCACCAGTTCGGTCGCCTGGCAGTCGAAGTCCACGAAGGCGATGCTGTTGCCGAACACATCGTACTGCCAGACAATGTTGCTGGGGTGCGGCGAAATGGCCAGCGTGGCTTCGTGCAGCTTCATCTCGTGGCTGTCACGCGGCCGCAGCATCAGCCGGTGCCGCCCCAGTTTCACCGGGTTGGCGTAGCTGTAAGTGGTTGAATGTCTGAGAAGAAATCGCATGCGACTGCCCGCGCCCTGTACGTTGTTGCCCGACACGAACGCATGCCGGAAAGGGCGGTTCCTGTCCGGGTTCAATCCGGATCGAAGGCGTCCGGATAGGTCACCGTTCCGGACATGCCGGCCAATGCGTCGGCCGTCAGTTCCAGGGCCATGAAGGCCTCGCCTGAATACGGCGCCTCCAGCTTGTTTACCGTCGCCGGCGAGAACCCGAAACGTGGATAATATGCCGGATGCCCCAGGACGATCACGGCCTCGAAACCCTGCGCCGCCAGTTGATCGAGGCCCGTGCGTACCAGAGCCGAGCCGACACCCTGCCGTTGGCGTTTTGGCGTGACGGCCATGGGCGCGAGTGCGGCAGCGCGCACGCCCCAGCCGTCCACGATGACCGAAATGGCGCTGAACAGGATATGTCCGATCAGCTGCTCGTCATCGATGGCGACCAGTGATGCGCGGATCAACTCCTCCGCCCGCAGGCGCTCGATCAGGGCAGCTTCATATTCACCGCCGAAGGCGATCCGGTTAAGCGTCCTGATGCTGCCGTGGTCCGCGCTGGTTTCCGCTCTGATGTTCATCGTCCGCCTATTCGGGAAACAGCCAGCCGGCTTGTGTCGGACCCTGTGCGCCAAGCTTTTCCACCAGCCAGGGCAGGGCCGCATCCACCGCGGCGGGCAGCGTGTAGGGAGGGTTCACGATAAACAGGCCGGACCCTGTCATGCCGCGTTCGGCCGTATCTGGTTCCATGCAGAATTCCACCCTGTAAGTCTTGCGAAGCCCAGCTGCGCGCATGGCGACCTCCATGGCACGCACACGTGTCCTGTCGATGACGGGATACCACCAGACATATGTGCCGCCGGGGAATTTTTTCCATGCCTGGGAGACGGCCGTGGCAACCAGCGCGTAGTCGGTCTTGATCTCGTAGCTGGGGTCGATCAGGCACAGCGCCCGCCGCTCGGGTGGCGGCATGTGGGCGATCAGGTTGCGAAGGCCGTCCGCCTTTTCCACGCGGACCCGCCTTCGGCCGGAGACAAACTGGGAGAGTCTGGCTTCGTCCGACGGATGTAGTTCATAGAACAGCGCACGGTCCTGAGGCCGCATCAGCGCCATGATCAAGGATGGCGAGCCGGGGTAAATGCGCAGGCTGTCGTCCGCATTGAGCGATCGCACCTGGGCCAGATAATCGGTCAGCAATTCCGGCGCGTCGGCGGCTTCCGGCATCAGACGGCCGATACCAGCCCTGAATTCCCCGGTCTTTTCAGCCTCTGGCGCCTGCAGATCGTAGCGTCCGGCGCCCGCATGGGTGTCGAGGAACAGGACCGGTGTGTCCTTGCGCAGCAGGTAGCGGGCAATGAACGCGCATATTCCGTGCTTGAGGACGTCAGCGTGGTTGCCGGCGTGAAATCCGTGGCGGTAGGACAGCATTGCGGCACCGGACGAAGTGGCGGGACGGGCGCACTCTGACCATGGGCGGCATGCCGATCAAGTGGCAATGCCGTGCGGGCAGGGCTGCGCAAAGAAAACGGGGCGGACCGTTACCGGTCCGCCCCGCGATCGTCGGCGTTGCTGGAGTTCGTTTACCAGCGATAGGTCGACTGGATGGTGATCAGGCGCGGCATGCCAAGCTGGCCGGTCAGGTCACCGGTCGCGCCCAGCGGCTTGTCCTGGATGCTGTAGACATAATGGTCATTGCCGCAATTGGCGCAGACCAGCGAGAACTCCCACGGACCGGTCGTCTGATAGACACGGACCGACGCATTGATCAGCGTACGCGCGGGCACCCCTGTTCCGGGCTGGCGGATGGTCTCGAAGCCCTTGTTGCGGAAGTTCACATCCGCCGAAAGGGACAGGCCCCAGTCGTTGGACAGGTCGACGTCGTAGGTGAAGCCGGCATTGACCTGGAACGGACCGCCGCCATAACGCTCACCCGACAGGTCCTGGGCGAAGCCGCCGGTACCGGTGGGCATGCACAATGCCGCCAATGCGGGCACATAGTTCGATGCCGAAGGCGTGTTCTGGCCGGCATAGCACTGGGCTGCCGGGAAGCTGGTGTATTTCAGGCGGTTGTACTGGGCCGAAAGACGCAGCAGCAGGTTATCGGTAGCCTGCATGTACATGTTGCCTTCGATGCCCGAATTCCGGGCGCCGGCGGCGTTCTGGACGGTGAAGTTGGTGGTCACCGGGTTGAACACGGCCACCTGCAGCGAGCTGTACTTCATGGTGTAGAGCGCGACGTCGGCGGTCATCATGCCGTCAAAGAACGACCCCTTGGCGCCGATCTCGAAGCCTTTAACGGTCGAGCCGTCAAAGGTCAGGATCGGGTTGACCTCGGCGCTGGTCGCCCGGATCGGTTTGCCGTCACCGTCATAACGGATCGAGCCGTCGGGGTTCTGCGAATAGAAGTTGCCGATGGTGCCGGGGTTGGAGATGCCCGCCGCCTGGTAACCGGTCTTGTACGAGGCATAGAGCATCAGGTCGTCAACCGGCTTCCAGCTCAACGTCGCCTGCGGCGAGGTGTTGTGGAAGCTGCGGGTCAGGTCGTAAGCCGTGCCTGAGTGAGCGAACGGATTGGCCGTCTCGGGCGCGGCCGACAGGAAATCGTCCAGCCGGTTGAACAGCTGCTCGCCGTGGGCGTTGCGGTTGTCCTCGGTATAGCGCACACCGCCCGACAGCTCGAGGGTGTCGGTGATGTCCCAGCGCATTTCGCCGAATATCGACCAGCTGGTGATGTTGTTGTCCCAATGCTGGTGATAGGTGAGGAAGCTGCCGTTGTAGAAATCCGGATAGAAATTGCTGTCCGGGGCCGGGCCGAGCGGGAAGATCTGCACCGGGGCATCCAGGTCGCGGAACATGTCCTCGTAGAAGCCGCCGATCATGAAGTTGACCGGACCGTCATAGTCGGACCGCAGGCGCAGCTCGGTGGTGAAGCTGTGGCCGCCTTCGCCCTGCTTCGAGGCCACGACGCCATAGGTGTAGTCGTACTGGGTCAGCTCGCGCTGCTTGTAGTCCCAGTAGCCCGACACGGACGTCAACGTCAGCTCGTCGGTGATCCTCCAGTTCATCTCCAGCGTGGTCAGGAAATTGCGGAAATGGTTGAAGTAGTGGGTGTCGTTGTTATCCAGGGTAGGATTGCTGTCGAACCACGCCTCGGGCGGCTGGGTGCTGTGACGGCGCCAATGAATCTTGCCGTCACAGGTCTGCGTCGGATCCTGGACCAGGCCGAAGAAGCCCGTGTTCTGGTAGGGGCTGCCGCCCACGCCGTCGGCACAGGCGATGACAGCGGCGCCACCGGCGTCATTGTCTCGCTGGTCCGCTGCGAACACTTTCAACGTCGCGTCGAAATTGTCGTTCGGCGTGAACACCGCGGTGATACGGCCCACGAACTGCTTGGTTTTCGGGGTTTCGGTGAACTGGTTGGGATTGGTGGGATAGAGCGCGGTCGTCTCGAACGGGCTCAGGTCGCGCGGCAGGCCAACCAGGTCTGACGCCGTATTCTTGTAATAGCCGCCCTGCATGAACTGACCGCGGCCTGCGACACGGATCGCGAGCTTGTCATTCACCGGGATCGACACGCCGAATTCAACGCTCGGGTCTTCGGAGCGGAACTCGTAGCTGACCTTGGCGAAGCCTTCATAGGTGTCGCCGGGCGAAACGCTGGTGACCGCGATCACGCCCGCCGGGCTGTTCTTGCCGAAAAACAGGGTCTGCGGACCCTTCAGCACCTGGACGTTCGCCACGTCGAAGAAACCGACGCTCGACATGTGGCCGCGGGTAAACGAGAAGCCGTCCAGCACGAAGGCCACCGGCTGGTCGGCGCCGTAATCGGTCGCCAGACGGCCCACGCCGCGGATGATGAAGTTGCCGCCGGCGCCGCCGCCCGAGGCCTTGTTCACCTCGACGCCGGGCAGCTGCGAACTGAGCTGGGTCACGTCGGTGGTGTTATAGCGCTGCATCTGCTCTTCGGTCAGCACCGACAGGGCGACCGGCGTATCAATGGCGCGCTCCTCGGTCTTTCGGGCGCTCACCATCACCGTGTCGATCGACTGGCTGCGCGGCTGCGACACAGGCTGCTGCTGGGTCTGACCCGTCGGCGGCAACGGCGCCGCGCCGTCCTGGGCGGCTGCAGGATGGATCGCTGCAAGAGCAATTATGCCCGCAACGCCCGTCAAGGCGCGGCCATGACGGCCGGTCCAGGTATTAAAAAGCTTACTCACTGGTTGTTTTCTCCCCTTGTGGTGTTGCCCCTTGTCCGCTGGATTTCCAACGGACACTTTGGTCAGGCAGTCGCTGGATTCAGTGCCTGTTTCTTGGTGTGGCGGTTATGCGGGGGGATGCCGTGCGCGGTATTTCGGTGCGAGCAACCATCGATGGTGTCGATCCGCACCTGTCCTCCCCAACTCAGTGCTTCGTTCGCTGGAAGAACATCATACTAATCAAATACATTCAAGCGTGATTTTTGATGGCCGGCCCGGCAGCGGTCCCGGGGCGCTACCCGCAAAAGCAACGGGGCGGACCGGTAAACCGGCCCGCCCCGAGGCGGATGATGCTGGAAGCTAGCTTACCAGCGGTAGGTTGACTGGATGGTGATCAGCCGGGGCATGCCCAACTGACCGGTCAGGTCGCCGGTCTTGGCCAGCGGCTTGTCCTGGATGCTGTAGACATAATGGTCGTTGCCGCAGTTCGAGCAGATCAGTGAGAACTCCCACGGTCCGTCCATCTGGTAGATGCGGACGGATGCGTTGATCAGCGTGCGTGCCGGAACGGCCGTACCGGGCTGACGCAGGGGCTCGAAACCCTTGTTGCGGAAGTTCACGTCACCCGACAGCGACATTCCCCAGTCATTGCCAATCGACACATCGTAGGTGAAGCCGGCGGCAATCTGGAAGGGACCGCCACCATAACGCTCGCCCGACAGGTCCTGGGCGAAGCCGCCGGTACCGGTGGGCATGCACAACGCCGCCAATGCGGGCACATAGTTCGATGCCGATGGCGTGTTCTGGCCGGCATAGCACTGGGCTGCCGGGAAGCTGGTGTACTTCAGATGGTTGTACTGGGCCGAAAGGCGCAACTGCAGGTCGTCGGTGGCCTGCAGGTACATGTTGCCTTCGATACCCGAGTTCCGGGCGCCGGCGGCGTTCTGGACGGTGAAGTTGGTGGTCACCGGGTTGAACACGGCCACTTGCAGCGAGCTGTACTTCATGGTGTAGAGGGCGATGTCGGCGGTCATCATGCCGTCGAAGAACGACCCCTTGGCGCCGATCTCGAAGCCTTTAACGGTCGAGCCGTCGAAGGTCAGGATCGGGTTCACCTCTTCGCTGGTGGCGCGGATCGGGTTGCCCTCCGTGTCCATCCGGATCGATCCGTCGGGGTTCTTCGAATAGAAGTTGCCGATGGTGCCCGGGTTGGAGATGCCCGCCGCCTGGTAACCGGTCTTGTACGAGGCATAGAGCATCAGGTCGTCAACCGGCTTCCAGCTCAACGTCGCCTGCGGCGAGGTGTTGTGGAAGCTGCGGGTCAGGTCGTAAGCCGTGCCTGAGTGAGCGAACGGATTGGCCGTCTCGGGCGCGGCCGACAGGAAATCGTCCAGCCGGTTGAACAGCTGCTCGCCGTGGGCGTTGCGGTTGTCCTCGGTATAGCGCACACCGCCCGACAGCTCGAGGGTGTCGGTGATGTCCCAGCGCATTTCGCCGAATATCGACCAGCTGGTGATGTTGTTGTCCCAATGCTGGTGATAGGTGAGGAAGCTGCCGTTGTAGAAATCCGGATAGAAATTGCTGTCCGGGGCCGGGCCGAGCGGGAAGATCTGCACCGGGGCATCCAGGTCGCGGA
This sequence comes from Emcibacter sp. SYSU 3D8, assembly GCF_039655875.1. NCBI lineage: Bacteria > Pseudomonadati > Pseudomonadota > Alphaproteobacteria > Emcibacterales > Emcibacteraceae > Emcibacter > Emcibacter sp. SYSU 3D8. The sequence goes on along the minus strand of NZ_JBBYXK010000005.1, from coordinate 168,377 downwards.
ACATGTCCTCGTAGAAGCCGCCGATCATGAAGTTGACCGGACCGTCATAGTCGGACCGCAGGCGCAGCTCGGTGGTGAAGCTGTGGCCGCCTTCGCCCTGCTTCGAGGCCACGACGCCATAGGTGTAGTCGTACTGGGTCAGCTCGCGCTGCTTGTAATCCCAGTAGCCGGACACCGAGGTCAACGTCAGGTCGTCGGTGATCTTCCAGTTCATCTCCAGGGTGGTAAGGAAGTTACGGAAGTGGTTGAAGTAATGGGTGTCGTTGTTATCGAGCGTGGGGTTGCTCTCGAACCATGCGACCGGCGGTTGGACAGCGCTCCGCCGCCAGTGAATCTTGCCGTCGCAGACTTGGGTGGGATCCTTGACGAGGCCGAAGAAGCCGGTGTTCAGATAGGGGCTGCCGCCGACACCATCGGCGCAGGCGATGACAGCCGCGGCGCCTGCGTCGTTATCGGTTTGATCGGCCGCGAATATCTTCAAGGTGGCATCGAAATTGTCGGTCGGCTCGAACACGGCCGTGATGCGGCCCACATATTGCTTGGTCTTGGGCTGCTCCTTGAACTGGTTCGGGTTGTGCGGGTAGAGCGCATCGGTCTCGAACGGACCCAGATTCCGGGGCACGTCGAGGATCTTGGCGCCGTCGTTCTTGTAATACCCGCCCTGCATGAACTGACCGCGGCCAGCGACGCGGATCTTCAGCTTTTCGTTGACCGGGATCGAGACACCGAACTCGATGCTCGGATCTTCGGCGCGGAACTCATAGCTGACCTTGGCGAAGCCTTCATAGGTGTCGCCGGGCGAGACGCTGGTGACCGCGATCACGCCCGCCGGGCTGTTCTTGCCGAAGAACAGGGTCTGCGGACCCTTCAGCACCTGGACGTTCGCCACGTCGAAGAAGCCGACGCTCGACATGTGGCCGCGGGTAAACGAGAAGCCGTCCAGCACGAAGGCCACCGGCTGGTCGGCGCCGTAGTCGGACGCCTGGCGGCCGATGCCGCGAATGACGAAGTTGCCGCCGGCGCCGCCGCCCGAGGCCTTGTTCACCTCGACGCCGGGCAACTGCGAACTCAGCTGGGTCACGTCGGTGGTATTGTAGCGCTGCATCTGCTCTTCGGTCAGTACCGCCAGGGCAACCGGCGTGTCGATGGCGCGTTCCTCGGTCTTTCGGGCGCTCACCATCACGGTCTCGATCGACGAGGTCCTCTGGGGCGTCGGTGGCGGTGCGGGCGGGGGCGCATCGCCTTGCGCGGCGGCCGGGCCGATTATCCCCACTATCAGCGCGGCTCCCGCCACGCCGGCAAGCAAGCGGCCCAAGAAGCTGCCCCCTCCCATATGTTGCGCTGTTTTCACGTTGATCATCTCCCCTGTTGTCGGCGGTCGATACTGCGCCGGATTCCTTGCGTCATGCGTCTGCTGGTGAGAGTGGATGCGGCGCGCTTGCCATGCGGTGCCGGCGCTCCTCCCCTCGGAGACCTGGCAGCGCGCATCCGATCCCTCCCCAAGACGGCACGCTCATGTTCATGTTACCAAAATCAGAGCATATGTCTCCACAAACATTCAAGCGTGATTTCTACGGGTCGGACTGACTTTTTGGGGAGTGTGTTAAATCTGTTACAGACATGACTGCGGGCGCAGCATTGGGGAATGATTTTACCGGTCGCTCTGGCTAGGCTGGGGGCCGGAATCGCATAAGGGAGAGACAGACATGCCCACCGACGCGCAGCTTCAGGAGCTATGGGACAAACAGGAAATCGCTGACGTATTGGGTGCCCGGTACGCCCGCGGGCTGGACTGGCTCGACGAGGCGGCGTTGAAGGCGTGCTTTCACCCCGACGCCCATGTGGATTATGGCTTCTTCGTCGGAAACGCCCATGACTGGTGCACCATGGTGATGCCCATCGAGGCGCAGAGCCTTCACCGCTTCCACTACGTCTTCAACATCCTCATAGAACTGAACGGCGACACGGCCGAGGCGGAAAGCAACAGTCTGGCCGGCGGTCGTTCGTCCGACGGCGAGGGTGGTTTCAACCAGAGCTTCTTTGGTAGCCGTTATCTTGACAGGCTGGAGAAGCGTGATGGGATCTGGCGGATTTCCGAGCGCCGCACCATGCTCGAATTCGCCCAGCAGATGCCCAGCTCCGGCGGCCCGGACGGCGGCCTGAAGGGCCTGGAATTGATCGAAGGCCTTTCACCGGCACATCCCCTGTACCGCGCGATGACGCATCGTCCCTGATCGGGCCGGCACCGGACAGGGCTTGGCCGGTCTGACGAAGGGTTCATATGCCGCGTCTCGGGCGGCATGAAAAAGCCCCAATTACCGCTTACCCACCGGTCACCGCGGAGGCCGCGTGCGGTGCGGCCGGCGCGTGGCAGGGATCGGGGGGCGCTGGTCGCCTGCGTCTTGTCGGTAGGGGTGGCGTGAGGCATTTCATCATGCTTTTATGTCGCCCCGGGACGGTAACAGGAGCGGCATTGGTTCAGCCCGCTGAAATGATCCGGCCACGACGTGGTGACGCGGTTTTTCGTCTGGCGGCTACCTTCGGGTTGGCGCTGTGCCTTCTGGCGGGTAGCCCGGCTGCATACGCGGATACCGCTTCCGGTAAACAGGGAAATGTCCAGCAGGCAACACCGGCAGAGTCTGCCTCTGGTGCCGCACGGCCAGATGGCGATTCCAGCCCGTGGACAGGCGACCTTTCGGGCATGAAGGACCGGCAGGTCATCCGCATTCTCGTTCCCTACAGCAAAACCCTGTTCTTTTACGACAAGGACAAGGAGATGGGGGTGGTGCACGATCTCGGCGTGTCGCTGGAGAAGTGGGCCAACCAGCAGTCTTCACCCGGACCGGGCAAGAAGAGCGTGAAGGTGGTGTTCGTGCCGGTGCCCGAAGAGCGATTGTTGTCGGACCTGACGGCGGGGCTTGGCGACATGGCAGCGGGTGGCCTGGCTTTCGACGACAATGGCGAGATCGACTTTGGCGGATCGCTGGCGCCTGACAGCGGTTCGGTTCTCGTCAGCCGAAAACGCGGCGATCCGCTTGACGAGCTGGACGACCTGTCGGGTCGCGAGGTGGTCATTCACAGGTCCAGCGCGTCGTTCGAGCCTCTGCGGGCGCTGAGCGCCAGGCTGGAGGCCCGGGGCAAGCGTCCCATCAAGCTGATCAAGGCGCCCGAGGAGCTGCAGGACGAGGATCTGCTGCAGATGGTCAGCGGTGGCCTTGTCCAGATTGCCGTAGTCGATGGTTATGTCGCGACCTTCTGGAGCAAGATCATCCCCGGCATCGTGGTGAACGGCGACTTGCTGGACAAGGGAGGCACAGCGCTGGGATGGGCGGTGCGCAAGAACAGCCCGCAGCTCAAACGCCTCCTCGAGGGCTTTACGGCCCGTGCCGAGGGCAAAGCCTTTGCGGGCGGAACCTCATTGAGAAAATATCTCGGCGAAACCAGGCTGCCGAACAACGCGACCGCCCAGAGAGAGATGGACAAGTTCAACGGAGCCATCGACATGTTCAAGAAGTATGGCGACGCTTACGATTTCGATCATCTGATGATGATGGCCCTGGGCTATCAGGAATCCGGCCTCAATCAGAAGGCACGCAATCCCTATGGCCCGGTCGGCATGATGCAGATCACGCCGGCGACGGCTTCCACGTCGGTCGTCGCCATCAAGGGCATCGACAAGGACGCCAACCGGAATGTCGAGGCAGCCGCCAAGTATCTAAGATACATAGCCGATTCATACCTGGATGACCCCAATATCAGTCAGATGAACCGCACGCTGATGGCGTTCGTGGGGTACAATGCGGGCCCCAGGAAACTCAAGATCATCCGCGAGGCCGCCGCCAAGAGCGGGCTCGACCCCAATGTCTGGTTTCAGAACGTCGAACTGGCCGCCGCGCAGACCCTCGGCCGGAAATCGGTCGAATATGTTTCCAACATCTACAAATATTATACGGCGTACCGTATTTCGGTGGGCGATCCGGCCCTCCGGACGAGACCCAACAGCCCCGTGGCCGTCGAGCCGGTCGAACGCGTTCCGGAAGAGGATCCGGTGGCGGTCACCCAGCGCTGACCGGCAGCATTGAACGGCGCCTTCCATAACAAGCATCCGTGAAGATTCCGGCAGCCCGTGCATTTCTGAAGAACCCGTGTTCCATATTGCGTTGCAGAAAGGCTGCTATTCGCAAAAAGCCGGACCTATCTTGAAAGTAACAGAGATAAGTTCTTGGCCGTAAACGGTCCGGGTCTTATATCTCGCTCGCCGTGGACGGGATGGGGCCGCTTTATTTTTTGAATTTTCCGTGCTGGCGGGGGCTGACGGAATATGCGCGATATTTGGAGCCCATCCCGACTGATGGTCCATCCGGGCCTGCCATGTTCCGGATAACGCCAAACCAAACTCTCAAGGGCCTTATGCGACTCGTTTTGCAGTTTCCCAGTTTCAGAATGCTCTCCGCCGCGGCAGTTGCTGTGGTGCTCGTTGCCTGCGGCGACGGCGCATCGGAGCAGCACGAGGCGCGATCCGCCATGACGATCACCACAGCGACCGTCAAAGCCAGGCCGTTGGCACGGACGATCGCGGTCATGGGCACCGTCGTCGCCTGGGAAGAAATGCCCGTCGGCGCCGAAGTGGGCGGTCTCGCGATTACCGAGGTGCTCGTCGAGGAAGGCGATGAGGTGAAGCGCGGCCAGGTGCTCGCTCGTCTGAACGATTCCGTGCTTCGCGCACAACTCGCGCAGCACGAGGCCAATATCGCGGCGGCACGAGCGACCCTCACCGAAGCCCAGGCCAATCTCAGGCGTGCCGAGGACTTGCTGCCCAAGGGTCATATCAGCGGCCAGACCGCCGACGCCAGGCGCGCCGCTGCCGGCACTGCCGCCGCGCAACTCACCGTGGCTCAGGCGGCGCGCGACGAAACGCTCGCCAAGCTGAACCAGACCCGCATCACCTCGCCGGATGACGGCTACATTTCGGCCCGAAGCGCCGTGATCGGTCAGATCGTCAGCTCCGGTACCGAGTTGTTCCGGGTCGTGCGGGACAGCCGGCTGGAACTTGATGCGCAGATACCCGAGACCACCCTTGCGAGCCTGTCTCCGGGCTTGACCGTTCAGGTCAGCGCCGACGGCTTGCCGGTGACCAGCGGGACCATCCGCTCGATCGCTCCGAGTGTGGATACCCGATCGCGGCTGGGGCTTGCCCACATTGCATTGCCGCCCAAGGCCGGATTCCGCCCCGGCATGTTCGCCCAGGCCAGTATCGCGCTGGAACAGGGCACGGCGCTGTTGGTGCCCAGTTCCGCGGTCGTCTACCGGGACGGCGTCTCCGGCGTGTTCGTGATGTCGAAGAACCAGGAGGTCAGTTTCCGCCCCGTCGCCACCGGTGATCGGGTCGGGGCATTTGTCGAGGTCAGCAAGGGCGTTGCCGCCGGCGACGAAGTGGCGCTCAAGGGCGCCGGCTTCCTCGAGGATGGCGACAAGGTGACGCTGTCGCGCGAGCCCGAGCGCGCCGAACTGCCACTGGCGCAGACCGAAGCCCGTCCGAAATGATGCGGCTCTCGTCCTGGTCGATCAGGAATCCAGTTCCCACGGTCGTTCTGTTCGTGGCGCTGACGATCGCGGGCGTCGTCGGCTTCAACATGCTGCGGATCAACAACACGCCAGACCTGGACGTGCCGGCGATCATCGTGTCGGTCACCCAGCCCGGTGCTGCGCCGTCGGAGATCGAGACCCAGATCACCAGGCTGATCGAGGATTCGGTCGCGGGTCTGGGTGGCGTGAAGCATATCCGCTCGGTGGTCAATGACGGCGTTTCCGTGACCACGGTCGAATTCCAGCTCGGCACCGATACGGATCGCGCCACCAATGATGTCCGCAACGCGGTCACGGGGATTCGTTCCGATCTCCCGGCGGATATCAACGAGCCGATGGTCGAGCGTATCGACGCATCCGGCGGCCAGCTGGTCACCTACGTGGTTCGTGCCGAAAGCATGTCGCCGGAGGAGCTGAGCTGGTTCGTCGATAACGACGTGGCCAAGGCGCTGCTTGCGATCCCGGGTGTATCCCGTGTCGACAGGGAAGGCGGCGTCAGCCGCGAAATCGCCGTGCGGCTCGACCCGCAGCGCCTCGCCTCGCTCGGCATCACGGCCGGCAACGTCAGCCAGCAGCTTCGATTGATCAACACCAACCTGCCGGGCGGCCGCTCGGATATCGGTTCGGCGGAGCAGTCGATCCGTACTCTGGGCAGCGCGGCTTCCGTCAAGGGGCTGGCCGACAGCCTGATCAATCTGCCCGATGGACGCACCGTCCGGCTTTCGGACCTGGGCCGGGTGGAGGATTCCTGGGCCGAGCCGCGCACGCGGGCCCGGTTCAACGGCCAGGAAGTGGTGGGTTTCGGCATCATCCGCACGCGCGGCGCCAGTGAAGTGCATGTGGCGCGCGAGGTGCGCAAGGAAGTTACCAAACTCGACGCGGCGCGTGACGATGTGAGTATCGAGGAGGTCACCTCCGCCGACGAATTTGTCATGGAAAGCTATCTGGCGTCCATCGAGGCGCTCCTGCTGGGCGCGGCGCTGGCGGTGCTGGTCGTCTGGTGGTTCCTGCGCGACATGCGCGCGACCATGATTTCGGCGCTTGCCATGCCGCTGTCGCTGATTCCGACCTTTGCCGTCATGGCGTTGTTCGACCAGTCCTTCAACATCGTCACCTTGCTGGCGCTGGCGTTGACGATCGGCATCCTGGTCGATGATGCCATTGTCGAGATCGAGAACATTGTCCGGCATATGCGGGCGGGGAAGCCGGCCTATCCGGCCGCGATCGAAGCCGCAGACGAGATCGGCCTTGCCGTCGTGGCGACCACCATGACCATTGTCGCCGTCTTCGCGCCCGTGGGGTTCATGCCGGGGATCGTTGGTCAGTTCTTTCGCGCCTTTGCGATATCGGCATGCGTCTCCGTGCTGTTTTCGCTGCTGGTGGCGCGCACCATCACGCCGCTGATGGGGGCTTACCTGCTGAAGGGCGGGGACCAGCAGCATGACGAGCCCAGCTGGATGCCGCGTTACCTGAAACTGGTGTCGTGGGCTCTCGATCACCGGATCAAGGTCATCATCGCCGGCTTCGTCATCGTGCTGATTTCGGGCGCGATGGCGATGGCGATGAAGTTCGACTTCGTACCGGTAAGCGATACAGGCCGCTCGGTCATGTCGATCGAACTGCCGCCCGGCGCCACGCTCGCCGAAACCGATGCGGTCGCCGCCGGTCTGGCAAAGGTGCTGATGCAGCGCTCGGAGGTCGAGTCCATCTATGTGGCGCTGGGCACATCGGTCACGCTTATGGGACCGGGCGGCGGGGGCTCCACCCAGGGCGAAGTTCGCCGTGCGACAATGACCGTCAACCTGGTTCCGCGCGGCAAGCGCAAGCTGACGCAGCAGGAATTCGAAGCCGCTGTGGGGCCGGATCTGCTGGCCGTGCCGGGCGTCCGTGTCCGCTTCGGCGCCGATGGCTCCAGCGGCTCCAAGCTCCAGATCGCGCTGGTCAGCGACGATGCCGAGGCGCTGACCCGGGCGTCGCGTCAGCTCGAGCGCGAGATGCGCGGGCTGCCGGGCCTTACCAACGTGGCCTCGACCGCAAATCTGGCACGGCCCGAGATCCTGATCGCACCCAAGCCCGACAAGGCGGCGTCGCTGGGCGTCGCCACCCAGACCATTGCCCAGGCGGTGCGTATCGCCACCCTGGGCGACGTGGAATTCAACCTGCCCAAGTACAACCTGCCGAACCGCCAGATTCCGATCCGGGTGATGCTGGCCGAGGATGCGCGCGAGAGTCTCGATACGATCCGTAATCTGCGGGTTCCGACAAGCCAGGGCGGTTCGGTGCCGCTGTCTTCCGTGGCCGACGTGTCCTTCGGCGCCGGCCCATCGCAGATCGATCGCCTGGACCGTCGCCGCAACGCCCTGATCGAGGCCGAGATATCCGGCCTGCCGCTCGGCGAGGCCAACGACCTGGTATACGCGCTGCCGGCCATGCGCAATCTGCCGGCCGGCGTGTTCGAGGTGCCGACGGGTGACGTCGAGAATCTGGGCGAATTGCTCAGCGGCTTCATCTTCGCCTTCATCACCGGCATCCTGCTGATGTATTTCGTGCTGGTGCTGTTGTTCCGGAACTTCGGCTACCCGGTCACGATTCTCACGGCCCTGCCGCTGTCGTTCGGCGGGGCTTTCGGCCTGCTGCTCATCCTCGGCAAGCCGTTCTCGGTGCCGGTCCTAATCGGCATCCTCATGCTGATGGGCATTGCCGCGAAGAACTCCATTCTCCTGGTGGAATACGCCATCGTTTCGCGCAACGAACGCGGTGCTTCCCGCCGCGAGGCGCTGCTCGACGCCGCCCACAAGCGGGCGCGGCCGATTGTCATGACCACGCTCGCCATGGGCGCCGGCATGCTGCCGATTGCCGCCGGCATCGGCGCCGACACAGAATTCCGTTCGCCCATGGCCATCGCCGTGATCGGCGGTCTGATCACCTCGACCCTGCTCAGTCTGGTGTTCGTGCCCGTCGTGTTCACGGTGGTCGATGACATTCAGGCCTGGATGGGCCGGCACGCCAGCCGTCTGACATTCGGCTCGCCCAATCCCAGGGGCGACATGGATCATCGCGGCGCAGGGCATCCCGGCGAGTGACGGGCATTGCCAGCGACCGGCAATTTCGCTAATTCGTCGGCCGTCAGCTAAAGGAAGCCTTCGCCATGCCGACTGCGGTCACGCCTTCGTTCTTCGATTCCGAAACCGCCGTGGAAAAGGTGAACGACACCCGCTTCACCGCTCATTTCCATGAGACCTGGGGCATTGCCGGGGGCACACCCAATGGCGGCTACCTCATGGCCATCGCCGCGCGGGCCATCGCAGGGACGGTACCGCATCCGCATCCGCTGACCATCACCGGCCACTACATGAAGCGCTCCTCGACGGGTCCGGTGGACATCCATACCGAATTGCTGGGCCGGAGCCTGACCACGTCGACCGGCCTGGCGCGGCTGATCCAGGATGGTGTCCAGCGGACCCATTTCACCGCGACCTTTACCGATTTCGATATCGCCACCGGTCAGTCGGTGGTCCATGCCACGCCACCGGACCTGCCGCCGCCGGACGATTGTGTCGAGCATCCCTATGTGGCCGGCAAGTCCCCCGGTTTCCAGCAACTCATCGACATGCGGTTCCACCCCACCCATATGGGCTGGGCCCGTGCGACGCCGCACGGTGTTGGCGAGATGGCCGGCTACATCCGGTTTCGCGACGGACTGGAGCCTGACCTCTATTCGGTACTGATGTTTGCCGATGCCGTGCCGCCCGCCATCTTCAACGTGGTTGGCGCCACCGGCTGGGTGCCCACCATCGAGCTGACCACCCATCTGCGCCGCCGGCCAGCACCAGGCTGGCTGCGCTTCCGGTTCACCACAAGACTCCTGACCCGCGGCTTCTTCGAGGAGGACGGCGAGATCTGGGACAGCGAGGACAGGCTGGTCGCCGATTCCCGACAGATCCAGAAACTCATGGCGCCCCGGAAGCGGACCTGATCAGACGGTTGGCGGAGCCCGCCGATGCAGCGCTGCGCCGGAAAGCGGCCTGATTTCCCCGGCGCATCCCATCCAGCCCGGTCGTGGTCACCCAAATTGGCGTGTTCTCGGTATTGAACACCGACGAGAACTTCAAGGACGGACTACTTTAGGCGTAGAGAATCATTGTTTGATCAGACCGATAGATTCTTTATTTCTTTCGGCGACCGTTTCGCATCGAACGGCATGCAACGTCGACATCGTTGAAGCTTCGAGAGGGACTATTACTGCAACCCTGCTTAGTCGCAAATCCAACTCCGCTACTCTGCGCCGTGAGTTCGGGTAATGTTCTAGCGGCGGACACAACACGACGATGCTATCCTATCGGGCATGCTGCCCGAAATCTTTGGACCATATGACAACCAGACTTATTGGATAATCGCGCTCTTATTGGGTGCCTTCATCGGCAGTAGCCTCGAGCGTTTGCGGTCCCGAGTTCAACGCTTGATGTGGCGGAGGCGAGGACGCTGGAAACGAACGAGCCGCAGCAATGTTACCAGCGAGCCATGGACATCGAGCTCCGATTTTAAAGCTTCGAAGCCCCCGGATGCCGCGGATCAACTGCGTATTGTCATGGGTGCCAGTTTCACGGTTCAGTCATTGCTGAACAAGAGCGAAGCCCGTGTATTTAAGGAACTTGATCGCATCGTTCTCGCCTGCAATCCGGACTGGCAGGTGATGGCGCAGGTTTCGTTAGGCGAAATTCTTCAATGCAAAGACATAGATGCGTATAGCTGCATCAACTCAAAACGCGTCGACCTTCTCCTTGTGGATGAAGATTGCCTGCCACGGCATGCCATCGAATATCAGGGGGGTGCCCACTATCAGGCTGCTGCAGCGGCACGTGATGCAATAAAAAAGGAGGCTCTCCGCCGGGCAGGCATTGGCTATCACGAGGTGGTGGCCGGGCACACGACCCCTTCGGACCTCAAGCGCCTCATCGAGAAACTGGTCGAAAAGCCCATGGAAACTAGATAGCCGCGCCTCGCGGTTATCAGACCAGCAGCTTCTCGGCTTCCGCGGGCTGCCGCTTGGCGTCGAACAGCGCCCAGACGCCGTTTGCACCATCCCAGCTGCCGCGCGTGGCGCCCTTGGAATATTCCGTCGATCGCTGCTCGAAGAAATTGGCATGCTCGACGCCGTTGAGGATTTCCACCAGCCACGGCAACGGATGCGCCTTGATCTGGCTGTAGGTGTTGTCGTGCTCGCTGAAATAGCCGAAGACCGGCGTCAGCTTCAGCTGGGTCAGCCGCCAGTCGGCGATGTAGTGGACATAATCGTGGATGTTCTCGGCGGTCATCCCCTGGATGCCGCCCAGGCCGAAGGCCAGGTCGACGAACTGGTCCTCCAGCTTCACCATGGTCTTGGCCACGTCGATGATGTCGTCGCGCACGCCCTTGGTCACCGCGCCGGTTTCCCGGTTCCACTGGTGGTACAGGCGGATGATGCCCTCGCAGTGCAGGCTCTCGTCGCGTACCGACCAGCTGACGATCTGGCCCATGCCGTTCATCTTGTTGTGGCGCGGAAAGTTCAGCAGCATGGCGAAGCTGGCGAACAGCGACATGCCTTCGGTGAACGCGCCGAACATGGCGAGCGTGCGCGCCACGTCCGAGACGGTGTCGACGCCGAAGGTGTGCATGTAGTCGGCCTTCTCGCGCATCTCGCGATAGTCGCGGAACGCCTCGAACTCCGATTTCGGCATGCCCAGCGTTTTCAGCAGCAGCGCATAGGCGTCGATGTGCACCGTCTCCATGTTGGTGAAGGCGGCCATCATCATCTGCACCTCGATCGGCTGGAAGATCGGGATGTAGCGCTTCAGGTAATTGTCGCCCACTTCCACGTCCGACTGGGTGAAGAAGCGGAAGATTTGGGTCAGCAGAGCCCGTTCGGCGGGCGTGACCCGGTCCGACGTCCAGTCGCGGATGTCGGCGCCCAGCGGCACTTCCTCGCCCATCCAGTGGGTCTGCTGCTGGCGCTTCCAGAACTCGTAGGCCCAGGGATAGCGCTCGACGTCATAGGTGCCGGTGGCCTGCAGCAGGCCGACCCGGCCGGTGCCGATCAGGCTGCGGGGATCGACGTCGCCAAAGCTCGTGCCTGATGCGGCTACTGGCATGCCAGGCACTCCTCGTAATCGGTACGGCCGCCATAGTTCATGGCCGTCTCGCCCTTTTCCATCTGGCCGGCGAACGCGGCGCGGCTGACCGATTTGGAGCGGCAGTAATAGAGGCTCTTGATGCCTTTTTCCCAGGCGCTCCAATGCAGCATGTGAAGGTCCCACTTGTCGATGTCGGCAGGCAGGTAAAGGTTCAGCGACTGGCTCTGGCAGATGAACGGCGTACGATCCGCCGCCAGATCGAGCACCCAGCGCTGGTCGATCTCGAACGCCGTGCGGTAAATCGCCTTTTCGTCCTCGTCGAGGCAGTCGAGGTGCTGCACCGAGCCTTCGTGCTCGACGATGGACTGCCAGATTTCCGGCGTGTCCGCGCCCTTGCGCGCCAGCAGGTCCTGCAGATAGGGGTTCCGCACCACGAACGCGCCGGACAGCGTCTTGTGGGTATAGATGTTGGCCGGAATCGGCTCGATGCAGGCGCTGGCGCCGCCGCAGATGATGCTGATCGAGGCGGTGGGAGCGATCGCCAGCTTGTGGCTGAACCGGGCCATCATGCCGCGTTCCTGGGCGTCGGGGCAGGGGCCGCGTTCCTCCGCCAGCGCCACCGAAGCGGCGTCGGCCTCGCGGCGGACCTTGCGGAACATGCGCATGTTCCACGACTTGGCCATGGCGCTCTCGAACGGAATGCCGCGGGCCTGCAGGAAGGAATGGAAGCCCATGACGCCCAGGCCCACCGAACGCTCGCGCAGCGCCGAATAGCGGGCGTTCTTCATGGTGTCGGGGGCGTCCTCGATGAACTGGGTGAGCACGTTGTCGAGGAAGCGCATGATGTCCTCGATGAAGCCGGGCTCGTCGTTCCACTCGTCCCAGGTCTCGAAGTTCAGCGACGACAGGCAGCAGACCGCGGTGCGCTCCTCGCCGTGCTGGTCGGTGCCGGTGGCCAGGGTGATTTCGCTGCACAGGTTCGACGTCGACACGGTCAGGCCCGCATCGCGCTGGTGCTTGGGCAGCGCCCGGTTCACCGCGTCGATGTTCAGAATATAGGGCTCTCCGGTCTGCAACCGGGTCTCCAGGATGCGCTGCCACAGCTGGCGGGCGTCCACTTCACGGATCACCGTGCCCGTCTTAGGGCTGATCAGGCCGAAGTTCTCGCCCGCCTTGACGGCTTCCATGAACGCATCGGTGATGTTGATGCCATGGTGCAGGTTCAGGCCCTTGCGGTTGAAGTCGCCTGATGGCTTGCGGATCTCGAGGAACTCCTCGATCTCCGGATGATGAATGTCCAGATAGACGGCGGCCGAGCCGCGGCGCAACGAGCCCTGGCTGATTGCCAGCGTCAGGCTGTCCATGACGTGGATGAACGGCACGATGCCCGAGGTTTCGCCGCAGCCCTTTACCGGCTCGCCGATGGAGCGGACCTTGCCCCAATAGGTGCCGATGCCGCCGCCGTTGGAGGCGAGCGCCACGTTCTCGTTCCAGATATCGACGATGCCGTCGAGTGAATCCGGCACGGCGTTGAGGAAGCATGAGATCGGCAGGCCGCGTGTGGTGCCGCCGTTGGACAGGATCGGAGTCGCCGGCATGAACCACAACCGCGACACGGCGTCATAGATGCGCTGGGCGTGATCGAGGTCGTCGGCATAGGCGCAGGCGACACGGGCGAACATGTCCTGGTACGACTCGCCAGGCATCAGGTAGCGATCCTCCAGCGTCGCCTTGCCGAACGGGGTCAGCAGGTCGTCGCGGCTGCGGTCGAGGACGAGATCGGCCGGCGTGGGCCGAGGCGCAAGCGGCATGGGCAGCGGTGCGCGTCTGGCCGGTTCGACCGTCGCGTCGCTGGCCGAGAAATGCATCGGCAGCTGTGAAGGGGGGATCGGCATGGGCCGGGCAGCCTTCGCCTCCGGCACCAGATGACCTTCGCGGTCGAAATCATAGGCGAGCGTCGACATGCACCGTTTCCTTCGCTTCCTTGGACGCCGGGGAATCGAAATGCATGGCTGGCGCAATCACCCAGCACGCATCCCATGGGCCCCTCGCCCTGGGAGTTTTCTACTTTACTGCGGTGCCTTTCCGGCTCCGGCGGCCCCGGATTCTCGCGAATTTTCGCATCATACGGCGGCCCTGTCGGCCCCAGATATGATAATTGGGGGCACCACAGACCCCATATCTTGTGCCTGTGGCCCATAGGCGTCAAGCGTGATCGTCACTCAAAATTCGTGATAATGCGCTTGACACGCTGGAGCCCGCCGAGGCCGTTGGGTTGCGCCCCGGCGGCCCGCAGGATGCCTCAATTCAGCCGGCCCGAGAGGCGATAGCCTGCGCCGCTATGCCGCCGTCAGCGCCAGCCGCAGGACATCGGCATAATTGCGCTGCACCTCCATGCGCGGCTCCAGACCCTTGCTGCGGATCAGCCCGTGCGCCCTGGGCAGGTTGTAGCAGGGAATCCACATATAGAGGTGATGCTCGAGGTGGTAGTTCACGAAATACGGCGCGATGAGCAGGCGCTCCAGCGGGTTGGCCAGTGTGGTGCGGGCGTGCAGCAACGGGTCATCGTTGTCGCGGACCATGGCGTGCTCGGCGATGTTGCGTATCCGGGTCACCCACATCCGCCAGGTGACCAGCGGCAGCACCCAGAACATCAGGTAATAGTGAGGCTTGCCCAAGGCGGTCAGCACCGCCAGCAGCGCCAGATTAGCGATCAGCGGCCTGACCAGGCCGCGCTTCGTGCTGCCGTCGCCGCGCCGCGCCGGGCTGTCCATGGCCGCGCGGTACTGCCGGAAGAAGGTGAGTCCGGTCAGGTCGCGCAGGCTCTTTCGCAGGAAGCTGGCGCGGCTGACCGGGAACTTGGCCGACAGCGGCAGGTCCGGATCGTCCGGCTGCTGGGTCTTGCGGTGGTGCTCGAAGTGATAGGGGCGGTAGATGTCCAGGTCGAGGATCTGCGGGTAGGCGCAGAGCCAGTTGCCCACCCGGTCGTTCAGTGTCCTGTTGTGGAACAGCAGGCCATGGGCCGCGTCGTGCATCAGGATGCCCAGTCCCAGCTGACGCGTGCCGACGATCATCACCGCCAGCAGGAAGGTGAGGGGATTGGGCCACCATGCGAACAGCGCCATGGCGCCGAAGATCAGACCCCATGCGTGCGCCAACATCCACGCGCCGCGCAGGTCGGATCGTTTGCGCAGGCTGCGCAATTCGTCGCGGGTAAGGTATGAACCGGCGGTCGGCATGATCCGGCCTCTTGCTCGCAGGCTTGGGTGACCTATCGCGGCCTGGACGAATATTTCTGCTCAGCCTTGGCGTCCCTGTTGACGAACTGATGATACAGCAACAGACGCTGCGTCGCTTTCCGGTCGCCCTGGTCGGACAGGATCTCCATCTGATTTACTTCGTCGCAGGTCAGGTCGTAGGGGGCGTTGCCGAAATACTTGGTCTGGGTCTTGTGGGCCACGAACACCGGCTGACACGCCGCGCCTTCCAGCAGTGCCCCGTCGCTGATCGCGCATTCGGTGACATCGGCCGCATCCGGGCCCGTTTCCATGCCGTTGCTGCCGCGGGCCGCGATGAGCGTGCCGTCGGCATACCACCAGACCGGGCCGGCATAGCCGTCGACGGGCTTTTCGAGCAGCGCCTCCAGTTCCCTCGCGTAGGGCGCGTCGCCGCGCGCCGAATACGGCCATTCCAGCACGATGCGCGTGACGGTGGCGAATTTTGGATCGCCCTTGATGACCGTCGCGAGCTGTTCGGCGGGCAGGGGCTTCAGGTCGGTGCCCAGCGCCGTGTGCTCGTTGCCCATGGCGGCTACCGTGTAGGTGTCCTCGCTGGTGCCGTTTCTGGCCACATGGCTGAACAGCGCCGTCTGGATATTGCCGGGCACCGGCCGGTCGCGGCATTCCCGTGCCAGGCCGGGGTGGGCGAATAGCGCGAACATGGCGGCCGTGGCGGCGCCTAACAGATACCGGGCCGACACCGCTGCCTTCACGGGAAGCGGGCGGCGATTTCCTCGCTCACCTCCCACAGCCGGCGCGCGGTATCGGCATCGGTGCCGTCGGCGCGCGGGCGCGAAATATTGCAGTCGTCGAAATATTCGCCGTTGATCCTGGCCGCACCCGGGTGGACAGCCAGATAGCATTCGGTCGCCGCACCCTGTTCCACGGTCTTGCACATCACGACACTGGCGACACCGAAGCCGAATTTCATCACCGGATTCATGTGCCGCCCCAAATTGGTGATGATGACGCCCGGATGCAGCGAGTTGGCGGTTCGCCCCGTTCCCTCGAACCGCCGGGCGAGTTCCTTGGCGAACAGCAGGTTGGCGATCTTCGCCTGGCCGTAGGCGCGCCACGCGCCATAGCCGCGTTCGCCCGACAGATTGTCGAACTGGATGCCGCCCCTTGGCGCGCCGGTATGGGCGGTGCTGGAAACCACCACCACCCGCGCATCGGGCGCCAGCACGTCCATGATCCCCTGCATCAGCATGAAGTGGCCCATGTGATTGGTGAGGAATTGCAGCTCGTAGCCATGCTTTTGCTGCAGCTTCGGCAGCGCCATGATGCCGGCGTTGAAGATCACCGCATCGAGGGCGCGGCCTGTGCCGCCGATCTCGGCGGCGGCCTGCCGCACCGATGCCGGTTCCGACAATTCGCAGGCCACGGCGGTCGTGTGCGTGCCGAACGATTCAAGGGTCTCGCGCGCAGTGTCCGCCGACCGGCCGGTGCCGATGACATGGGCGCCGCGCTTGGCCAGGACTCGGGCCGTTTCCCGTCCCAGACCCGACGTGACGCCGGTAACCAGAATCGTCTTGCCGGCAAGGTCGAGCCCCGCCGTCACGTCCTCGGCCGTCGACGCGTAGCCGAACCCGCTGGGTCCGCTACGGCCTTTGATCATCGCCATCAGCGACATGGGCCTCTCCCTGGTTTCACGCAGCGGCGACACTACGCCCTTTGCGCGTCGCGGCCAAGCAGCCGGGAGGCGGGCCCAGGGCGCTGTCGTTCTGGCGGCCGGCGCGCACGGACGGCAACTGGCACGGCGAAGGTCCGGCACAGGTTGCATGGCGCGCGTCGCGCGGGCATGCTCGCGGTACCTTTCTGAGGCCTTGTCAGGGGAACACCATGTGTACCGACAGCAAGCATCCCGAAACTCTCGTCCTGCACGCCGGATACCGTGCCGATCCTGCCACAGGCGCCGTCGCCGTGCCGATCTACCAGACGACATCCTATCAGTTCGACGACACCGCCCATGCCTCGCGGCTGTTCGCGCTCGAGGAACTGGGGAACGTCTACACGCGCATCATGAATCCCACGACGGCTGTCCTCGAAAGCCGTGTCGCCGCGCTGGAAGGCGGGGCTGCCGGCCTGGCAGTGGCGTCCGGTCAGGCGGCGTCGACGCTGGCGCTGCAGAACCTCGCCTCGGCCGGTGACAACGTGATCAGTTCGACGGATCTCTATGGCGGGACATGGAACCTGTTCAACAATACGCTGCGGGCGCAGGGCATCGAGGTGCGCTTTGTCGATCCGGGCGATCCCGAGAGCTTCCGGCGGGCGACCGACGACCGCACGCGCGCCTATTACGCCGAGACGCTGCCCAATCCCAAGCTGCAGGTGTTTCCGATCGCAGAAGTCGCGGCCATCGGCCGCAGTTTCGGCATCCCCCTGATCATGGACAATACGGCGGCGCCCATGCTCTGCCGGCCTTTCGATCATGGCGCGGCGATTGTCGTCTATTCGCTCACCAAATATATCGGCGGCCACGGCACGTCGATCGGCGGCATGATCGTCGATAGCGGCGCCTTCGACTGGGAAGCGAATCCTGATCGACAGCCGAACCTCAACAGCCCCGACCCGTCCTATCACGGCGCGGTCTGGACACAGGCGGCCAAGCCGATCGGCCCCATCGCCTACATTCTGCGTGCCCGCACGGTGATGCTGCGCGACCTTGGTCCGGCGATCAGCCCGACCAATTCGTTCTACATCATGCAGGGCCTTGAAACCCTGCCGCTGCGGATGGAGCGGCACTGCTCCAATACCGCGAAGGTCGCGGACTGGCTGGCCCGGCATCCTTCCGTCGCGACGGTGATCCATCCGGGGCAACAGTCAGGCGAGGCGCGGCGCCGGGCCGATGCCTATCTCAAGGGCGGCTATGGCGGCCTGGTCGGGTTCGAACTGAAGGGAGGCATGGAGGCAGGGCGCCGGTTCATCGACTCCCTCAAGCTGCTGTATCATGTGGCCAATATCGGCGACGCGCGAAGCCTGGCCATCCATCCCGCCAGCACCACGCACAGTCAACTCTCGCCCGAGGATCAATTGGCGACGGGCGTCACCGCCGGCTATGTCCGTTTGTCGATCGGCCTGGAGCACATCGACGACATCATCGCCGATCTGGACCAGGCCCTTGCGACGGCGGGTTAGTAGCCCGACTGGGACGCGATGATCGTCCGCAGGTCTTCTGCCTGCGGGTTGGCGGCGCGCCGCTCGATCAGGATGTCCCTGACGGACACTTCCTGGCCGTAATATTTTCTGGCCATCTTGTTGCGCGCCTTGATGTTGGTGCCTTCCAGGCTGACGCCCGCGAACAGGCCGCCCTGGGTTTCGGCGTGGTAATAGATGTCACGCCGGCCAGTGGTCGTGCCTGTCGACTTGTCGACGCCGCTCTCGATGGCCACGGCGCTCAGGTCGCCGCCGACCTGGGTGTCGCCGCTCATGACCTTGCGCACGGCGTTGTCGGTCATCAGGATCAGCAGGAAGCGATTTTCCTGGCCGCCGAGCTGCAGGCCGATGCTGATCGAGCTCATGTGGTAGAACGCCGGATAGCTCCAGACGCCGTCCTCGCCGCGCACCAGCAGCACGCCGCTGCCGCCTTCGCCGCCGATGCCGACTGCTCCCTTGACCACCGACGGAAAGATCATCACGCCCCGGGCATCCTTCAGCAGCGAGCGGACCGTCGCATTGCTGCCCTTGTCGGTCAGGTCGTCGAAGGCATACTGGGCGGACATCACCAGTTCCCTGGCGTCGGATTCCGAAGCCGCCTGCACCGGCTGTGACGGTATCAGGGCAACAGTCGCCACGCCCGTGGCAAGCGCCACCGACAGTGCCGCAACCTGGAAGCTGCGCCGGGTGAATTTCAGCATGTCGTTTGTCTCCTTGGTATTCGGGTGCCGCCCCAGCCCGTGGTCGGTAAGATTTAAGTCAATCTGCTGCCGGCGCAATTAATACTGCGCCGCAGGCACCCGCACCGGAGAAAATCAGCTGCCGCGAGCGCAATCGATGCATTGCTGGGCATAGGGCAGGGCCTCCAGCCGCGCTGGTGCGATGGTTTCGCCGCAGCTGACGCAAACGCCGTAGGTGCCGTCGTCGATGCGGCCCAGGGCTGCCCGGATCTGCGCCATTTCGGCAAAACTCGCGCCCTCGAGCGCTTCGTTTGCCTCGCTGGATTCCATGCCGGTGGCCTGTTCGGCGAAATCCGGATCCAGCGGCTGGCGAAGATCTTCCTCGAGCCGTTCGACGCGCTGGGACAATTGCGCCATGCGCGCGTTGAGGGCGTCCGCGATCTGCTGGTGGTTCTTCATGGGTTCAGCCTATCCCGAATGCCGGCGCTTGGCCACCAATTCAGCCCACGGGCCGCTTTCCGGGTGTTGGGACGTTCCGGGTTTTGCGAAAGGGTGGCCGGACGGGGGATGCGCTGCAGCCGCTCCCCGTCCGGCCGTCAGCACGTCAGGCTTGAGGGGGCTTGGGTGCTGAAGGCCGATTTTACTGCACTTCCGCAAACTCCTGCAGCGCCAAATACCACATTCACGATGAAGTGACCGGCCGGTTGGCAAACCGGTCAAACGGGGCCACGACGCGGGCGGTTTGGCTCAATCCGTCCGGCGGCGGCGCCACAATCCGATGAAGGCGGCCTCGCCAACCGGCTGGTTGTTCTTGACGCGGAAACTCTCCGCCCATTCCGACGCGAAATCGCGCTGCAGCGCCAGATTGACGGCCACCGTGATCCCCATAGCGACGAGTGCGCCGGCGCTGGCCAGCGCCATGTCCTTGTGGGCGTCCCAGACGTCGCCCTGGGTACCCAGATAGGCCATGCCGAGTTCGCCGCCGAACGCTGCGGCGGCTGCCCATTCGACCAACTCGTAGAGCATGGATGTGGACATCATCACGTCGAGCGGCAGGAAATAGCCCCAGAATCCCCTGACATCGACCACGCGCAGGAACATCTCCCGCAAGGGATAGGCCAGCAGCAGGCCGTAGCTGAAATGCACGACGCGGTCGTAGTTGTTGCGCTCCCAGCCCACCAGTTCGTTGAAGCTGCCGCCGGTCACAGCCGTGAACCATGCGTCATAGGGAACCAGGGAATAGGTGTAGTGCGATCCGACCTCATGCAGGCAGAGGAAGACGAAGATCAGCGTCGCCGACAGCCGGGAAAAGGCGAAATGGCGGTGGATCAGCAACGCGGCCAGCAGGAAACCGCCGACCAGCGCATTTTCCAGCATCCAGCCGGCGCGATCGACGGGATGGATCGCCAGCGTCACGAACAGGATCGTGAACAGGACACCGAGAATGGTCAGATAGCCGCGATGTCCCAAGGCCGTCCTCGCTCGTTGCCAAACTTAGGGGCGAAGCTAGCCACGATCACGGTGCGCCGCGCAAGCGGCCGGTTACTTGGACCAGTCGGGATGCAGGTGCTGCTTGACGCGCGTATGCCGGCCGTTGACGCCGACCTCCCAAAGCTGCAGCAGGAATGCGCCGGTTGGCGAGTGGATGCGGGTGTCGCCCAGTTGCAGACGCAGCAGCTTTTCGGTCTGTCCCTCGACGTCGATGAACTGGACGGAATCGGCGCCCTCGAACAGGCGCAGCGGTATGCGGTGGATCGACGCCACCTCGTCAGGATTGGGCGCCATCGACGAGAGGTCGTCGGCCCAGAAAACAAAAGGCGAGATCACGTAACCCGAGCGCGACGAGATGTCGTCGAGGCGGCCCAGGAGGTGGCTGTCATCAAGCATCAGGTTGACTTCCTCGTGCATCTCCCGGAGCGCGGCGCGCAATGGATCCTCACCCTGGTCGATGCGTCCGCCCGGCAGCGCCCACTGGCCGGCATGCTTGTTCAGCCTGGACGTGCGCCGGGTCAGCAGCATGGACGCGCCGTCCTCCGGCGTGTCGCCTGCCACGATGGTAAGGGCGACGGCCGCATGGCGCATGCCCTCGCCATCGATAAATTCGTGGGGAAAGCTGCCCAGATTGGTGGTGACCGTGCCGCGCAGCACATCGTGGAAATCATAAGGCATCGCTTGGCTCCTTTGCGCGCCAACCTGCCAAAACCCCGGCCGCTTGGAAAGGCTTAACAAGCACGCTTGAACGAAAAGGCTTGCCGCCCGGCGTGCCCCTCGCGATAAATTCCGTGCGGCGCGATGAATGGAGACACCGATGACGATCGACGACCTGCTGGATATCGAGAAGATCAAGACGACGCGCCACCTCTACTCACACTATTATGACGGCGGCGAGGTCGACAAACTCGCGGCGCTGTTCACCGAGGACGCCGTCTGCGAATTCGGAGCCAATTACGGCGGCGACTGGGTCGGCCGTAAGGCAATTCACGAGAATTACCGGAATTTCATGTCCCGCTATGGCGGCATCTTCAACGTGATGCATGCTGTCACCAATCCCTGGATCATGCTCAAGGGACCCGACCGGGCGATCGGCCGCTGGTATCTGCTCGACTTGCGGACCGCCGAGGGCACCGAGGACCCGTTGATCCTGTTCGGGATCTACGATGACGAATATCGCAAATCCGGGGACAACTGGCTGATCCATCGCACCCGGATCCATTTTCTGTGGCCTGACCGGGACGTCCACCCGTTCCGCGAATAGGGTTTCACGCCTCCGATACCGCGCGCAGGTTAGGGAATACCTCCCCGGCGGTGCGCGCCGCGGTAAATTGTCGGGAATGTGACATTTCCTGAGTCTTCACTTTAACTTTAGCTTGCACAACCTGGCGAAAAATAAGACTCTTTTGTTCTACATCAATTTGCTCGTGGAGTAGGGCGGACCAAGGGAGGTTGTGGATGCGGGGCAATGCATTCGGACGGCGCTTTGCGCAAAAGCTGATCAAGTTACACGTACTGGTACTGGCCTCTCTGTTGATGGTCGGTGTCGCCTCTGCGCCCCCCGCCGAAGCCCGCACGCACAAGTCCAAGGAAGCCAAATCGAAGAAGGGCTCGACCTTCACGATCGGCACGGGCGCCATCATCATCAATGAGGCGACCGGCGAAGTTCTCTACGCGCGCAATGCCGACAAGAAGCTGTATCCGGCATCGATGACCAAGGTCATGACGCTGTACCTCACGTTCGAGGCGCTGGAAAACGGCACCTTGACGCTCGACAGCAAGCTGCCGGTATCTCGCGCGGCGGCATCCCGCCCGCCCAGCAAGCTGGGGCTGACGGTGGGCTCGAGCATTTCCGTCGAGGACGCGATCCTGGCGCTCGTCACCCGGTCGGCGAACGATGCCGCGGCGGTGCTGGCGGAAGGCCTGGGCGGCACCGAGGCCGATTTCGGCTACCTGATGACGGCCAAGGCCCGCGAACTGGGCATGAAGAACACCATATACCGCAATGCCTCGGGCCTGCCCGACAAGCAACAGGTGTCGACACCGCGAGACCAGGCGCTGCTCGGCGTCGCGATCCACCGCAATTTCCCGGAATATTACGCCTACTTCTCGACCCGCAGCTTCACCTACAAGGGCGTGACCCATACCTCGCACAATCGCTTTGCCCTGAATTACAAGGGTGCGGACGGCATCAAGACCGGCTTCATCGGCATGTCCGGCTTCAATCTGCTGGCGGCCGCCCAGCGCGACGGAACCCGACTTGTCGGCGTGGTCTTCGGCGGCTCGACCGCCGCGTCGCGCGACCGCTATATGGGCGAGATCATGGATGCCAGCTTTGCCCGGGCCAAGGGGAACGATCTGCCGGGCGTGGAATATGTCAAGGATGACGACGCAGGCACCAAGTCGCTTGCCGCCGTCAAGCCGGAGCCACTGGTCATGAAGGTGAAGGTGGCCGGCTTCCCGCAGGAAACGGCGCCCAAGGCGAAGGTCGTCACCATGACGACGCTCGACGATCAGCTTGCCCCGACCGACAAGCCCGTCGTGATGCCGGCATCGCTGGCCATGCCGGCGCCGCGCGCCAGCCAGGCCGATGCCGGCGCAATGAGGCCGGTGGAAGCATCGGCCACATCGGTTACCTCGGCGGCCCTCGAAACCGGCGAAAGCGATGCCGAAGCTGCGACGTTGCCGCAGGGCTGGGCGGTGCAGGTCGGTGCGTTCAGCAAGCGCGATGCCGCCCGCGATTTCGCCCAGAAGGTCATTGGCAGGCTGTCGGATACGCTTGAGCATGTCACTGCCTCGGTCAGCACGGCCGGCGGCAAGAAGACGCTGTATCGCTCGCGCCTGGTGGGTTTCGCCAGCCGCAGCGAGGCGCAGGATGCGTGCACGATGCTCAAGCGTGGCAAGGTCAGCTGCATCATCGTCGCGCCGGGCACGGCCACGGCCAGCCTCGACTAGGTCGGCCTGGATCAGCTCAGGCCGGCGAGAAGACCATCCGGACAAAGTCCCTGTAGAGCATGATCTGCCGCGGCATGACGGTGCCGTCGCGCAGCACCCGGCTCAGGATGATGCCGCCTTCCACCAACGTCGAGACCATGTCGGCCATGGCGTCCAGATCGACGTCGATGCGCGGCGGATATTGCGCGGCGATGAGGTCCAGCCGCTCGCGAAACCGGCGGCGCCAGACGATGACGCCGTCGGCGTTCAGCTTGCGGATCTCCTGGTTGAACAACTGGTCCTGATAGCAGAACGAGGCGGCGAGGCATCCGGGATGCGCCTCGGGTAGATTGTCCATCATCTCGGCGAACAGCTTCAAGCCGACGAGGAAGCCATGTAGCGGGTCCTCGTTGAGTTCATCCGCGCGGGAGAAGAGATCGTCCAGCAGCTGTTTGTCGTTCTCCAGGTATCGCACCAGCAATGCGCGCGCCAGAACGGCCTTGTCCTTGAAATGGTAGAAGAAACCGCTCTTGGTAATGCCGGCGGCAGTGATCAGTTCCTCGATGGATGTGGCCGCGAACCCCTTTGCCAGCACGGCCTCCTCGGCAAGCGCCAGCAGGCGCTCGCGCGTGTCGCTCCTGCGGGTCGGCGTCTCCAGCATGGTTAGTGTACCGGGGGTCAAGTTGTCGGTGCATTTTTGCCACCCAGAGCGGCCCCATCGCCTTGGGCATCTTCCAAGTTACTGAATCTATTAAACAATCGAACCTACGCTCTTAGTTTACCACGAGTCGTCTATTTTCATGATGCGGATTGGGGAAAAGTCCGGACACCCAAAACCACGAGGTGAGACCATGGCGACCTATCGCAATAACCTGCCCCAATTGTCCCAGCGGCTGTTTCTGTCCGATGGCGGCATCGAGACGACACTGATCTTCCACGATCATTTTGATCTGCCCTACTTCGCCGCCTTCGACCTGCTCAACCGGGACGGCGGCGCCGACGCGCTGCAAGCCTACTTCGAACGCTACGCCCGGCTCGCGGTCGAGGCTGGGGCCGGCTTCATCCTGGAAAGCCCGACCTGGCGCGCCAGCAAGGATTGGGCCGACAAGCTGGGCTATTCGGACGAGGCGCTCGCCGACGCCAACCGGCGCGCGATCGCGCTTGTACAGCAGGTGCGTGACCGGTTGCAGACACCCTCGTCGCCGATGGTGATCAGCGGCTGTATCGGTCCCCGCGGCGACGGCTATCGTCCGGACGGCATGATGAGCGTGGCGGCGGCCGAGGACTACCATGCGGTCCAGATTGGCGTGTTCGCCGGCACCGAGGCGGACATGATCACCGCGATTACCATGACTTATCCGGAAGAGGCTACAGGCCTGGCGCGGGCGGCGAAGGCGGCCGGGATGCCGGTTGCCCTGTCGTTCACCGTCGAGACCGACGGCACGCTGCCGTCGGGCCACAGCATTGGCGAGGCAATCGGCATTGTCGAGGACCAGACCGGCGGCGCGCCGGCCTACTACATGCTGAACTGCGCGCATCCTACCCATTTCCGGCATGCGCTGGAGACGGGCGAGGGCTGGACCGCGAAGCTGCGCGGCCTGCGGGCGAACGCGTCGACCCGCAGCCATGCCGAACTGGACGAAGCCACCGACCTCGACGACGGCGATCCGGCCGACCTGGCGCGGCGCTATGCCGACCTGCGGACGCTGCTGCCGCAGCTCAACGTGCTGGGGGGCTGCTGCGGGACCGACCACCGCCATGTGGAGCAGATTGGCCTGGCCTGCCGTGCCGCCCTGGCGGCCTGACCTGCTTCAGCGCTCGCCGAGTCCGCGTTCCTGGCGGAACTTGGCGAGCCGCTCGGCGTCCGAGGTGAGCCGCGGACCCAGTTCGGTGTCGTTGATCTGCCCGGCCATGTGGCGTGCCGACTTGCCGCTGTCGAAGGTGATCCACTGGGTCGGGATCACCTCGAGAATGGTGCGCATGGGCGAATTCAGGGTTTCGACGAAGCGGTCTGCCTTGGCCGGGTCGTCGCGGTACGACTTGTCTGCCAGCGCCCGATAGAACCAGGCCTTGGTTTCGTCATCGTCATGGAAGATGCCGATGCCCTTGGCGGTGGCCGATCCCATGGGGCAATCCGGCTCGACCCCGGCGACGCCGCTGACCGCGACCGCCACCTTGGGGTTGCGCTTGATCGCGTTGGCCCGGTGGCGGTGGGCGGCGAAGGTGATCCAGATGCGCCCGTTGCGCCAGACGAAGGAATGGTAGACGCCGACCGGCCAGTTGTCCTTGGTGGCCCACATCAGCACGCATTCGCGCGCGTCGGTCATCAGCCGGTCGAGTTGCTCGGGCGTGTACGGATAGATGGAAACGACTTCGTGGTCATTCGGCGCGGACATGGTCTCTCCCTCGGTCCTGGAAACGCGCTCTCCCCTGCGCGGCCCCTATGTAAGCATCGGATCGCCTCCGATGGAAGCATCATGCGTGCTGGTTTTGCCTGGCCCATAAAGCCGAGGGCGCATTAATGCCGCCGGATGGCGAGCAGCGCGGGAATGAGCAGGACATAGAGCGCCGCCGCCGCCACCCAGACCATGCCGCTCCATGTAGCCGCCGTCGCCGCATAGAAGGCGGTGGCGGCAAGCGGTCCGAAGATCGAAGCCAGGCTCATGAGCGCTGCGACCGTGCCCTGCAACTCGCCCTGCTGGTCCTCATCGACCTGCCGCGAGACCATGGACTGAAGGGCGGGGATACCCACGCCCGACAGGGTCAGGAACATCAGCACTGGGAGGACCATCCAGGTCGTGGTGGCATACGCCATCAGGACAAGCCCGGTGGCGTCGAAGGCGACGCCCAGGGCGAGCGTGGTCTTCTCGCCAAGGCGCGCCGTGACCGGTCCGGTCAGGAATGCCTGGGCGACGGCATGGAACAGGCCGAACACGCCCAGCGACAGGCCCACCATCCAGGTATCCCAGGCAAAGCGGTCCTCGCCATAGATCACCCAAAGCGATCCCGGCACCTGTCCCACCAGATGCATGGTGAAGAAGATCGCGATCAGCGGGACCAGGGTCCGCATGCCGAACGCCCAGCGGAACGACGCGAGCGGGTTCAGGCTCGCGAGTTTGACCTTGCGGCGCTCCGGCAGATGGGATTCTGGCAGCACGAAGAGTCCGACCACGAAGTTGATGCCGTTGAGCGCGGCGGCAAGCAGGAAAGGATAGCGCAGCGATAGTTCGCCCAGCAGGCCGCCCAGCACCGGCCCGGCAATGAAGCCGATCCCGAAACAGGCCTGCATCAGCCCATAGCGGCGCGCGCGCTCGGCGGGCAGCGAGATGTCGGCGATATAGGCGGTGGCGACGACGAAGCTGGCGCCCGCGATGCCGGCGATGGCGCGGCCCACATAGAGGATCGCCAGATGATCGGTCATCGCCATGATCAGGTAATCGACCGCGGCGCCTGCCAGCGCGACCAGCAGGATCGGCCGCCGGCCGAAGCGGTCGCTCAGTGCGCCCAGCACCGGTCCGAACAGGAACTGCATGGCCGCATAAAGCGCCAGCAGCATGCCGTACTGGGCCGAAATCTCGGACGAATGGCCCAGCTCGCGCAGCAGGCTGGGCAGGATCGGCATGATCAGGCCGATGCCAATGGCATCGAGCGCGACCGTGGCCAGGATGACGGTCAGGGCCTTGTTCATGTGACGGTGCCGTGACGGCGTGCTCCCCGGTGAGTTCCACGGTCGCGCGGAATAGTGGTCGAAGGTTACAGGAGGTAGATTTGTGGCCGCGGATTACCAGATGGTAAATCCGCCGTCATTGCGAGGAGCGAAGCGACGCGGCAATCCAGTCTCTCCAACCGATGAGCGAGTGGTGGAGAGACTGGGTTGCCGCGCGCCCTGCGGGCGCTCGCAATGACGGGAAAAGGTAAATCTCTATCTCACCAGCCGTCCCGGATGCCCCGGATGCCCGAGGTCATCTGGCACCCGCACGCTGCCGATGCTGCCGACGCTCACCACTTCGCGGTGGGCGAACTTCCAATGGCCGTCGACTTTTTTCAGGGCATCGACCCAGCGGCCCCAGACATGCATGGGCTTGTCCATGTCCGCCTTTACCCGGTGGAACGCATAGACATAGGACTGCGCCGTCGCCGTATCGCCATCCAGCCGGATCTGGACGTTGCTCAGATGGTGCGACGTGGCGTGGAAGTGGGCGAGGATGCCGGTCAGCCGTTCGGCGATAGCCTTGGGACCCACGCAGTCCTGCCAATAGACTCCGATGCCGTCCTCGGCGAAGCAGGACGCTGCGCCTTCCGGGTCGTTGGCGTCGATCCGGTCGGCATAATGCGCCATCAACTCGTGTATGGCCCGCTTGTCGGCGAGTTCGCGGATCGGATCGGTCATCCGGCGCTACCCGAAATCGGCCTTGGGCGCCTCGCGTGAAAGGCGGCCCGGATGTCCCGGATGATCCAGATCGTCCGTTCCCCGGCTGATGCTGCCGATGCCGACCACTTCGCGGCGCTTGAATTTCCACGCGCCGTCGATCTTGGCCAGTTCGTCGACCCAGCGCCCCCAGTAGTGCATGGGATTTTCCATGTCGGCCTTCACCCGGTGGAAGGCGTAGACATAGGCCTGCGCCGTCGCGGTATCGCCGTTCAGCCGGATCTGGACATTGCTCAGGTGATGGGACGTGGCGTGGAAGCGGTCGAGGATGCCGACGAGGCGTTCGGCGATGGCCACCGGCCCGATGCAGTCCTGCCAGTAGACGCCCAATCCGTCCTCGGCGAAGCACGCCGCCGCGCCTTCGGGATCGTTGGCGTCGATCCGGTCGGCATAATGCGCCATCAGCTCGTAGATCGCCTGCTTTTCGAGCAGGTCGCGGATGGTCCTGTCGGTGCTCATGCGTGAATCTCCCAGCCGCCGTCCAGGTTGAAGTCGTGGCCGGTCATGTAGGAATTGGCGTCGCTGGCGATGAACACCATCAGCGGCCCGCCGTCCTTCATGGGATCGCCCAGCCGCTTCAGCGGCACCGATTCCGCGTATTTCTTCACGTCTTCGGGCCGGGCCTTTTCCCAGTTCTCCCAGGCGTCGGTGCGCAGGAACGGGTTTACCGTGTTGATCTGGATGCCGTCCGGTCCCCATTCGCGTGCCGCCGTCCGGGTGATGACGCGGATGGCCTCCTTGGCGATGTTGTAGGAGGTGTTGCCGGGGTCGCCGGTCATGCCGGCGGCCGAGGCGAAATTGATGATCTTGCCGCCGCGGCCCTTCATGTGCGGATAGACGGCCTGCATGGCCCACAGGCTCGCCAGCGCACCGGTGCGGAAGGTGTATTCCAGTTCCACGTCGTCGGTGTCCTGCACCGACACGAACACGGTCGATTTCTGCGGGTTGGCCTCGGTGCCGAAGCCTTGCGCGTTGTTCACCAGGATATCGACAGGACCGAATGCCTTCACCGCCTTGTCGACCATGGCGAATATCTGGTCCTTGTGGCCCACGTCACAGGTGATGCCGATGGCCGTGCCGCCTGCGTCGGTGATCTGCTTCACCACGCCGTCCAGCGTCGCCTGCGTCCGCGACGCGACAACGACCTTGGCGCCCTCTTTCGCATAGGTAATCGCCGTCGCCTTGCCGATGCCGCGCCCAGCGCCGGTGACGATCGCCACCTTGCCGTCAAGCTGTCCCATCCCACGTACTCCCCAGTTTCGTGAAGCGGTAGCCTGTCGCGGCGAACAGGAATAAGCAAGGTTGCTTTCTTCGTCGCGGGCCGTTTGTGCGGGTGTTCAAGAGCCCCGGAAGGGCAGCTCCGGCCTGCTGCGGCGCAATCCACGCCGGATCCATCAACCATGATCTGATCCGCTGCATGGAAATTCGCGGCGGAGCGGGCTAGACTCGCTTGCGAACCAGGGGAGGGAACCCATGAAGATCGAAGGCGGATGTTATTGCGGCGGGCTGCGCTATGTGGCCGAGGGCGATCCCATGATGAAGGCGCAGTGCCATTGCCGGGAATGCCAGTACATTTCGGGCGGCTCGCCCAACGTCATCGTCGCCATGCCGCTCGCCGGATTTGCCTACACCAAAGGCGAGCCGAAACAGTTCGCCCGGAGCGATCTGCCGCGCCCGGTAACGCGCGAGTTCTGTCCCAACTGCGGCACCCACATCCTCACCCGCGCCAAGGGCTTCGACGGGGTCATCCTGAAAGTGGGCACGTTCGACGACCCGAAATTGTTCGGCGGTCCGGAAATGGCGATTTTTACCATCGACAAGCAGCCTTTCCACAGCATTCCCGAGGGTCTGCCCGCGTTCGAGCGGTTCCCCAGCGGCGGTTGACGGCCGCTCTTCCGCCCAGACTCTTCTCTCCAATGGTGGCGGCACCGGAAGGACGGCCCATTGGGCATTCTCTATGCGATCGTGACGGCGCTGGTGCTGGTCGTGACCACCACCGCAATGCATTATGAGGGACTTCGCCTGACCTACCGGTACATCCTGGGGATGTCGGGATCCGGGCGGCGCAAGATCCTCGCGGCCATCCTCATCGTTTTCTGGATTCACCTGCTGGAGATCGGGCTCTACGCGATCGCGTACTGGTTTGCCGACAAATGGATCGATATCGGCAGCTTTGCCGGCTCCCATGTGTTCGAGCCGCTCAGCTATTTCTACTTTTCCGCAGAGACCTTCACGACACTGGGGCTGGGCGACATCTATCCCATCGGTCCGCTGCGGCTGCTGGCCAGCATCGAGCCGATCAACGGCCTGCTGCTGCTGGGCTGGTCGGCCTCGTTCAGCTACTACCTGATGCAGCGCTGCTGGGATGAAGAGCGCACGGCGTCGCGCTGATCTATTTCAGCGCAAAATTGAGCGCTGCCGCAAGGCGCACGGCGGCCCGCGAGATCAATTCGGATGCCAGCCTGCGCTTGACGTCGGGGTATTCCAGGCTCACCAGCAATTCCTCGTTCGACAAGCGCGCGGCGCCGTACAGGTCGTCATGGATGTTGACCCGGGCCTGGCCGGCGGATTCCTCGGTCCACTTGATAAAGGTCCCATAGGCCCAGAACTTGCGGTGCTCGGGCGTGATCTTGCCGCGGAGTCGGCTGACGATCTGCTGGGTTGTCCCCTGAAGTCCCTTTGGCACGTCGGTTTCCCAGACGTCGAACAGATTGGTGCGCTTGTCGCCGAACTGGACCTTGATGTCGCGGCCATGGTCGTGACCGTCGTCCACCACCCGCAGCGGCTGGTGGATTTCGCCCATCAGGTTGATCAGGTATTTCAGGGCTTCGGCGCGCTGTTCCTTTGGCTGGGTCTTGTCGGCCAGAAGCTTCATGTCGGCCGTCATCCGCGCCACCGCACAATTCCCGCCGGGGCAGTCGCGTTCTGGGTTGTATTTGCCCTCGTCCAGGGGAATGTCGACAAAATGCCACGCCAGGGTGTCCGGCCGCTGTGCCACGATATCGTCGGCCCAGGTCGAGGCCCGCTCCATGGCATCCGCTGCGTCGCCGCCCAGCAGCGCCTCGACTTCGGCCTTGGCGCTCTTTGTGAGATAAAGCGCCGCCATGCGCCCGATGACCTGATGGCCTTCGGGCGACCAGGCAGCGGCGGGGCCGGATACGGCCAACAAGGCCGCCATGCCCAGCAGGGGAATTGAGAATCGGCGGATTGTCATACTGGTCCTCGGCGAGATGGTGTTCCGAGTGTTGTTATAGGATGCACGCTGTCGAAGGAAACCGTAATGCGGCACGAGGGGATCGTTTTTGCGCTCACTTACCGGCTGCCGACGCGCCGTTCAGGCAAGGGGAAGAGGCCTCGGAATCGGCGGTAATGCAGCACTTGTGGCCGCTATTTCGGCAGCTGGTCCAGTAGTTCCTGAAGATATTCGGGCATGGGCTCGACGCGGATGCCGTCATAAAGCACATGCAGATTGCGGATCAGGTCCTCGTCGTTCGGTCTGAGCCGATACAGGGTGTCCTTGTCCTCTCTCGAGATCTTGTTGCTCATCGAGTCGCCAGCCTTTCTGCTCCTGCCTTACTCAACTCGGCGGACGGTAAATGGTTTCTCCGATGGCACCCGATTGACCCGGGATCGTGCGAACATCCCGACAACGGGCGGCCATGGGCGGGTGATCGTGCTATGATCCGCGGTGGCGGAGCGCCGTTCGACAAAGAGGAGCAAGCCATGCCCAGAGTGATGATCAAGTGTCCCAATACGGGGAAGCAAATCTACACCGGCGTAAACCTCAACTGGGAAACCTTCGAATCGTACCGCTTCGGTACCCAGTCGGTCCCTTGCCCCGAATGCCACGCCAGCCATCAGTGGTCACGGGTGGACGCAATTCTCGACGAGACCGGCGGCGGCAGTTAGCCGGTACAATGCCGGCGGCGCGGTGGTCCCCAAATGTGTGCCCCGCCGGGCGGGGGGCTCCGGCGGGGCTGGTTCCACAAGGCACCTTCGAGGGCAATCGCCGATGCCACAACCAGACAACGGGTGTCACAGGAAGTGGTTCCCGGCTGTCTGAAAATTTGTTTCCGGTGTGATGGCGCGCCCGGCGAGATTCGAACTCACGACCCCAGGATTAGGAATCCTGTGCTCTATCCTGCTGAGCTACGGGCGCCCGCCGAGAGTGATAGCGGAATTTTCGCTGCCGCTAAAGCCTCGAGTGACCACGTGATCGTTGCGGCGACAGGCTCATGGATTCCCAAAGTCGCGCCACCGACGAATGCCCTCTCCGGGGCGGGGCTCATATCGGGCAGTGGAGACCGGCCACGGCGCAAATACGCCTTAATGTTGCCGAACTCGGCGGCTATCCAGAATATAAGGGCGATCCGCTATGAGATGGCCCTTGGGGGTTGAGGAAAAATGGACTCGGCAGTGTTTTCTCTCTTGCGGGGGCTCGTGCTTCCCGTCTTGGTCGTCCTCGTCCTGGCCTATCTGGTCCTGGGTGCGGTCTTCGCCTGACGATCCGGCGACGCGGTGATACGCTGCCGCCATGAAATTCCGGTCATATGTCATTGCCGTTCTGGCGTTGCTGCCCTTGTCAGCGTGGGCCTTTGCCGCGCTGCCGGGCCATGCGCCGCGGTCATCCGGGACGGCAAAGGTCGCCGAAGTGACCGACGGTGACACGCTCGTTCTGGCCGACAAGGTTGTCGTCCGGCTGGTCGGCATCCAGGCGCCCAAACTTCCCCTGGATCGTCCTCACTTCAAGGAATGGCCACTGGCAAGGGAATCGAGGCGTGCACTCGAGCGGATCGTGCTGGACCATACGCTGACCGTGCGCCCAACCGCCAAACCCATCGATCGCTGGGGCAGGACCCTCGCCCATCTCGAGCGCGACGATGGCCTGTGGGTGCAAGGCGAGATGCTGCGGTCGGGCTGGGCCAGGGTTTACACGTTTTCCGACAACCGCGCGCTTGCCGCCGAGATGCTGGCGCTTGAGCGCAATGCCCGTGCCGCAAGGCGCGGCATCTGGGGACATCCCTATTATTCGATCGTCACGCCAGAGCGCGCTCATCGCGTGGTGAATACCTTCCAGATCGTCGAGGGCACGGTGCTGGATGCCGCAGCCGTGAAGAACCGGGTTTATCTGAACTTCGGCCCGGACTGGAAAACCGATTTCACGGTGCTTGTGCCGGCGCGGGTGCGGACCATGCTTGCGCGGCAAGGCCTGGATGCGGCGGCATTGAAGGGCCGAACGGTTCGTGTGCGGGGCTGGATCAAGAATTACAACGGCCCCATGATCGAACTGAGCCATCCGGAACAGCTCGAATTGCCGGGGCACGAACCCATGCCGCCAAAGAAAAGGGGAGGGCGCGAACCCTCCCCTTGATCGTGTTGCGCGGCCGCGTCAGGTCGACGGGATCAGACCCACGCGGTGCGGATCGCCGCCGACGAGGCGCAAGAGCGCCTTGCGCAGCTTGCCCAGCGCCTGGTGCTCGATCTGGCGCACCCGCTCCTTGCTGATGCCGAGCTGGTCGCCCAGCACTGCCAGGGTCACCGACTCGTCGCCAAGGCGGCGTTCCTTGATGATCAGCTTTTCCCGATCGGTCAGCGTCTCCATGGCCTCTTTCAGCCATCCGAGACGAATTTCCGTGTCGTGGGCATTCATCACCGTGTCTTCCGGAACAGCGCGATCGTCGGCTAGGTAATCCTGCCACTCGCTGTCGCCTTCCTCGCCGATAGGCGCGTTGACCGACTGGTCGCCGCCGGTCAGGCGGGCTTCCATGTAATCCACTTCCTGTTGCTTCACGCCAAGCTGGGTGGCGATCCGCTGACGGGTCTCGGACGAGATCGGCGCCGCGCTGTCGTTGCCGGTGTCCTGGCCGATCAGGCTGCGCAGCCGGCGCAGGTTGAAGAACAGCTTCTTCTGCGCCGCCGTGGTGCCGGTGCGGACGATGGACCAGTTGCGCAGGACGTAATCCTGGATGGCAGACCGGATCCACCAGCTCGCATAGGTCGAGAAACGAATATCGCGTTCCGGCTCGAACCGGTCGGCGGCCTGGATCAGGCCCAGGCAGCCCTCCTGCACAAGGTCATTGGCCGGCAGGCCATAATGCCGGTACTTGCTCGCCATGCTGATCACAAGCCGCAGATAGGCGGCCATCAACTGGTGAAGGGCGTCGTGATCGTGATTGTGGCGCCAGCGGTTCGCCAGTTCGAACTCCTCCTCCTTGCCGAGGAGGCGGGCATCCGTGGCGGCCTTGACGAGGCGCTGGTCTATTCTCTGTGGACTCAGATCCATAACGGACCTCCTACTGTCGCTCCCTCCTGCGCTGGTGCGGCTAAGCGGCAACCATTCTTACGGTGTGGCGAGCAGTTTGGACTAATTCTAATATCATATGGGCATTGGTGCGGTCAATTTAAGGTGATCCCGGACGAAAAAGGCCCGCCGGAGGCGGGCCTTTCTGCAAACGCGTTGTGCGTGCCTGCGTTACGCCGCCTTGAGAGTCTTTTCCAGTTTCTCGATGGCCGATCGCTCGTCGATCTTTTCCACTGCCGCAACTTCGCGGGCGAGACGTCCCAGGGCCGATTCGTAGATCTGGCGCTCGCTGTAGGACTGCTCCGGCTGATCTTCCGCGCGGTGCAGATCGCGCACCACTTCGGCGATCGAGATGGGGTCGCCCGAATTGATCTTGGCTTCGTATTCCTGGGCGCGGCGGCTCCACATGGTGCGCTTGACCCGCGCCCGCCCGCGCAGCGTCGTCAACGCCGTCTTCATGATGTCGGGCGATGCGAGACTCCGCATCTGCAACTGGTCCACCTTCGCGACCGGAACCCGGAGGGTCATCTTTTCCTTATCAAATTCAATAACATAAAGTTCCAGCTCCGTGCCTGCGATCGTCTCCTTGTCGATGGAGGTGATGCGGCCGACGCCATGCGCCGGATAGACGATGTGCTCGCCCTTGCGGAACTTTTTCTTCGACAGATCGGGCTTCTTGCTGGTCATGATGTTCATGGATTCTCTCGCCAACCTCTCTCCAGGGTCCCAGTCGGGTGGCCGCGCTGGCCTTTTGCCAGCAGTTGACAGTCATGTAACCCGCCCCCTGCGGCATCGACCGCATTGACCGGATGATGTCTGTACTATCGTCTCGTAGGACGACCGGTTCTCACCGAAACGGGAGACAAACGCCGCGACAAGGGTGCTTCGACTTGTGTCGATAGTGTCCCGACGCGGAGAGGACAATTATCACAAAATCGTAAAAAATGCACCCCCGATTTCACGCAATCGGGGGTGCCGAGAAAACATAGCGGTCAGCGGTGCTGCGCCCGAAGCACTCCGGGCGGCAGTCTCAGCTGCCCGGATTGGGCGTGAAATACTTGTCGAACTTGCCCGTCTCGCCCTTGAAATCGTCGGCGCCGTCGAGCGCCTCCTTCTTCTCGGTCAGGTTCGGCCACTCCTTCGAGAACTTGGCATTGAGTTCGATCCACTGATCGAGGCCGTCCTCGGTATCGGGCACGATTGCTTCCGCCGGGCACTCCGGCTCGCAAACGCCGCAATCGATGCACTCGTCGGGATTGATGACGAGCATGTTCTCGCCTTCGTAGAAGCAGTCCACCGGGCATACTTCCACGCAGTCTGTGTACTTGCACTTGATGCAAGCCTCGGTCACGACGTAAGCCATCGCGGTCTCCTTGAGCCTTTTATTCTGTAACGCCCAGGCGGTTAAGTACCCGCTTGCGCGCATCCCCTCGTTCACGGTCGGAAACGTAGAGCAACCCCGCGATGCGGCGCAACAGGTTTGCTTCGTAGGCGTGAAGTTGGCCGTCCGCATACACCACTTCCCAAAGCAGTTCAACGAGTTCCACGCGCTGCGCTTCGGAAAATTCGTCTTTGATTGTGAGCGTGTAGCGGTTGAGGTCCGACGCGGTGTCGCGCCTGCCGACAGCGAGCGACATCAGGTTCGCCAGCGCGTCGTCCGTGAGGCCGAAATGGCGCTTGAGAATACCCGCAACGATCCCGCGTTCGTTGTCGCCGAATTCGCCATCGATGCTTGCCGCGTCGACCATCAGGACCGCCGCCGCAATATGAATATCCGCGCCTTCGCCCTCGCGCTCGACGGGCGGGGCGCCGGCGCCCAGCAATGCTTTCAGTGCTTCCAACATGTCCCGGCGTTACCATGCCGGGAGAACGCCCGCAAGCCTGGCCGCTATTCGGCGGCGATGCCAGGCCGGTTGCGGCTGGCCGCGATCTGTCCGGCAAGGTCGTGATAGAGCAGCCTGGCTTCGGGCGCCGGGCCGCGCCGGTCGCCCAGCGCGGCGACTTCGACCACGCGGACCGTGTCGCCAAGCGCGAAGGTCAGGACATCGCCGACCTTCAGCACGACACTCGACTTGGATATTCTTTGACTGTTGACCCGGATTTCACCGGCCTGCACATGTTTGGCCGCCAACGAGCGGCTCTTGTAGAATCTGGCGTACCAAAGCCATTTGTCGATGCGCAGGGCGGTATCTTGCATGGGGGCTCCGTTCTAACCTCTGCCGAGGGCGGTTTTCAAAGTCTGCAGTCCCGCGAATGGCGAATGTTCGGCGCGCTGCCGTTGCTGGCGCTGCGCCTTCGCCGATGATTTCCTGTGGTCCTTCCGCTGGCGAACAAACGTCGTGTCGCCGTCGGCGTGCGTCTTTGGCTGATACCCCAGATAAGCCAGTATGGCGGCGAATTCCTGGTCGCGGCAGCCGACAAACGAGGTGATCTCGCGGTCGGCGTTCAAGGCGCCGGATTCATGCCGTGCCCGTGCCGTCTCGGCGACCTTCTCGAGCATGTCGAGCCGAATGGCGCGCACGCCGATCACGCGGTACCCGGTCGCCTCGTAAAACCCGTCCGGCGCCGGCGCGGCGATGACCGATGTCATGCCCGGAGCGGGCACAGCCGGCAGGCCGTGCATGTCGTGGAACAGGCGCCAGCACATCAACCGGTGCCGCGTGACGCCGGGTTTCAGCATTGCCGGAATGAAGATGCTGGCCTCGCCGAACTTCACGCCCAGCGAGCGAAGCTGCCAGCGGTCCTGTTGCGCCAGCTTGCGCAGATCCTCGGCGGCCGTCTCGCGGGGCATGGCGCCCAGCGCTTCAATCAGACGAAACGCGATACCGCGTGCCAGGCCGGCCAGCTTGGCGTCGGAATCCCGGTCCGAGGCGGCAAGCGCATCCTTCAGGCGGAACAAGGGCCCCAGCGCCCTGCGAAGCTGAGCCTCGGCGAATGCGGTCAGCCGGCCGGCGAGCATCAGGCGCTCGGCCTGCTCGACAAAGTCGCTGGCCAGAATCTCGACCTTGGGGCTCAACGGATCGGCGCCCTTGGTCAGCCTGGCGACGGGCGCGCCGCCGAACAGGACCTGCGCGGTGTCCGTTTCCAGAACGAAGTCCCGGTCAGCCGCCTCGCGGATGCTGCGAACCCGGCTCGCCACCTCCCGGCGCAAGGCACGTCCCGCAGCATTCAGCAGCACGTTGCCTTCCGCACCGTTCGCCGTCTGGTCCACATCGAATATCAGGCCGTTCAGGCGGCCCACATAATGCCCCTCGACCAGCACGTCGCTCTGGGCGTCGATCGCGGCGAAGATCTGCTGGTCCGACTGCAAACGCTTCATCAGCACCGCCGAGCGCCGGTCCACGAAGCGCAGCGTGAGCTGTTCATGCAGGGCGTCGGAAAGCTTGTCCTCGATCTTTCGGGTTTCGCCGCGCCAGTGAGCCGGGTCGGTCATCCAGTCAGGCCGGTTGGCGATATAGGTCCAGGTGCGGGTATGGGCGATACGCGTCGCCAGCGTGTCGATATCGCCATCGGTGCGGTCCAGCCGCTTGACCTGTGCGGCGATCCAGTCCTCTGGCAGTTTGCCGCCTTCCTCCATGAGGTGGACGTACAGCTTCCTGACCAGCTGGGAATGCTCGTCGGCCATGGTCTTGCGAAAGTCCGGCACCTGGCAGACTTCCCACAACCGCGAGATGGCGGCGCGATGGGTGGCCAGGTCGCGGATCTCGCTGTCATTCGCCAGCGCCTTCAGCACCGTCAGGTCCTCGGCCTCGCGGGCCTTCAGCAGGCCGCCAAGATCGGGTGTCCGCTCCAGGCTCGAGATCAGGCGGGGCAGGGACGCGTAGTCCAACGCGGCGTTGCGCCATTGCAGCTTCTCGACCGGCACGAACCGATGCTGCTCGACCGCCTCGATCACTTCAGGGGCCATGTCGGGCTCGTCCATGCCATCGCTCAGCACGCCGAAGGTGCCGTCGTTCATATGCCGCCCGGCACGCCCGGCGATCTGGGCGACTTCCTGGCTGTTCAGGGCGCGGTGGCGCATGCCGTCGAACTTGGTCAGCGAGGCGAACGCCACGTGGTTGATCGACATGTTGAGCCCCATGCCGATGGCGTCGGTGGCGACGATGTAGTCAACCTCGCCGTTCTGGTACATCTCGACCTGGGCATTACGGGTGCGCGGCGACAGGGCGCCCATGACAATGGCGGCGCCGCCCTTCCGGCGCCGGATCAGTTCGGCGATCTCGTAGACGTCCCGGGCGGTGAACGCGACGATGGCGCTGCGCCGCGGCAGACGGGTCAGTTTTTTTGCGCCGGCATAGGACAGGTGCGAAAATCGGCTGCGGTTGATGATTTCGCACTCGGGCAGCAGCCGGCGGATGATCTTCGCCATGCTGTCGGCGCCCATGAACATGGTTTCCTCGCGGCCGCGCGCATAGAGCAGCCGGTCGGTGAAGGTGTGGCCGCGTTCTTCATCGGCGCAGAGCTGGACCTCGTCGATGGCCAGAAACGCCACGTCCTTGTCCAGCGGCATGCTCTCGACGGTGCAGACCCAGTAGGACGGATGACGCGGGACGATCTTTTCTTCGCCGGTCAACAGCGCCACACAATGCGTGCCGCGCATGGCCGCGATCTTGTCATAGACCTCGCGCGCCAGCAGCCGCAACGGCAGGCCGATCATGCCCGAGCTGTGGCCCAGCATCCGTTCGATCGCGAAATGAGTCTTGCCAGTGTTAGTGGGACCGAGGACGGCAACCAGGCGCCTTGTGTCCTGATCGTTCTTCATCCCGCTCCGTGGCCCTTTATCCGGCCCCGCGGGCATATCTGGGGGAGCCGAGTCATCTGGACTCTATATTTGCCCATCAGGGCCTGCAGGCAACAGAAATTATTGTGACTGCGCTATGTGGTGTGGGCGCGCAGCCACACGACAAGATGTTCGAACCGGAAGTCCCGGTTTTCATAGAGTCCGTTGATAAAATCGTATGCCTCTAGCGGGTCCGCCTCGATGGTGAGGCCGTTGGCGGCGAGGAACACATAAGTGCCAGCGAACGCCACGCGTTTGTTGCCATCGATGAACGGGTGATTCTGCGCCAGGCTTTCCCACAACGCGGCGGCCTCTTCGACCAGGTCCGCATAGTAGCCGGTTTGGGGACGGAACAGGGCGGACTCGAGCGCGCCCATGTCCCGCACGCCGTGCGAGCCACCATATCGTTCGATCTGGTCGTCATGGATCGCCAGGACGTCGGCGATCGTAAGGTAGTCGGTCATGGCTCAGGCTATTTGGCGAGGCGCTCGTAAAGCGGTCCGAATTTTTCGACGCTGGTGCGGTAATGGGCCAGGATATGCTTGCGCGGCGTGCTCTGCTTGCGCTTCTCTATCAGGTCGGCAAGGGCCTCTTCGATCAGCGCCTGAAGCTGCCGGCCTTCGGAATCGGCGAGCGCCCGCACCTCCTGAAGGATGGTCGGATCTACCTGGGTCGAGAATTTCTGCTTCATATCAGTCATGAATAGTGAGTATCATGACATTTCATGATTTGTCAAGTTTTCGCCCGTGGGGTGCTGATGCCATACGCGCAACCAGATCACATTGCCGAAGGCGAGTTCATTCTTAGGATTGATGCGCGCTTTCCTTACAAGGATAAACGGCAGTGCGAAGTGCTTATCGAGGAAGCCCGAGCTATCTCGGTCAACGCAGTGTTCATGGTACTGCATGAGATATGTCGCGGCGAGTGGGTCAGGAAGCGCAAGCCCTTGGCGCTCGAACTCTTGGAGGCTTGGCGGGACGGATGGCAGCATCCACTCGCGGCTCCACTATCCGGATGCGCTATTGCGTTGATCCGGGGGGAGGTGATTTCCGATGAGCAGGCGGCGTCTGTAATGACCCTGATTTCCAACCACCCTTACCAATACAATGCCTTGGCAATCGCTCGCGCCGCTACGGGTAGGCCGAGAAGATTGGACCAGCTGGCTCGGCAGGTGATCGACACATGGGCCATGCGGCAAAGCTAAAATTGGAGTGCCCCAGTTGGGGCGAAATGGTTTGCGGACAATTCCACCCCGAAGTAACGATACGGAAACTGGGGAGATGCACGCATGACTGTCACACTGGGATCGCCGCTCGAGCTGCCTTGCGGCATTACGCTGCCCAACCGTCTGTGCAAGGCGGCGATGACCGAGGGACTAGCGGACCCGCAGCTGCGCGCGACCGAGCGGCACGCGGCGGTCTACCGGCGCTGGGCGGAAGGCGGCATCGGCCTGTCGCTCACCGGTAACGTGCAGATCGACCGTAATCATCTGGAGCGCCCCGGCAACGTCGCCATCGACGGCAATGGCGGCCTTGAGGAACTGAAGAAATACGCCGGGGCCGGCAAGACGGGCGGCACCGAGCTGTGGATGCAGATCAATCACCCCGGCCGGCAGGAGCCGGCCTCGATCAGCGCCCGGCCGCGCGCGCCGTCGGACGTGCGGCTCGGCTCCAACGAGGCGGTGTTCGGCACGCCGATCCCGCTGTCCCATGACGAGATCACCGATATCATCCGCCGCTTCCTCCATGTGGCCGAGACAGCCAAGGCGACCGGATTCGGCGGCGTGCAGGTCCACGCGGCGCACGGCTACCTGCTCAGCAATTTCCTGTCTCCGGTGGTCAATCGCCGCAACGATCAGTGGGGCGGTCCGATCGAGAATCGCGCGCGCCTGCTGCTGGAAATCGTCCGCGGCACCCGCGACGCCTGCGGCAAGGATTTCGGCATCTCGGTAAAGTTGAATTCCTCGGACTTCCAGCAAGGCGCGTTCACCCTGGACGAATGCCGCCAGGTGGTGTCGTGGCTGGGCGAGGCGGGCATCGACCTGCTGGAGGTCTCGGGCGGCACCTACGAGCAGCCGGCCATGGTTGGCCAGAAGGGCAGCGCCAGGACCTGGCAGGATCCGCTGAAGGAATCGACCCGCGCCCGCGAAGCCTATTTCGTTGAATACGCCAAGGCGATCCGTCCTGCGGCCACCATGCCGCTGATGGTCACTGGCGGCTTCCGCACGCGCGAGGCCATGGAAGCGGCGCTCAACGACGGCGCGCTCGACGTGGTCGGCATTGCGCGGCCGTTGTGCGGTGATACCGAGTGCCCGGGCCAGCTGATCCGCGGCGAGATCGACGCGTTGCCGGCCTACGAGAGTCACCTGATCGTCCGCGAGGAAGATGCCCCCGACCTCAGCCCGTCGCACCGCGCCATGCTGCAGCAGCACGGTCAGCAGGGCTGGTTCTGCGTCAACATCGTTCGCATGGGCGACGGCAAGGAACCGGATCTCGACATGAATTGTCTGGAGGCCGCCCGGGCCTATGATGAGAACGAGGCCGCCACCAACGAACGGCGCAAGGCCGCCATGGGATTGGCAGCCGCCCAATAGGCCACGCACCGGCGCGATTCAACCATGCAATGGCGCGATTTGACACGCGCTATCGTTTGGCGATATTCCGCCGCCAATATAGGTTGCCATTGCCCTGTCATGGTATTCTGACGGGTGAAACGCAGGGAGACTGGGATGTCCGAGCAGAAGAAGCCCACCGTCGAGGATTGGAAGTCGCTGGCCGAGAAGGAGCTGCGCGGCACGCCGCTCACGGCGCTGGATTGGGAAACGCCCGAAGGCATCACCGTAAAGCCGCTCTACACCTCGGAAGACCTCGAGGCCATGGCCGAGGACGAGACCCTGCCGGGCTTCTTCCCGTTCACGCGCGGCGTGCGCGCCACCATGTATTCGAACCGGCCGTGGACCGTGCGGCAATATGCCGGCTTCTCCACGGCTGAAGAATCGAACGCCTTCTATCGCCGCAACCTGGCTGCCGGCCAGAAGGGCCTGTCGGTGGCGTTCGACTTGGCAACGCACCGCGGCTATGACAGCGATCATCCGCGTGTCGTCGGCGACGTCGGCAAGGCAGGGGTCGCGATCGACAGCGTCGAGGACATGAAGATTCTGTTCGACCAGATCCCGCTCGACGAGATGTCCGTCTCCATGACCATGAACGGCGCCGTCATCCCGACGCTGGCGTTCTATATCGTCGCGGCGGAAGAGCAGGGCGTGTCGGCCGACAAACTCGCAGGGACCATCCAGAACGACATCCTCAAGGAGTTCATGGTCCGCAACACCTACATCTATCCGCCGGCACCCTCGATGCGGATCATCGCCGACATCATCGAGTACACCTCCAGGAACATGCCGAAGTTCAACTCGATCTCGATCTCCGGCTATCACATGCAGGAAGCCGGCGCGACCCAGCTGCAGGAACTGGCCTTCACCCTCGCCGACGGCATGGAATATGTCCGCGCCGCGCAGGCCAAGGGCATGGACGTGGACGATTTCGCCGGCCGGCTGTCGTTCTTTTTCTGCATCGGCATGAATTTCTTCATGGAAGTGGCCAAGCTGCGCGCCGCGCGGCTGCTGTGGGCACGAATCATGAAGGACTTCGGCGCCAAGAAGAATTCCTCGCTGATGCTGCGCACCCATTGCCAGACCTCGGGCGTGTCGCTGACCGAGAAGGACGCCTACAACAACATTATCCGCACCACGGTCGAGGCCATGGCGGCGGCGTTCGGCGGTACCCAGTCGCTGCATACCAACGCATTCGACGAAGCGGTCGCGCTGCCCACCGACTTCTCGGCCCGGCTTGCCCGCAACACTCAGCTGATCCTCCAGGAAGAAACCGGCATCACCCATGTGATCGATCCGCTCGGTGGCAGCTATTACGTGGAAAGCCTGACCAAGTCGCTGGCCGACGCGGCCTGGGACCTGATCCAGGAGGTCGAGGGACTCGGCGGCATGACCAAGGCCGTCGACAGCGGCATGCCCAAGCTGAAGATCGAGGAGGCTGCCGCCAGGAAGCAGGCCCGGGTCGACCGGGGCGAGGAAGTCGTCGTCGGCGTGAACAAGTACAAGCCGTCCAGCGAGCAGCCTTTCGAGGTGTTCGACATCGACAATACGAAGGTGCGCGAAGCCCAGGTCATCCGCCTGAAGACCGTCCGCTCGACGCGCGACGATGCGGCTTGCCAGGCCGCGCTCGTGGCGCTGACCGAAGGGGCGGCCAGTGATGGCAATCTGCTGGCGCTGGCCGTTGACGCGGCGCGGGCCCGTGCCACCCTGGGCGAGATTTCCGATGCCATGGAGAAGGTGTTCGGCCGTCACCGTGCGGAAATCCGTTCCATTTCCGGCGTCTATGGCGCCGCCTATGAGGGCGATGAGGGCTTCATGAACATCCAGAAGGACATTGCGGCATTCGCCGCCGCCGAGGGCCGCCGCCCGCGTATGCTCGTCGTGAAGATGGGCCAGGACGGCCACGACCGCGGCGCCAAGGTCATCGCCACGGCGTTTGCCGATATCGGCTTCGACGTCGACGTGGGGCCGTTGTTCCAGACGCCGGAAGAAGCGGCTCGCCAGGCCGTCGAGGCGGACGTGCACGTCATCGGCGTGTCTTCGCAGGCTGCCGGCCACAAGACTCTGGTGCCGGCGTTGATCGAGGAACTGAAGAAGCAGGGCGCGTCCGATATCCTGGTCGTTTGTGGCGGCGTCATTCCGCCGCAGGACTACGATGGTCTCTATGCGGCCGGCGTCGCGGCGGTTTACGGCCCGGGCACGAATATCCCGAAGGCAGCCGCCGAAATTCTCGGCCTGCTCGACAAGCAGCGCGCCGCCGCCTGAGGTCGCGATCGTCGTGGCCGCGTGGGACGCGTCCCGGCTGGGACGGGCCGTCACGCGGCGTCTGCCACCGGTGCCGCTCCGCCGCGCAGGCATGGCGATTCCTGACCGCCCGGAGGAGACAAGCCCTCTGCTTGGACGGTTGCTCCACGCCAATTGCCTGGGCTTCTGGTTCCCGTCCTGCATCGATGCCCATTCGGGTGGTTATGCCTTGAAGCGGGATGTGCGCGGCCGGCCCGCTGGCCGCGTATGGGAGCGGGCGATCGTCACCCAGGCCAGGATGGTCTGGTTCTTCTCGCGCCTGGTGGCGGGCGGCCATGGCGGCCCGGAACATCTGGACGCCGCATCCCATGGCTTCCGGTTTCTGCGCGACCGGATGTGGGATCCTGAACACGGCGGCTTCTACTGGACGGTGGATGCCCGGTCGGCACGGCCAGTCAAGGACGCCAAGCATCTTTACGGCCAGGCGTTCGGCCTGTTCGCGCTCTCTCGCTATGCGGCCGTGTCCGACGACGGCCAGGCGGAGTCGATGGCGCGCCAGCTTGCCCGGCTTGTACACGAGAAGGCGCACGACGCCGTTCATGGCGGCTACGGTGAGCTTTTCACGCGGGACTGGAGGCCGTGGACCGGCACGGAGCGGGGATATTTGTCTGAAGTGCCGGCGGGGACCAAGCGCTACAACACCCATCTGCACTGGTTCGAGGCGCTGGTCGAGCAGGTGGATCTGCTGGGTGACGATACTGCGAAGGCCTGGCTGCCGGAACTGGTGGATATCCTCACCGACAAGGTCGTGCGCCACGAGTATGGCGCCTGTACCGATGCCCATCTGCCCGACTGGACACCGATGCCCGACGCGGCAAATTACGGCCACGATGTCGAAGCCGTATGGCTGCTGCGCGAGGCCGATTGCCGGATCGGTGTGGTCGGGTCCGCGCGGTTGGCCCGGCACGCGGACCTGTTCGAGACGGCGATGCGCTGGGGATGGGACAGCACGGAGGGTGGCTTCTACTGGACGGGACAGCCGGGCGCTGCGGCGTCATTGCAGGGCAAGGTCTGGTGGGTGCAGGCCGAGGCTTTGGTGGCCGCGCTGTGGCTTTACCTGGAAACCGGGCGCC
The DNA here is from genome assembly GCF_039655875.1 of Emcibacter sp. SYSU 3D8. Lineage (NCBI taxonomy): Bacteria > Pseudomonadati > Pseudomonadota > Alphaproteobacteria > Emcibacterales > Emcibacteraceae > Emcibacter > Emcibacter sp. SYSU 3D8. Next base: position 123,644 of record NZ_JBBYXK010000005.1, on the reverse strand, counting down.
AGGACTACGCGGACTGCTATCTCCGCACCCTGGACTGGATCGTCAATGTGCAGGCCGACTGGACCAACGGCGAATGGCACCGCGAAATCGCCACCAACGGCAGGCCCATCGGGCACAAGGCGGATGGCTGGAAGGCAGCCTATCACAACGGCCGCGCGCTGATGACCTGCCTGGAGCTGCTTGGCGGCGCGGCCGGGCGAACCTAATTGCCGGTGCCTTCGGACAGCTTGCGCAATTTTTCCTCGAGCTCGCGGAGCTTGCGCTTCAGGTCGTCGAGTTCGGGGCTCTTGTCATCGTCCGGCGCCTCCGGTGCCTGTCCTTCGCCTTCATAGAACTTGTATTCCAGTCTGGGCGTCAGATCCCACCGCGATTTCCAGTCGAGACCCGGATCGATATAGATCCTGATGTCGCGCTCGCTGATGGGGAACCAGTCGGATTGCTCCGTAGCCGGCGCGACATGGGCGCCCGGGCAGCAGGCGGGGTTGTGCTGGTGCCGGCGGACGAATTGATAGCGCCGTGGATCGAGGACGCGGAAACTGGCGACCCGGTCTCCCGCCGGATAGGTTTCGTTGCCGAAGGTCGCGTCCACCGTCGTGGTGACGTCAACGTCGATGATCTGGTACTGGACCACATAGGCGATGGTGGTGCGCATGCACGGCGTGATCCCGTGCCAGCCTGAGGGCACCAGGTTGATGTCGACCGCCAAAGGCGTCATGTCCAGATTGTTCATGACGCTGGCCAGTATGGCGGTGATATCGGATGGACCGGCAGGCACCGTCGCGCCCGCAACGATGCGTCCGATTTCGCTGGGCTGGAGAAACGCGGACTGGATGTCGACCGGCCACTGGGTTGCCGGGTTGCCGTTCAGGCGGCTGCCTCGCGGCGGCGGCGCGCAGTCATGGATGGCGATGATCTGTTCGGCGCTGTCCTTGCTGCCGCGCCAATTCCTCTCGAATTTGAGCCTTCCCAAGGTGAATTCTGGCATGTCCCCCTCCGATCGGCCCCCAAAGCCCGGTAGCGACTTACCCGGTCAGTCTACGGCTTTGTGGCCTTCGGGGCTACCTTGTTGGGCAGATCGGGTGGCTTCACTCCACCGTCAGGCCGCTCTGGCGCTCCCACATCCGGTACCAGAGGCTCAGTTGCGCCTTGCGGAAATCCGGCACCGATGCGGTTTCGTCGTCGATCACCAAGGTCATCGGCGCGGGCGGTTTGAACATTCCCCAGACGGGCAGCCCCTTGCCGTTCGGGTCGCCGGTCCTGGCGAAATTGGTCCAGTAGTCGGCCATCATCGCCGAGATGCGCCGGTCCTTGTCGCTGGGACTCGAGGCCGATGTGCCCGGTGAGAAGATCACCTCGGGCTTGTAGTCTAGGCCGAACACGTACATCTGGTCGCCGGCATGGGGCACGCCCTTCAGCGCTGGCCGGAACTCGTCGGCAATGTAGGCAAGCCGGTAGGTGTAGGCGGGATTGCCCGCCTTCGCGGCCATGCTGGCAAGCCCCATCGAGCCGGCGGTGAAGATGAAGTCAGTGCCGATCTGCGACACCAGCTGGTTGTCGCTGAGGGCGCCTTGCTCATTATAGACCGGTTTCGCGGTCTCGATATTCACGCCGAAACGCTTCCCGAGCGTCTCGCCGGTAAAGCCCATAAGGCCGAACACGCTGAACTCGTTACTGTTGGTGCCAGCCAGGAAGGGAACGGGCGCGATGTGGCCTTTGGCGAACATGGCGGGCAGAGTGTCGGTCAGCAGCATGCCGTCCACCACCGGGAGGAATTCGGGCGGACCCTGTTCGTTGGCCAGGATTTGGGCAGTGGACATGGCCCGCAACCGGTCAAGCGAACCGGGACCGGCCACGCCGGCCCGCGCCGCTATTGCCATCCCGGCCCGCCTGGCCTGTGCCAGGGGCATGCTGGAGTTGAACAGCCCGCCGCCCGACTGGGATATGGCCTTGTGAAACAGCCCGCGGGCCGCGGGCGAGGCGACCAGTGCATTGACGCTGGTGCCGCCGGCCGAGACACCGAAGATGGTTACATTGTCCGGATCGCCGCCAAACGCCGAGATATTCGCCTTTACCCATTTCAGTGCGGCGATCTGGTCCATCAGCCAGTAATTGGCGCCGGGTTCGCCCGGATGCGCCTTCGCCATGTCGGGGTGAGCGAAGAAGCCGAACCGGCCGACGCGATAGTTGAACGAGACCAGCACCACGCCGCGTTTGGACAGTTCGGTGGCGCCCTGGTCAAGCAACTGGGCGCTCGAGCCAACGACGAAAGCGCCACCATAGATCCACACCATCACCGGCCGCTTGCCAACGGTCTTGCCGTCAGGTGTCCAGACATTGATGCTCAGGCAGTCCTCGCTGCCCCTGGCGGGGCCACTGGGCAGTGTCGGCTGCGCGCACATGGCGCCGAATTCGGTGGCGTCGCGCACCCCGGTCCACGGCGTTATCGGCTGCGGCGGCCGCCAGCGCAGCGTGCCCACCGGCGGCGCGGCGAAAGGAATGCCCTTGAAGGCGGCCATGCCATCCTGCAAGGCGCCCCTTACCGGCCCGGATGCGGTATGGACGACAAGCGTTGCCTCGGTCGCAGCCGCGCCGGGAAGCCCCAGCGCCAGTGCGCCGATCATCACGGACAGTGCGGCCGCGCGCGTCCATGACATGATCGTCCTTTCCTCCTGACCAGCGTATGGCCAGATCATCATCCGACCTTCACCATGCGCTTGCCCCGGTTCTCGCCGTGCAGCAGGCCGATCAGCGCCTGTGGAAGGTTTTCGAATCCGTCGATGACGTCCTCGAAGACAGTCAGCCTGCCGTCCGTCACCCACGACCGCAGTTGGGCCAGCGCCTCGTCCCGCTTGGCGAAGAAGTCCGAGACGATGAAACCGCGCACGGTCAGCCGTTTGACCACGAACATGCCCGGAACGCCCCGCGGTCCGTGGGCGGGCGGCGTTCCGTCATAGGCGGAAACCGCCCCGCAGCAGGCGATACGGCCCATCAGATTCATCTGGAACAGCACGGCCTCGAAAATGTCGCCGCCCACATTGTCGAAATAGACATCGATGCCGTCCGGGCAGGCGGCCTTCAGACTCTTGTAGACCGGGCCGGCCTTGTAGTTCACGGCGGCGTCGAAGCCGAGTTCGTCGGTCAGCCAGCGGCACTTCTCGTCCGAGCCAGCGATGCCGACGACGCGGCAGCCGACCAGCTTCGCGATCTGCCCAACGATATTGCCGACCGCGCCGGCGGCGGCAGATACCACCACGGTCTCTCCCGGCTTGGGTTGCCCCACTTCGAGCAGGCCGAAATAGGCGGTCAGGCCGGTGATGCCATAGACGCTCAGCAGGTGCCGAAGCGGCTCGATGGTGGGCTGTTTTGTTAAATTGTTTCCAGGCCTTGCGGCATATTCCTGCCAGCCGCAATCACCCGAGGCGATGTCCCCGGGTTTGAAGTCCGGGTGGCGGGATTCGATCACTTCGCCCAGCGCACCGCCCGCCATCACCGTGCCTTCCTCGATGGCGTCGCGGTAGGTGGCGCCTTGCATCCAGGCCCGGTTGGCGGCGTCGAGCGAGATATAGCGGGCTTTCAGCAGAACCTCGCCGTCGCCGGGCCGGGGAATCTCGCCATGGTTCAGGTGAAAGCAGTCCGCCGTCAGCGGACCGCTGGGAATGCGTGCGAGCATGAACTGGCGGTTGGTCATGGCGGTCCCTCAGATGGTGGGCAGCTTGTAGTCCCTGAACTGCTCGCGCAGGGCGGTCTTCTGGACCTTGCCGGTGGCGGTGTGCGGCAATTCCTCGACGAACACCACATCGTCGGGCAGCCACCACTTGGCCACATGGCCGCTCAGAAAATCGATCAATGCCTGCTTGTCCGGCGGCGCATTCTTCGGCACCACCACCAGCAGGGGCCGCTCGTCCCACTTGGGGTGATAGGCGCCGATCACCGCCGCTTCCGCCACGCCGGGGAAGCCCATGGCGGCGTTCTCCAGTTCGATGGAACTGATCCATTCGCCGCCCGACTTGATGACATCCTTGGCCCGGTCGGTGATCTGCATGAAGCCGCGCGGATCGATGGTGGCCACGTCTCCGGTGTTGAACCACCCCTCGGCGTCGATGGGACAGTCGTCGCGCTTGAAATAGCCCGATGTGACCCAGGGGCCGCGCACCTGAAGGTGGCCGAAGGTCTTGCCATCGCGGGGCAGCACGGTGCCCGTGTCGTCGACGATCCGCATCTGCACGCCGAACGCGCCGCGGCCTTGCTTGACCAGCACGTCGAGTTTCCTGTCCTCCGGCCAGTCCAGCATGTCGCGCTTCAGGGTGGCGAAGGTGCCCATGGGACTCATTTCGGTCATGCCCCAGCCCTGACGCACCTGGATGCCCAGCTTGTGGAACCGTTCGATCATGCTGCGTGGCGGTGCCGTGCCGCCGACGCACACCCGGTTGAGCTTGCCGATGCCCATGTCCGAGTTCTCGACCTGGTTGAGAAAGTCCAGCCAGATCGTTGGAACTGCGGCAGAATGTGTAACATCCTCCTTCAGCATCAGCGCATAGATGGTCGCACCGCTGACGTCGCGTCCGGGCAGGACCAGCTTGGCGCCCACTGCCGCTGCGCAATAGGGAATGCCCCAGGAATTGGCGTGGAACATGGGGGCGACCGGCAGGATCACGTCCCACGCGCTGAACGCATGGACGTCGGGCAGTGAGGCGGCATAGGTATGGATGACGGTCGACCGGTGGGCATAGAGTACGCCCTTGGGATCGCCGGTGGTGCCGGACGTGTAGCAAAGCGACGAGGCGGTGTTTTCGTCGAACTGGGGCCAGGCGAAATCGTCGTCCTCGGCGGCCACAAGATCCTCGTAGCACAGCACGTTGGGAAGCGACGTGTCCGGCATGTGTCCGGCGTCGGTCAGGATGATTACGGCTTCCACCGAGGGCATCTGTCCGATCAACCGTTCGACCAGTTCCACGAAGGTCAGGTCGATGAACAGGAACCGGTCCTCGGCATGGTTGGCGATATAGGCGATCTGGTCGTCGAACAGCCGCGGGTTGATGGTGTGGCACACCGCCCCGATGCCAGGGATGGCATAGAACAACTCGAAGTGCCGCCAGGTGTTCCAGGCCAGCGTGCCGACCCGGTCTCCAGTCTGAATACCAAGCCATTTCAGTGCCTTGGCCAGCTTTCTTGTGCGTTTGGCGCAATCCGCATAGGTGTAGCGATGCTCGCCGCCCTCGACGGGGCACGAGACGATTTCGGTTTCGCCGTGATTGAGTTCGGCGTGCTCGAGCAGCGACGAAATCAGCAGCGGCCGCTGCTGCATCAGACCCAGCATATGGTGCTACTCCGCTGCCTTGAGGCCGGCATCGCCGGTGCCGATGCCGGCCATTTCCAGCGCCAGGCCCTTGGCCCGTTTCATGTCGTAATGGTTGCGGGTGACGATGCGCTGGGCATAGAGGCCGCCGCCCGCCTGCACGTTAGTCACTGCGCGGTAGCCGCCATAGGCGTCGGCCGAAAGGTCACGGATGGCATGGAACAGCTGGGCGCGGTAGACGCCGTCCACCGATTGTTTGGTGCCCAGATATTTCCGCAGCAGGTGGCCGGTTTCGTCATTGTCCAGGTCGCTCATGGACGGCACGGTGAGGATCGAGCCACCGGCAATGTCGTGCAGGTGCCGCACCATCAGGCTGTAATTGGCCGCACCGTGATATTTGCCGGCGTTGGTGAACAGCTCGTTGGGGAAGGCGGCGCCGTCGGCCGTTACCTCGCTATGGGCAATGGCCGCCTCCAGCGTTGCGCGCACCAGGGTGGCATGGATGATCATCTCGGAGATCTTCTCCTTGATGTGCCCGACCTTCTCCAGCCCGTTCGCCTCGGCGATCAGCTGGGCAAAGCCCACCAGCAGATCGGCGCCGTCGGCCATGGATGCGAGGCCGCCCAGCCGCTCCCACAGGCCCAGCGAATGAGCGAACACCGCCGCCGCGCGCCATTCGCCGTCAAGGAAGATGCGGTCATCGGGCACGAACACGTCATCGAAGATCACAAAGCCTTCCGGCACGACCCGGTTGCTGGAAATCGGGAAATCACGCGGGTCGCCGTGGCGCGGCGCATAGGTGGTGTTGACGATCTTCACGCCCGGCGCGTTGACCGGGATGGCGCAGGCGATGGCGTATTCCTCTTCGCCCTCATGCATGGATTTGGTCGGGATCACCATCAACTCGTGGCCCATCGAGGCGCAGGAGATGTGCAGCTTGGCGCCGCGGATCACCACGCCGCCGGGCTTGCGCGCGACCACATGAACATAGGCGTCGGCGTCATCCTGCTGGCCGGGCTTGCGGCTGCGGTCGCCCTTGGCGTCGGTAATGCATTCGGTAATGCGCAGGTCGTTCTCCTGCACATATTTGACGTAGCGGTGGATCGCCTCGGCGCCCTGGGGACGGATGTCGCCGATGCGGTCGGCGGCGGTCAGCAGGGTCATGATCGAGGCATAGGTGACATGGGTCAGCAGGTCGACCTCGTGGTGCATCTCGACCTTGGCGCGCAGCTCGGCAACCGACCCGGGGACGGTCATGTAATCGCTGACCGCACCGTTGCCCGGCTTGAAGAACCGGTCATAGGACGCGGCCGTGTCGGCAACGGTCTTGCCCAGGATCGGGTGGCTCACCACATCCGCGATCCGCTCGCCCTCGAAATAGGTCGCGCGCCCGTCGTGCAGCGACGCCTTGTACTGCTCACCCGTCATCATGGCTCAGGTCTCCCGTTTCCCCGCATGCGCCGTGAACGGTGGCAGGACTCCACGCGGCTGTCCAGCGGCGCCGTCCTTTGCTAGGGTCCGGCGGTCGGGGTGACAAGGAGACTGCATGCCCAAGCTATTCTGGATCGGCATCGCCATTCTCGTGCTGGGTACGGGACCGCTGCTTGGCTTTGCCGCGGCGGACGAACTGGGCCTGATCAGCGACCCGCATCCCAATCCGATCGGGCTCGGCATCCTGGCCGGCATCACGATCTGGCCGGGGATCGCCATGACCGCCATCGGCATCCTGCAGGCGGTTCGCCGCGGGTCCGCCGGCTGACCTGCTTTCGGATCGGCCATGCGTATTGGTTGCAGCGCAACAGCATGAAATCTACTATATACAGCGCAAGAAACCGCCAGCCGACGTCGGAAACGGTGGGCCTGACACGTAACGTCCCGGGAGAAGCGGACGCATGAAGATACTACTGGCGCAACCCCGAGGCTTCTGTGCCGGCGTGGAGCGCGCGATCGATATTGTCGAGCGGGCACTGATCAAATACGGCCCGCCGGTCTATGTCCGTCACGAAATCGTCCACAACAAGCGGGTGGTCGAGGACCTGCGCGCCAAGGGCGCCGTCTTCGTCGACGAACTGGACGAATTGCCGGCCGGGGCCATCACCATCTTTTCCGCCCACGGTGTCGCGAAGATTGTCGAGAAGGATGCCGAGGATCGCAGCCTCGAGGTCATCGACGCAACCTGTCCGCTGGTTGCCAAGGTGCACATGGAAGGCGAGCGGTATTCGCGCAACGGGCATGAAATCATCCTGATCGGTCATCATGGCCATCCGGAAGTCATCGGCACTCTGGGACAGATCGACGGCCCGACCCATTTGGTGGGCAGCGTGGCCGAGGTTTCCCAGTTGCAGATCACCGACCCGAACAAGCTGGCCTATGTGACGCAGACGACGCTGTCGGTCGACGACACGCGCGATATCATCGCGGCCCTGAAGCAGCACTATCCTGCCATCAAGGGACCGGATGTGCGCGACATATGCTATGCGACGCAGAACCGGCAGGAAGCCGTCCGGCACCTGGTCGAACGCTGCGATGTGCTGCTCGTCGTCGGCGCCCAGAACAGTTCCAATTCAAACCGGCTGCGCGAGATCGGCGCCGACATGAACATTCCGTCATACCTGATCGACGATGCGACGTGTCTCGATCCGGCGTGGCTGGAGGGCAAGGCCGTGATCGGCATCACCGCCGGCGCTTCGGCGCCGGAGGAACTGGTCCGGGAATTGATCGCGCGGCTTCTCGAACTGGGGGCGGAAGGCGTGGAAATGCTCGACGGACTGATCGAGAACGTTCAGTTCAAGCTGCCGCCTCAGGTCCGAAACGTACAGCGGCCGGCCGCCTGAGGCGACCGGAACGAAGTTCTTTTGAAAGGATAAAGCCTTGGCTGTCCCTCTGATCCAGCAAGTGCGCGTCGCCAGCTACATCATGAAGCAGAAGCTGAAAGGCACTAAGCGCTATCCGCTGGTGCTGATGCTCGAGCCATTGTTCCGCTGCAATCTGGCGTGCTCCGGCTGCGGCAAGATCGACTATCCGGACGCTATTCTGAACAAGCGCCTGTCGGTCGAGGAATGCTTGCAGGCCGTCGACGAATGCGGCGCGCCCATGGTGTCGATCCCCGGCGGCGAACCCTTGCTGCACAAGGAGATCGACAAGATCGTCGAGGGCATCATCGCCCGCAAGAAGTTCGTCTATCTGTGCACCAATGCGTTGCTGCTCAAGAAGAAGATGGACCTGTTCTCGCCGTCGCCGTACCTGACCTTCTCGGTTCATCTGGACGGCCTGAAGGACGAGCACGACAAGTCGGTCTCGCAGGAAGGCGTGTTCGAGCGCGCGGTCGAGGCGATCGAGGAAGCGGTGAAACGCGGCTTCCGTGTCACCGTCAACTGCACTCTGTTCAACAATGCCGAGCCCGAGCGCGTCGCCGATTTCTTCGATTACGTGAAGACCCTTGGCGTCGAGGGTGTGACCGTTTCGCCAGGCTATGCCTACGAACGTGCGCCGACCCAGGATCACTTCCTGTCGCGCCGCGACACCAAGGAATTGTTCCGCAACGTGTTCCGCCTGGGCAACAAGCGCGGCAGCAACTGGGTGTTCAACCAGTCGACTCTCTATCTGGATTTTCTCGCGGGCAACCAGACCTACGAATGCACGCCTTGGGGCAGCCCGGCGCGCAACGTGTTCGGCTGGCAGAAGCCGTGCTATCTGGTCGGCGAGGGCTATACCTCGACGTTCAAGGAGCTGATGGAAACCACCGATTGGGACACCTACGGCACCGGCAAATACGAGAAGTGCGCCAACTGCATGGTCCATTGCGGCTACGAGCCGACAGCGGTTACCGACACAGTATCGAATCCGCTCAAGGCGCTGAAGGTCTTCATGAAGGGTGTCTCGACCGAAGCGCCGATGGCGCCGGATATCCCGCTGGATAACCAGCGTCCGGCTGCCTACGTGTTCGAGAAGCAGGTCACCAATTTCATGCTAGACGAAGAAAAGCCGGGGAGCCCCCAGAAGAGCAAGGTTGCGTAGGGTCTTGCGCGCCGCGCTTGTCTGAAGGCCAAGCCGCACCATATCGGCAAACTCCCACGGATGCAGCGCAAGCTCGGTGAGCGCGCGCACGGTATCGACCGTGCCATCCGGGTTGGCCGCCGCCAGGGCCGATGAAGGCAGAATGCGCGTCGCGCCGTCGGCGACCACGCGCAGCGTCAGGAACGGTACGCCCCGGTCGCGCGCGATCTCTCCGACGCCGTAGCTTTCCATGTCGACGCCCAGCGCCTTGGTCATGATATGAAGCGCACGCTTGTCGGCCGGCGTGACGGCCGGCGGGTCGCTATGGGCCAGCCGGCCGGCTTCGGTCGCGAAACGCGTCTTGCCCAGCCCCTCTGTCATCCGGGCGGCCCAGGCCTGATCCGTGTCAATGGTGAGGTGCCAGTTGACCACCTGGCTGGAGATCAGGAGCGTACCCGGCTTCAACCCCTCGATCAGGGCGCCGGCGATGCCGAAGCTCAGCAGGGCTTCGCTGCCCTGGTCTAGCAGTTCGGCAGCCACACGCCGGGCCGAAACATAGCTGGGTCCGGCGCACGCGACGACGACGCTGTCGGGTGACCCCGCTTTCGCCAGTTCCGCCCGCAGGATGTCGGCCTCGAACTGCATTCCGGTGACGATGCCGAGCCGGGTCATGCTTTACGTCCTTTCACGGGTTTTGCGGCCAATCCGGCGGCTTTGCTGCCAGACCTTATCGCTCCCTCGATGGTGGCAGGCAGGCCGGTGTTCGTCCAGTCGCCCGCAAGATAGAGATTATCAAGCCGGGTTGTGGCGTCCGGCCGCCTGGCCACGGCTGCCGGGTCCTGGGCGAAGGTGGCGCGCTTTTCCTTGACCACGCGGAACGGCGGGACCGCGCCGTCGACACCAAGTGCTACCTGGACATCGGCCCAGCAGCGCGAGGCGATTTCGTCGGCATCCAGTTGTGCTTCGTCGCCGGCGGCGCTGATGGTGATCGAGACGATGTCGTCACGCACGAAGATCCAGTGTGCGAATCCGCCGATCACCCCCAGCAAGGCCACCGCGCCTTCGCCCCGCGGCGGGCGGACCAGCCGGAAATGGACATTGACGATCGGCTCGCCCGCGGCCGGCACCTGCAATTCGGGAAGCAACGAGGCGGCGTCCCAGGGCGGCACGGCAAGAATCAGGTTGTCGCCATCGCCCAGCACGACCGTCGAATCAGCGATGGTGAAACTGTTCACCTTGCCGTTTTCCGAGGTGAGAGCCTGGACCCGTTCGCCAAAGCGGATATCGACGCCGCGCGCTTCCAGGATGTCGATCGCGGGATCGATGAAGGATTCGGCCAGGCTCACCTTGGCGATCAGCGGCCGGCAGGCGCTCGATCCGCGTGCGAAAGTCTCCAGCAGGACGGGCTTCATCAGCACGGCGGCGGCCTGGTCCGGCCTGGCGTTGATCGCCGCGATCACCAGCGGCTCCCACAGGCCGCGGTAGAGGGCGCCCTTTGCCGGCAGCACGTCGGCAACGGTCTGCCGGCTGCCCGCCATCAGCAGCTTCAACGCCGGCAGGAACGACAGGAAAGACGAACCCGGCACGCGTCTCCAGGGTGCGAATATCCAGAACGGGATCGGGCCCCAGTTGGGCCGGACGGTCCAGTGCTCGCCGCTTGCTAGGTCTACGAAGGGGAAGGCGGCTCCTTGCGGTCCGACCATGCGGTGCCGGGTGCCGACCTCGTCGAGAAATCTCATGGCGGCCTTGTTGCCGCTCATCACCAGGTGATTGCCGTTGTCGATAATGGCGTCGAGCATGGGGTCGTGGAACGAGCGGCAGCGGCCGCCGGCGCGCCTGGTCGCTTCGATCAGGGTGACCGCCCGGCCGCCGCGCGACAGGGCAAGGGCGGCGCTCAGACCTGCGAGGCCCGCGCCAATGACATAGGTCCTGGCCATGGGATCAGAACAAGCCGTAACGCACGGCGATCCAAAGTTTCTCCAGCTTGGATACGCCGTTGCGGGGGCTGTTCGGCAGGTAGCTCCAGTCCTCCTCCAACAGCCGGTCCAGGGTCTTGCGGTAGACCATCATCATGATGATGGCCGGGCGCATGGCCTTGCGCGAGCAGCGCGCGATCGCCGTATCCGCCAGCCGGAATTCTTCCTCGGCCCGTACCGCCAGCGCCCTGCAGGTCTCGCGCAGCCGTGGGTCGGCGATGACGGTTCCGGGCTCGTCGCCTTCGATGCCCGCCTGCGCCAGCAGTTCGCGCGGCAGGTAAAGGCGGCCCATGGCCGCGTCTTCCTCGATGTCGCGCAGGATGTTGGTCAGCTGCAGCGCGAGGCCGAGATGATCGGCAACGGCCTGCCCCGCCGGGCCGGGCTCGCCGAAGATGCAGACGCACAGCCTGCCCACGGCACAGGCGACACGGTCGCAATAGAGGATCAGCTCGTCCATCACCGGCGCGCGGATCGGTCCGATGCCGTCCATTTCCATGCCGTCGATGAGCGCGATGAAGTCTTTCTTCTCCAGATGATAGGTGCTGATGGCGGGTGCGATCACGCGGGTGATCGGATGTTGGGGAACGCCCTGGTACAGCGCCTCGATCTCGGCCCGCCAGGATTCCAGGCCGGCGCGCTTGACGTCGTCCGGATCGTCGCCATCGGCGATGTCGTCCACTTCACGGGCGAAGGCGTAGACGGCGAATATGGCATCGCGCTTCTCGGGCGGCAGGAAACGCATCGCCCAATAGAACGACGATCCGGCGGCCGTCACGGTTTCGCGCACCCGCGCGAGATCGGCGGGAGTCGGAGAACTATAGGATGATGTTTGTTGAGCGAGCGCCACGTCGATACCAGGGATCAGTTGGCGCCAACCTCACGCAAAAGTTGCGGCTGGCCAAGCGCTCCCAGCACTGTCGTGACCACATCGGACCACGTCAACCCCGCTTCGGCATATTGCTGCTCTGGCGTGCCATGACCCACGAAGAAATCCGGCAGAGTCATGGTGCGAACCTTCAGGCCATTATCCAGCAGGCCGTTGCCGGCCATGTATTGCAGCACATGCGCGGCGAAGCCGCCCGCGGCTCCGTCCTCGATGGTCACCAGCACCTCGTGTTCCTGCGCCAGCTGGCGGATCAATGCTGTGTCGAGCGGTTTGGCGAAGCGTGCGTCGGCCACCGTGGGGCGCAGGCCGTAATGGCCCAGTTCGTCAGCGGCGCGCAGGCATTCGTGCAGGCGGGAGCCCAGCGACAGCAGGGCGATGCGGTTGCCCTCGCGCAGGATGCGGCCTTTGCCGATGGGCAATACCTGGCCGCGCTCGGGCAGGGGAACGCCGACACCTTCGCCGCGCGGATAGCGCAGCGCCGATGGCCGGTCGTCGATCGCCAGCGAGGTGACCAGCATGTGCTTGAGTTCGGCCTCATCCGAAGGCGCCATCACCACGAAATCGGGCAGGCAGCACAGATAGGCCAAGTCGTAGCTGCCAGCATGAGTCGCGCCATCGGCGCCGACCAGGCCGGCGCGGTCCATGGCGAAACGCACGGGCAACCGCTGGATGGCGACGTCGTGCACCACCTGGTCGTAGGCGCGCTGCAGGAAGGTCGAATAGATCGCCACAACGGGCCGGATGCCTTCGGTGGCGAGGCCGGCTGCGAAGGTCACCGCATGCTGCTCGGCGATGCCCACGTCATAGGTGCGCTCGGGGAAGCGCTTGCCGAAGGCGTCCAGGCCGGTGCCTGATGGCATGGCGGCGGTGATCGCGACGATGGACGGATCGTGCTCGGCTTCCTCGATCAGGCCTTGCGCGAACACGGCGGTGTAGCTCGGCGCCTTGGGGGCCGACTTGGCCTGCACCAGCGTTTCCGGATCGAACTTGTTGACCGAGTGGTACTTCTCCGCGTTCGGCGCGGTGAACGGGTGGCCATGACCCTTTTCCGTGACGATGTGCAGCAACACCGGACCCTGCCGGTCGTTATCGCGGATGCGGTCGAGCACCGTGACCAGATGTTCCACGTCATGGCCGTCGACCGGTCCCACATAGGTGAAGCCCAGGTTTTCGAACATGGTGCCGTTGCCCAACCCGCTTTCGGCGTAGCTCTGGGCACGGGCCTGGGCAGTGGCGAAGTCTACCGGAAAGGCGGCTTCGAGCCGCTCCTTGATGGCGTCCAGCGACATCAGCGGGTTGTCCGCGACGATCCGCGCAAGATAATGGCTCAGCGCGCCGACTGCGGGTGCGATCGACATGGCGTTGTCGTTGAGCACCACCAGCAGGCGCGAGTTCAGCGCGCCGGCGTTGTTCATCGCCTCGTAGGCCATGCCGGCGCTCATGGCGCCGTCACCGATTATGGCGATGACATTGTTGTCGCCGCCCTTCATGTCGCGCGCCACAGCCATGCCCAGCGCGGCGGAAATTGACGTGGAGCTGTGCGCGGCGCCGAACGGGTCGTATGCGCTTTCGCTGCGCTTGGTGAACCCGTACAGGCCACCCTTCTGGCGAATGGAGCGGATCCGGTCGCGGCGTCCGGTCAGGATCTTGTGGGGGTACGCCTGATGGCTCACGTCCCAGATGATCCGGTCATCCGGCGTGGCGAAGACATAGTGCAGCGCAACAGTCAATTCGACGACACCGAGGCCCGCGCCAAAATGGCCGCCGGTCTGCGACGCTGCGTCGATGATTTCCGCCCGAAGCTCGTCGGCGACCTGCCGAAGCTGACCCGGATTAAGGGAACGCAGAATTTCCGGAGTGACGATCCTGTCGAGTAGCGGGGTCTTTAACGCCATTTGTCCAAGTCGTTGGTGGTCATGGTTCGTGGAAGGGGACGGGTTACACTGCCCCGGCCGCTTTGCATAGTCATATGCGCCACTAAACGCCTGATGCTCGCAACATATTCCACATATGGTAGTCGATCATCGTCCAGACACCAACGCATTGTCATTGCATTGGTGAATCGTCCATCAGGTGTGTCCTTTTTGGTACTGCCGGCCCTTCCAGTTGCTGGCCGTGCCGCGCCAGTAATTGAGCGCGGAATCCAGGGTCATGGCGCCGTAGAGCGCGGCTGTAATGGGCAGCAGGAGCGTCTCGGGCGCCGTCCTGCCGTAATCGCGCAGCGTTGGCCAGTATGCGCCGGCCATGATCGCCCAGGCCGCCAGCCCGGCTGCGCAGGCCGTCAGATTGTGGTGAATCGGCCACGAAATCACCAGTAATGGCGGCCCCAGAAATGTCATCAGCAGCCCGGCGAGGGTCCCTGCCAGCAACAGGGCCGAATATCGCAATTGCGTAAAGGCGGTCCGCGACACCATCTGCCACAGATCCCGCAACGCGGGAGATACGCGAAGGCTGCGCGTGCCATCGGCCAGTCCCAGCCAGATCGGACCGCCCGACCGTTTCACAGCGGCCGCCAGCGAGCAGTCGTCGATCAGCGCGCCGCGAATCGCGCCGATACCGCCGATCCGCGCGAGCGCGTCCCGGCGCAGTAGCACGCAGCCGCCCGCCGCTCCGGCAATCTTCGATGCGGGATCGTTCACGGCGGGGAAGGGGTAGAGCATCTGGAAGAAGAACACGAAGGCCGGCACCAGCAGACGCTCCCAGAAGTGGGAGCAGTGGAGCCGGGCCATCAGCGACACCATCTCCAGCCGCTGCTCCTCGGCAAAGCCGGCCAGGTCGCTCAGCACGCCGGGTGCGTGGACAATGTCGGCGTCGGTGAACCAGACATAGTCGCCCGGCAATGCGTTGGTGTGCCTCAGGCCGGTCTCGAGCGCCCAGAGCTTGCCGCTCCAGCCTGGAGGCAGCTGTTCGCCCGAGACGACCCGCACGTTGCCGCCGGCGGCCCGGGCGATGTCGCCGGTGCCGTCGGTGCTCGAATCGTCGACAACCACGACCGTCAGGTCGCCGGCATAGGTCTGAAGAGTTATCGCCTTGACGCAGTCGGCGATGGTCGCCGCCTCGTTGCGTGCGGGCACGATGGCGATCACCGACGGCCAGCGGCTTCGCCCTGCCGCTTCCGGCAGGCGCTGGTCGGCGCGCCAGAAGCGGTGGTGGAACAGCAGCAGCCAGGCCCAGATGGCGAGCGTCAGGACGCCCAGCGCCGCCAGCATCACCGCCTGCGGCCCAGTACGACGTCGAGCAACCCCGACACGGTGCAACCCATGGCCGCAGGCTTGCTCAGCGCAACACGCGTGGAGATCGGATCCTCGCGCATCAGGCGCAGCGTCAAACGGTCGGCAATGCGGACGATGACGGCCGATTCGAGAGCGAGCCGGCGGCTTGCCAGCACGCCCGGCAGCCGCCGGGCGTCCCTGAGCAGCGCCTCGGTGCCATCGAGGCATTGATCCATCACCCGGCGAAGGCCGGGTGTCGTGACCGGCCTGGCCAGGTCCTCGGTCGCCGCTCCGGCCTCGCGCAGCCACGCCTGGGGCAGATAGACGCGGTCCATCTCGGCATAATCGTCGGCGCAGTCCTGGAGATGGTTGATGACCTGCAGCGCATTGCACAGCGCGTCGGACCGGCCATAGCCGGCCTTGTCCTCGCCGTGCAGGTCGAGCAGGTAGCGGCCGACGGGCGAGGCCGACCGGTCGCAATAGTCGATCAGGTCGTCCCAGCTCTCGTATCGGCTCTTCACCGCGTCCTGCTTGAATGCCGAGATCAGGTCGAGGCAGTGCTTTTCGGTGACGCCGGTCTGCTGGTTGCTGCGCCGGATCGCATGTCCCTTGGCATAGGCCGCCTCATCGGTCTCGCCGCGAACCGCCGCGGCGAATCCGTCCAGCCTTGCCATCTTGTCGCCGGGCGCGAGGGACGGATTGTCCGCCACGTCGTCGATTGCGCGGGCGAATGCGTAAAAGACCGCCACATGCGGCCGTAGCGCCTTGGGCAGCAGGAAGGAGCCGACGGGAAAATTCTCGCTCGCCGCGTTCTTGCCGGATGGGGTTTCGACCTCGCTCATGGCAGCCGTGATAGCAGCGGCCCGCGAAACGGTCGACTGCTACCTGTACTGCGCTCCCAGATCTTCACGCAGATACTTGCCCGCGCGAAAGAAGTGGAACGCCGCCCAGACATAGATGAACAGGAAAACGAGCATCGAATAGCGCAGCGATTCGTGGCCAAAGCGCGAGACCATGAAGTCGCTGACCATGCCCACGAGGAACGGGCCGAGGCCCATGCCGACCAGGTTGGTGATCATCAGGAACACCGCGATGGCCGTGGCGCGCATGCGCAGGCTCACGATCAGCTGGATCACCGCGTTGACCGGGCCGACATAGCAGGTATAGGCGGCGCCCGGGATCGCCATCAGCGCGATCGAGATGACGTAGCTGTGCACTGGAATGCCGAGCACCTGATAGATCGTCGCCGGCAGCAGCAGCACCAGCGCGGCGATCGGTACGGCGGGGATCATGGCGATGCCCGGAATCCAGACGTACCAGCGCGGGTCACGCTTCGCGAGCTTGTCGGCCAGCCAGCCGCCCAGCAATACGCCGATGCCGCCGCCAAGAACGATGGAAGGCGCCAGCCAGACGCCGATCTGGCTCGACCTCAGCCCATGGGATCGCTCGAAGAATGCCGGAATCCAGGTTTGCGAGACGGCGCCGCCAAACACGATCAGCGACGTGCCGGCGAACAGGTGCAGCAGCGACCAGCGGTTGACAATAAATCGTACCACCTCGCCGAATGTCGGCAACGGCTCGTCGGGAGGCGCGTCATGGCGATCGGAGAAGCCGCGCGGCGGCTCCCGCAGTGTCCGCTGCAGCAATAGCGCGACGAGCAGGCCGGGCGCGCCCACGATGACCAGGGCCGCGCGCCAGCCATAGGCGTCGTTGATGATGCCGCCGAGCGCGTAGCCCGCCAACGAACCGATCGGGATGCCAAGGCCGAAGATGGCGAGCGCAAAGGCGCGGCGTTCCCTGGGAAAATAGTCGGCGATGATCGACTGGGAGGCAGGAACGCAGCCGGCCTCGCCGATGCCCACGCCCATCCGCGCCAGGAACATTTGCCACATATTGTGGGTGGCGCCGCACAGCGCCGTCATCAGGCTCCAAAGCGCCAGCGATGCCGAAATGATGCGCTTGCGCTTGCCCCGGTCAGCCGCCCAGGCAAGCGGCACGCCCAGGGTGATGTAGGTGATAGTGAAGGCCAGGCCCGAAATGGCGCCTGCTTCCCAGTCGGTGAGCTTCAGGTCGATGGCGATGGAGTTCAGCAGGATCGCAATGATGTTGCGGTCCATGTGGCTGAACGAGAACACCACGGTCAGCAGACCCAGCACGTACCAGCGGTACCCACCCGTATACGTCACCGCCAGCCCCTTGGAAGGAGCGGCTGCGGGAGCGGCGGTGAGTACTTTCGACAATGTTGAAATTCCGGCGGTCGTCAGGCGTTGTTGTAGGTGCCACCCGGTGCTCTGACAAGGTGCGCCGCCGCCTGTGTTGCAGAATATTCTTGCAATGATGCAAACGTGCTACAGGATGGCGGCCGGCCCGGGGAGGCAGCGATCAATACGCCTATCGATTTCTATTTCGACTTCATCTCGCCGTTCGGATT
This sequence comes from Emcibacter sp. SYSU 3D8, assembly GCF_039655875.1. Classification (NCBI taxonomy): domain Bacteria; kingdom Pseudomonadati; phylum Pseudomonadota; class Alphaproteobacteria; order Emcibacterales; family Emcibacteraceae; genus Emcibacter; species Emcibacter sp. SYSU 3D8. Next base: position 105,847 of record NZ_JBBYXK010000005.1, on the reverse strand, counting down.
TTTTACGGCGAGGCAGATCGATGCGATTGCCGAAAAGCACGGGCGCGCCGTACGCTGGCGGCCGTTCAATCTCCGGACGGTCGCGGTGGCGACGGGCTTCGACCGGCCGATGGTCGCCTATCCCATCAAGGGCGAATATTTCAAACATGACGTGCCGCGCCTGGCTCGGCTTCACGGCATCGCTCCCTGGAACGTCGCCGACATGCGCAGCGCCAACGCAGCGGTGGCGGGCCGCGCATTCTACTGGGCGGCCGACCGTGACGAGGCAGCGGCGAAGCAGCTTGCCCTGCGCATTTACCATGCGCTCTATTGCGAGGCGACCAATGCATGCGATCCTGACTGGATCGCCGCGGAGGTCGGGAAACTGGGGCTCGACGTGGGGGCATATCGGACCAGCGCTGACGACCCGGATATGAAGGCGCGGTACAAGCGCCACACGGAAGAGGCGATGGAGCAGGGCGTGTTCGGCTCGCCCTATATCATCGTGGACGGCGAGCCCTTCTTTGGCTCGGACAGACTTTGGATGGTGGAGAAGTGGCTGACTGATGGCGGGTGGTAGCATCGAGACGGCATTGGATGCCGCGACACGGAAATATTTGTCGGCGACGGGGATCGCCGACCTGAAGCGGCTCTCGGCCGGCGCGTCCCAGGAAACCTGGTCGTTCGACGCGCCGACAGCCGAGGGCGTTCAGCAACTGATCCTGCGCCGTGCGCCGGGCGGCGTCCCGGAAAGCCGATCGACGGCCATTGGTCAGGTGCGTGAGGCGCGGCTGATCCAGATCTGTCATGCACACGGCGTGAAGGCGCCCCGGGTGCGCTATGTGCTGCAGGAAGCGGACGGGCTGGGCGTCGGCTTCGTCATGGACCGCATCGCCGGCGAGACGCTGGCGCCCCGCGTCCTGCGCGACGATCTTTACGCCGATGCGCGCCCGAAGATGGCCAGGCAGAGCGGCGAGGCTGCCGCCTCGATCCACCAGGTGCCGATGGACGAGCTGGATTTCCTCGAGGAGATCACGCCGCAGCAGCAATGGCAGAACACCTGGAACGCCTACGAGAAATATTTCCTCGAATGGTCGCCGTCCCCGGTGTTCGACTACGCGCTGCGCTGGCTGAAGGAGCGGGTACCTTCGCGCGACCGCGTGACACTGGTGCACGGCGACTTCCGCAACGGCAACATCATCTGGGGACCGGAAGGCCTGCGCACGATCCTCGACTGGGAAATCGCCCATTTCGGCGATCCCATGGAGGACCTGGCCTGGATCTGCATCAATTCGTGGCGCTTCGGCAAGATCGACAAGCCGGTCGGCGGCTTCGGCCGGCGCGAGGACATGTTCGAGGGTTACGAGGCGGTCTCCGGCGTGAAGGTCGACCCGGATCGCGTGAAGTTCTGGGAAATCTTCGGGAGTCTCAGATGGGGCATCACCTGCCGCTCCATGGCGTTCACCCACCTCACCGGCCATGATCGTTCTGTCGAGCGTCCGGCCATCGGCCGCCGCTCGTCCGAATGCGAGGCCGACCTGATGATCCTGCTGGGGAAAAGCTGATGCGTCCCGACCGTCCCACCGCCGACGAGATGCTCGAAGCCGTCGAGGAATTCCTGCGCGACAAGGTGATGCCCGCTGTCACCGGCCACCTGAACTTCCACGCCCGCGTCGCCGCCAACGTCATCGCCTCGGTCCGCCGCGAGATCGGCCAGTCGCCGGAGATCGAGCAGGCGCAGCGCGAGCGGCTGATGACGTTGCTGGGCCATGACGGCGACCGGGAGACGCTCAACCGCGAATTGTGCGAGGACATCCGCAACGGTAAGTTCAGCCTGGACGATCCCGCCCTGCTCGAGCATCTGCGCCAGGTCGCCGTCGAGAACCTGGGCGTCGATAATCCGAAATATTCGGCCTATGCGCGGTTGAAGGGGTAGTAGCGGCGCTCCCACCTCCAGTCGTCATTCCCGCGTGCGTGGAGATGGCGATTAAAGTTAGAGGGGAAAGTCCTTACTTCCCGCCAATCATCCGGCCCATGATGCGCTTGAGCAGGTCGATGACCGCCTGTTGCCGCTTGTCCTTGTCGTGACCGAACTCGGCAACCGACAGGCCTTCCAGCGACACCCGCAGCAGGTCGCGGGCGACGGCGAAATTGGGATCCTCGACGCTGGCAACCTCGCCATAGACCTCGCGGCCCAACTCCAGCCGGCGCTCGTCATAGCGCTTGCCGGCGTCCTTGACGATCTCTGCGAGTTCAGGGTCCGTGCGGCCAGCCGCCTGCAATTCCTGCCAGGCGACAAACAGCGGGTTCTGGACGAAGCGCCAGTAAATGTCGACGCCGCCCTGCAGCCGCTTCTCCGACGCCGGCATCCTGCGCAGCTCATCGGCATAGGTTTCGATCCACTGGTCGATCATGTGGTCGATGGACGCGCGCAGCACATCGGGCGTGGTGGGGAAATAATATTGAACCGCGCCGCGCGTCACGCGGGCCCGCTTCGCGATTTCCGTGGTCGTGGTGCGATGGTAGCCAAGTTCCAGGAAGCACTGGATGGTTGCGTCCAGGATACTGTTCCGGGTCGCGATGCTTTTCTTGGTCTGGTGCCGGCGCGCATCGCGCGTCGTGGCGTCGTTGTCCTGAGTTGTCACGGTTCGATCGGAGCTGTTCATAATCGCCAGAGCATAAAGCCAAGCCCGCCTGTCGCATAGGGAATTTGGGCAGGCTTGAATATTTGCCTCCTGGGTCAGAGACCGAGCACCATCTTGGCCATGATGTCCCGCTGCACTTCATTGGTGCCGGCATAGATCGAACCGGCCCGGGCATTGAGGTAGTGCGGCGCGGCGGGCGCGGCGTAGTCGGGTCCGATCGACTGCTGGTTGTGCTGGCGCGCGTCGTGGATCGTAAACGGCGCAGCATAGTAGCCGACCGCTTCCATGGTCAGCGTTGTCACCTTCTGCATGGCCTCGGAGCCGCGCACCTTGATCATCGATGCCTCGGGACCAGGCGAGCCGCCTTTTGACAGCACCGACATGATGCGCAGTTCTATCATCTCCAGCGCCATCAGTTCCACCTCGACCGCATCGAGCATGGCCGCGAAGGTCCGGTCGTCGGCGAGGCGGTTGCCGTCCGAGCGTTCATTGGCCGCCATGTGGCGCAACTGCTTCAGGTCGGCGATCAGGCGCGGCGCCCAGGCGCCGGCGCCGCGTTCCCACTCCAACAGGTATTTGGCATAGGTCCAGCCCATGTTCTCCTCGCCGATCAGGCCGGATTTGGGCACCCGCACATCGTCGAAGAAAACCTGGTTCACCTCGTGGTCGCCGCCCAGGGTGATGATCGGCTCCACCGTGATGCCGGGTGTGTCCATATCGAACAACAGGAACGAGATGCCCTGTTGCTGCTTGCCCTGGTCGCTGGTGCGCACAAGGCAGAACATGCGCTGGGCAAATTGCGCATAGGTGGTCCAGATCTTCGAGCCATTGATGACGTAGTGGTCGCCATCGCTCACGGCCTTGGTGCGCAGGGACGACAGATCGGAGCCGGCGCCCGGTTCCGAATAGCCCTGCGCCCAGTAATCGTCGCCCGACAGGATGCGCGGCAGATATTGCTGCTGTTGCGCCGGCGTGCCGAACTTGATGATCACCGGCCCGACCATGCCCAGCCCGTTCGGCAGCGGCTTGGGCGCGTGGGCCTCGGTCATTTCCTTGTTGAACAGGTAGCGTTGCGGGATGGTCCAGCCGGTGCCGCCATGCTCCTTCGGCCAGGACGGCGCGATCCAGCCCTGTCTGTGCAGCACCTTGTGCCAGCGCATGGTGGGCTCGAATTCGGCGAAAATGGCGGTTTGCGTCTGCGCCGCGTAGCGCAGGTCGTCGGTCAGGTTGTCGTCGAGGAACCGGCGCACCTCGTCACGAAACGCCATGTCCTCGGGGCTGAAGCTCAGGTCCATCTTGACTACACCGTGGTCGATGAGCCGCCATCCATCGGGATGACGGCGCCGTGAACGTAATCGCTCGCCCGCGAGGCAAGGAAGATGGCGACTCCGGCCGCGTCCTCGGGCTCGCCCAGCCGGTTCGCCGGCACCCGCGCCAGGATCTTGTCGCGGGTCTTCTCGATGGTCTCGGCCATCATCTTGCTGGGGAAGGGGCCGGGCGCGATGGCGTTGACCCGGATGTGATCCCTGGCCAGCGCCTTCGCCAGCACACGCGTCAGGTGAATCAGCGCCGCCTTGGACGACGAATAGGAATAGGTGTCCATGTCGGGCACGGTCAGACCGTTGATCGAGGCGATGTTGATCACCTTGGACGGGCGCTCGGCGCTGGCGGCTGCCTTGAGGGCGCCGCGCAGCTGCTGGATGAGGAAGAACGGCGCCTTGACGTTCATGGCGTAAACCTTGTCCCAGCCGGCCTCGGGAAATTCGTCAAACGGCGCGCCCCAGGCAGCGCCTGAATTGTTCACCAGCACGTCCAGCTTCGGCTCAAGCTCCTTCATGCGGTCGGCCAGCGCGACAATTCCGGCATGAGACGACAGGTCGGCCCGCAGCGGGATGCAGGTGCCGGTCCGGGAAAGCTCGGCCGCGACTTCCTCGCAGACGTCCAGTTTGCGCGAGGCGATGTAGGTCTTGGCGCCATTGGCTGCAAAGCCGGCGGCGATCATCTTGCCGATGCCGCTCGAGCCGCCGGTTACCAGGGCGACTTTGCCCGAGATGTCGAATAAAGCCTTCATGCGTGACTGTTCCCCGTTGATTTGGCCTGCTCACTATGCACGATAGGCGCTCTAAAAAAAGCCCAGACAAATTCACTCAGTCCGACCAATAACAGGGAAGCCGCCATGAACCGCGTTCTCGACCATCTCGGCACCAAATACCCGATCATCCAGTCGCCCATGGGATGGATCGCCCGGTCGCAGCTCGCCTCTGCCGTATCCAACGCCGGGGCGCTGGGCATCATCGAGACCTCGTCGGGCGAGATCGATCAGTGCATGGAAGAGATCCGGAAGATGCGGACTCTCACCGACAAGCCGTTCGGCGTGAACCTGGCGCTGCTGTTCCTGCGCGATGAGCGAATGGTCGACATGGTGATCGACGAAGGCGTGAAGTTCGTCACCACATCGGCCGGCAGCCCGGCCAAATATATCGACAAGCTGAAGAAGGGCGGCCTGACCGTCTATCACGCGGTGCCGACGGCGGCGATGGCCATGAAGGCGGTCGATGCCGGCGTCGACGGTCTGGTAGTCGAAGGCGCCGAGGGCGGAGGTTACAAGAACCCCGAGGAAGTGTCGCTCGCCGTGCTGCTGCAGAGCATCCGCGAAAAGAGCGACATCCCCATGGTTGCCGCTGGCGCCATCGTCGATGGGCGCGGCATGGCAGCGGCGTTCGCGTCGGGCGCCGAAGGCATCCAGATGGGCACCCGCTTCGTCAGCTCGGTGGAAAGCCCGGTGCACAGGAACTTCAAGAACGCCATCGTCGACGGTGACGAAACCGGTACCGTGGTGCTGAACAAGAAATCAACGCCCTGCGTGCGTGCGCTCAAGACCGAGCGATCGATGGCGATCGCCGAGGCGGGCATCATGGAGCGATCCAAGGGTTTCGGCTCGGTCCTCGACCTCTATTTCGGCGGCGACATGGAAGCAAGCCTTGGCCTCGCCGGTCAGGGCATCGGCCTGATCCACGAGGTGAAGCCGGTGAAGCAGATCATCGACGAAACCGTTGACGGCTTCTTCGCCATCGCCAACCAGTTCGCGGCGAAGGCGCAGGCGCGGGCGTTCTGAGACCCGCGGCTAGTTGCCTGCAGGCTCGTCAAGCGACGAGATATAGGCGAGAACCGCCTCGATCTCGTCGCGGCTCAGGGTGATTTCCTTCATGGAGCCGTGTGGCCTGGTGAGGAAGGTCCGGTAATGGTCCGGATTCGTGGTGACCATCGGCGCCAGCATCTTGAAGGGCGGTGCCGCGTCCATGGCGCTCTCGTTGGCGCTCGTGCCGGTGACATGACAGGCATTGCACCACATCTGCGCCAGGTCGGCGCCCTGTTCCGCCGGGGAATAGGACGCACCGGGAATTGGCGGATCGCCGGCTTCGGATGAGTCGGCCGCCAGGGCATGACTGGAGGCCAGGGCGAGAACGGCAGCGAGTATCGACATTGTTCTGTTCATGGTCTGCATCCTATGAGCAAGTGCGCCCCGTCACTTTGCGCAAGATCAAGCCGGAACGAAAGTATTCCGGCCGTCGGCATGGCGTATCGTCCCGGGCCTGCCAAGGCTGTCCACATCCATCAGCCCGTTCAGCGTCGCGGCATCTGCCGGCGTGTTGGCGATGAACCGCACGCCATCCGCTTGCCGGCCCACGATGATGCCGCGCTCCGGTCCCGTCCTGCCGAAAGCAACCGTATAGGTCTCGATGGTCCCGTTGCCCGAGGGTGTCTCGGTGAAGGGCATATCCGGCAGGGAATCGATCTCGCCCTGATACGAACCCGGATTTTCCCGTGCCCAGTTCCCCCTGGTCGGCGTGGTCGAGTAGATCCCGGTGCCCTGCTTGCTGAGATAGCCGCCATTGGCGCCGACCAGGCCAAAGGACCCGGGTTTGGCGCGCAGCTTCGGCAGCATGGCGGCGATGGCGTTCAGCGAATAGGAATTGCCCGGTCCGCCAAAGAAGGGAAGACCGCCGGTCACCGTCAGGCCGCGCGGGTCGTCATAGGCAAGGCCCAGTTCGTCACAGGCCACCTCGACCGCCGATGGAAAGCAGCTGTACAGGTCGATGAAGCTGATGTCGTCCAGGCCGATCCCCGCCATGTCGAGCGCCTTGTGGCCACTCAGTTTCATGGCGGGCGCCCGGTCCAGCCGCTGGCGGAAGCTGATCAGCTTCTCGACCGCTTCGCCGACGCCGTGGATGAACACCCACTTGTCCTGTGGAATGCCCAGTTCGCGCGCTTTGCCCACCGACGTCATGATCGCCGCCGAACCCTGGTTCACGCCGTCCATGGCGTTCATCCAGCGCGGATAGGGAAAGCTGATAAATCGGTTCGATCCGCCCGGATTGGCCAATTCCGCAGCCGTCCGTTCGGTGCCATAGAACGCATAGGGATTGTTGGCCGCGACCCGTGTGAAGGGCGCGAACAGCGCGCCCATGGCCTTCAGGTGCTGCTCGATGCTGTGCCCCTGCCTGCCGCGAATGACGTTCTCGAACAGCGGATAGGTCTGGACCGGGATGCCGATGCCGTGCGCGAATTCGTGCGGCGTGACGAAGTTGGCGCCAATGCCCCGGTCCTCCAGCGAACCTTCGTCCTCTTCCTGCCAGTCCAGCGTGATGCCGAGGCGCATGGCGTCCTTGGTGGTCTGGATGGCCTCGGCGCCGGCAATCAGCGCCATGCCGACCTCGCCGGAGGCGATCCGCTCGCACATCTCGCTGACCAGCTTCTGCGGCGTATTGCCGCCGACCTGGGTGTAGATGGCGTTGCGTGGATTGGCGCCGATGCGCCGGGCGACGGCGCGCGGCGGATTCTCGGCACGGCCGAAGCCATGGGTCACGCGTGGACGATTGGTCGAATCGGGGAAGATGCGGATCATCGCCAGGGTGCAGATATGCGGCGCCAGCGCCGCGCCAAGGCCCGTGTCCGCCATGGCGGCCTTGGCCGCTTCGGCGGCGATCCCCATGGGAGGATGAGCCTGATCCGGGGCGACGCCCTTTTCGGTGAACTGGCCGGCGCCGACAATGATGGGCGTCGAGTCTTCCATGGCTTTCCCCGCTGCTTGTGTGTCCCGTTTCCAGATAACCCCTTTGAATGGAACTTGGAAAGACAAGAGGTATCAAATCGGCCGCCGCTTCAATTCCAGGCGTGCCGGCAGGCGCGGTACATGGCTGCCGATGGGGCCCGTTCCCCAACCTGAGTTCCCGTATGGTAACTTTTCGCTGCGCTCCGGTCGATGCGGCTTGGAAAGCGGCATGCTTTCGCCTATCAGAACCATAGGGAAGTCGAACGGGATGACAGGATGACGGCGATTTACAGCGGCGAGCGCGCACGGCCGCACGATATGATCACCGAGAACGCGCTGCGCGCGGCGTCGGGCTTTCAGGCCATGGGAGTTGGGTCCGACAGCGGCGTGGCGGTCATGCTCCGCAACGATTTCACCTTCTTCGAGGCCAGCCGGGGCGCGACCTTCGCCGGTGCCTATGCAGTGCCGATCAACTGGCATTTCAAGGGCGAGGAGGTGGGCTACATCCTGCGCGATTCGCAGGCGCGGGCGCTGGTCATCCACGCCGATCTGCTTCCGCAGGTCGACGGGGCGGTGCCCGCAGGGGTCGATGTCGTCGTCGTCGCGACGCCGCCTGAAGTGGCCGCTGCCTATGGCGTTTCCGCCGCGCAGGCGGCTGTTCCCGCGGGAATGACCAGCTGGGACGACTGGATGGTGTCGTTGCCGCCCATGGCGAACCCGTCGATGGCCTCGCGCGGCGCCATGTTCTACACCTCGGGCACCACCGGCAAGCCCAAGGGCGTCAAGCGCGGCGTCATCGACCTCCAGCAGGTCATGGGGCTGATGATCCGCACCGCATCCGAAGCCTGGGGCTTCACCGGTACCGATCACCGGGTGCTGGTCACCGGTCCCATGTACCATTCCGCGCCCAACGGTTATGCCAGCGCGGCGGCCGGGATGGGCGCCTATACGGTGCTGCAGCCCCGGTTCGAGGCCGAGGACTTCCTGCGCCAGGTCGAACGCCACCGGATTACCCACGCGGTAATGGTGCCGACCATGTTCGTGCGCCTGCTGGCGCTGCCCGACGAGGTCAAGGCGCGCTACGACACGTCGTCGCTGGAATGGATCACCCACGGCGCCGCGCCATGCTCGCCCGAGGTGAAGCGGCAGATGATCGAGTGGCTTGGCCCCGTCATCAACGAATATTTCGGCGGCACCGAGATCGGCCTGATCACCACGGCGAACAGCGACGATGCCCTGCGCAAGCCCGGCACTGTCGGCAAGGCCATCACCGGCGCCCGTATCGGCATCTTCGACGAAGACGGCAAGGAACTGCCGCCGGGCGAGATCGGCGAAGTCTATGTGTGGATGGAGGGCATGCCCGACTTCACCTATCACGGCCTGGACGAGAAGCGCGGCGAGATCGGCCGCAATGACCTGGTCTGCATCGGCGACATCGGCTACCTGGACGAGGATGGCTATCTGTTCCTCTGCGACCGCAAGATCGAGATGGTGATCTCCGGTGGCGTGAACATCTATCCGGCCGAGGTCGAGGCAACGCTGATCACCATGCCGGGCGTGCGCGACTGCGCCGTGTTCGGCATTCCCGATGCGGAATTTGGCGAAACCCTGTGCGCCTATGTGGAAGCGGAGCGGGAAGGCGCGCTCGATGCCGGCAGCATCAAGGCGTTCCTGCGCGACCGGCTGGCCGGGTACAAGGTGCCGAGGGTGATCGAGTTCGCCGCTGAGTTGCCGCGCGAGGATTCCGGCAAGATATTCAAGCGCAAGCTGCGCGAGCCCTACTGGGCCGGCATGGAACGCCGGATTTGACGGCGGACGCGTTCATGTGCCGTTCAACCGACGCATCTCACTCTCTCCCGATGGGACCGAACTGCCTGAGGACGACGCCATGAACGCCGATTCGACCGCACGCCGCCTGTTCATGCTCGCGAGCGTGCTGGGATTGGCGCTGACGGCCACGGCGGCATACGCCCAGGGCAAGCGTTTCACCGGCGACGCGGACGACAAAGGCACCGCGCAGACGGGGACCATGCAATCGCAGCCCGTCACCGAACACGGCAGCGATCAGCAGACGGCCAAGCAGGATGAGCATGAGCCACCCGACATGATCCTGCTCCGCGAGCCATTCCGGCAATCGCCCGGCACCACCGTCGATTACCGGCGCGGCAAGTAGCCTCCGCCCATCACCGCCCGCATGGCCGGGCGGGAACGACGCGCCGGCTTGCGATCAGCCCTTGGCCAGTGCCGCGAGTGCCTTTTCATCCGCCCGTCCATCGTCGCTCAGCGCCTGGATGCAGACCTGATCGGCACCGGCGTCCAGATGGGCCTCGATGCGCTCGTTGATCGCCGACGCGTCGCCCCACGCCACGATCGCGTCCACCAGCGTGTCCGAGCCGCCCTTGTCCAGGTCGGCGTCCGAGAAACCCAGCCGCACCAGGTTGTTGCGGTAGTTCGGCAGGTCCAGGTAGATGGCGATGCCTTTTCGGGCGATCTCCCGGGCCTTCGCCGGATCGGTCTCCAGCACCACCTTCTGTTCCGGGCACAGCAGCTTGCCGGCACCCAGGATACGCCGCGCCCCGGCGGTATGCTCCGGCGTGACGAGGTAGGGATGGGCGCCGTCGGCCTTGTCGCGCGCCACTTCCAGCATCTTCGGGCCCAGCGCCGCGATCACCGTCTTTGGCGTCGCGGCCGGCGCGGGCGCCATGTACTGGACCTGCGCCATGGCGCCGAGATAGCCGGTCATCGCCGCGATGGGCTTGCCATAGCTGTGGCCCCGGAAGCCCTCCACCAGCGGCTTGTGCGACACGCCCAGTCCCAGCAGGAACCGTCCGCCCGACTGCTCGTTGAGCGCCATCTGCGCCACTTTCGCGGTGCGCGCGTCCCGGCCGTAGATGTTGGTGATGCCGGTGGCGATCGTCAGCGTCCTCGTGTTCGCCAGCAGCCAGGCCGCCAGCGACAGTGGTTCGCGGCCCAGGCCTTCGGGAATCCACAGCGTGCCGTAGCCCCAGTCCTCCAGCCGACGGGCAAAGCCGGCGGCTTCCTTGGCGGTGTAGCCGTCGAGTCCTGCCCAGACCGAGCGCCTGCCGAGATTCATGACCGTCTCCTTCAGGGAACCGTGTAGCTGCCGTCCGGCTGGTTGATGCGGATCGGGTCGGTCTTGCCGTCCCAGGTGGCGGCGGCATCGGCGACCCGTTTGAACGAGGCGCGGATCGCGTCGTTGGGCTCGACGATCTCGAGGAAGATGTCGAAGTCCTTGCGCGCGTCGAAATAGGCGAAACGCGGCGCGCTGCCGTCGCCGCCGCCATAGGTCGTCGCCGGATAGCCGGCGGCCGGATAGGCTTTCATGTCGGAATCGTAGTCGCTGCTCCAGACGCAGCAATGGTGGAAGCCGTGCTGGCCCTTCGCGTACATGTCGCGGTAGGCGCTGTTGCTGTCGCTGTGCTGTTCGATCAGCTCGATCTGCACGTCGCCGGCCTGCGCCAGGGCAACCGACATGCGCAACTCGCCCGGCGCGCCGCGGTACTGCACGTTGCCGATGGTGAGGTTCTGGGTGATGTAGAACGGCCCGACGCCGTAGAACTTGATCCAGCGGTTGCAGGCGGCCATGAGGTCGTCGACGACCCACGCGTCCTGGAAAATCTTGCGTTCGCTCGGCATTGCCATCGATCTCTCCCCTGATGACGGTTCAAGCCATAGTGGCGCATACTGGCAGCCAATGCCAACACGCCAAACGGGGAACGTCATGCTCAAACTCACCTTCTGCCTGCGGCGGCAGGACCATCTCAGCCGCGAGGAATTCCAGCGCTATTGGTACGAAAACCACGGCCGGCTCGGCCAGCGGCTGATGCAGCACATCGGCATGGTCCGCTACGTGCAGACCCACACCTCCGACAATCCGCTCAACAAATTGTTTGTCGACGACCGCGGCGCGCCCGAGCCCTATGACGGCGTCGCCGAGGCATGGTGGCCCAGCCTGGAGTTCCTGCAGGAGCGGATGCAGGACCCGGCGGCGCAGGCCGCCATGGCCGAGGCGGTCGAGGACGAGGCGCGGTTCATCGATTTCGCCCGCTCGCCGATCTGGCTGGGTGAGGAGCGCGTGATCATCGACAACGGCAAGCCTGTTCCTTATTGAGGGTTGGCCGTATTGATGGCGGACACTTTCGCGGAGGATGTGATGGCCGAGACCAATCGTGAATGGCTGCTGGTGCAGCGGCCCGAGGGCGAGCCGAAGGCAAGCGATTACCAGTGGCTCGAGAGCGCGGTGCCCGAACCGGGTCCGGGCGAGTTTCTGGTCCGCATCCTCTATGCCGCAATGGACCCGGCAATTCGCGGCTGGATGGATGCCGGCGGCAATTATGCGCCGCCAATTCCGCTAGGCTCGCCGGTTCGCTCGGTGGTGCTCGGCAAGGTGGTCAAGTCGAACGTCGACGCCCATCCGGTCGGTCAGATCGTCTCCGGCCTGGGCGCCTGGGCCGATTATGTGGTGGCCAAGCCGGGCATGCTCGGCCCCGTGCCCGTCGACTGGGGGCATGATCTCACCACCTATCTGCACCCGCTTGGCGCGGTCGGCGCCACCGCCTATTACGGTCTGTTCGAGATCGGCCGGCTTAAGGATGGCGAGAATCTGCTGGTCTCCGGTGCGGCGGGCGGCGTGGGCTCGCTGGTCGGCCAGATGGGCAAGATCAAGGGGTGCAAGGTGGTCGGCATCGCCGGCGGCGCGGAAAAATGCCGCTGGCTGACCGAGGAACTGGGCTTCGATGCGGCGATCGACTATCGCGCGACCACAGACCTGTCGGGCGAGATCGGCAAACACTTCCCGGATGGTTTCGACGTCTATTTCGAGAATGTCGGCGGGCCGACCCTCGAGGCGGCCATGGACAACATGGCGCTACACGCCCGCATCGCCATCTGCGGCATGATCTCGGCCTACAATGACAGCCACAATCCGCCGCCCGGTCCGCGCAACATGTGGAATATCCTGGTCAAGCGCGCCCACGTGGAAGGGTTGCTGGTGTCGGATTATTTCCACCGGGTCATGCCCGGCTACGAGCAGATCAACGACTGGATCAAGGCCGGCAAGCTGAAGTTCAAGGTCGACGTCCGTGAGGGCCTCGAGCATGCGCCGGACGTATTCAACAAGCTGTTCAGCGGCAGCCACGACGGCAAGCTGCTGCTGAAGATCAGCGACGCCTGACAGGAGGAAAGCATCATGTTCGCACAGATCGTCAAGGTTCGGGTCAAACCGGGCAAGGAAATGGAATTCGCCGCCGTTGGCCGCACCATGAGCGGTGTGGTCGAAGCCAACGAGCCGGAAACGGTGGTCTACAAGCTGTTCCGCACCGAGGACCCGCTGGAGTTCATCATGATCGAAATCTACCAGAACGAAGCGGCGCTCCAGGCGCACCGCGATACGCCGCACGTGGCCTCGGTCCTGCCGCGCCTCGGCGGCGTGGTCGACGGCGCGCCGCAGGTCCAGAAGCTGTACGAGGTCGAGCTCTGAGCCAGCCGCGCCTCAACGCCAAATTCTGGGTCCAGGCATATATCAGGCTGTGCGAGATCAGCGCCATTCCCGCCATGGTCGTCCGCCACGGTGACGACACGGCGGGCACGGTGCTGATCAAGCTCTATCAGCACGGCATCGGCTCGACCGTGTTCGAACGCACGGTCGACATGGATGGCAACCGGGCGTGGCTGCGCGCCACGGGGCCGGACCCGATCCCGGACCACGAGGCCGACGCCTTCATCGCCAAACAGGCGAAGTTCGATCCGGACCTGTGGGTAGTCGAGGTCGAATCCCGCGACGGGAGCCATCTTCTGGACGACCCCATTATCTGAGGCGTTCCGGCTGGAACCTTTGCGCGGTATACCTATTTACCGTCACGTGCATGGTTGGAGGGTTCCATGGAATCACTGAGCGTCGGCGTCGTTTCCTACATCATCGTCAAGGCCCGAGAATTCGACGTGAAGGTCGATCCCGTCGAGGAAAATCCGGGATCGGACGAAGCCGATGACGGCGAGCGCATCATTCTCGAGGATTTTGCGGACGACCCCACCTACCAGGAACTGCATGAGGCGATCGAGGATCTGGACGACGACGCGGCCTATGAACTGGTCGCGTTGATGTGGGTCGGCCGCGGCACCTACGATGCCGAGGATTGGGAAGAGGCGGTGGAAACCGCGAAGCAGGAAGCGACCAACGCCACCGCCGATTACCTGATCGGCACGCCCCAGCTGGGTGATTTCCTGGAAGACGGGCTGGCGTCGATGGGTCTGGAATTCGACCCGGATGCCTTGCGCCACCTGTAAGGCGGACGACCGCCAGCCGCAGTCGTTGACCAGCCCCGGCCTGCCGTTACACTGAACATTACCGGCGGTAGGCCATTCGTTACCCGCCGCAAAACCAGCACCGGGGGAACGACGTGGGCCACAAGCACGCCAAAATCATTCTTTATGCGATCGCCACCGGTGTCGTTCTGGGCGCCCTTCTCGGGTGGTTTTCGCCGGCGGCGGGCATGTCGCTGAAATGGATGGGCGACCTTTTCCTGACCATGCTGAAGATGCTGATCGTGCCGCTGATCTTTGCGGCCGTGCTGTCGGGCGTCACGGCGCTGGGCGACATCAGGAAGCTGGGGCGGATCGGCGGTCTGACCGTCGGTTATTTCCTGGTGACGACCTGCATCGCCGTCGTCATCGGCCTGATCGTCGTCAACGTCATCCAGCCGGGCGTCGGCATTGCCCTTGGCGACGGGACCATCCCGGAGCAGGTCGCTTCCAAGGCCGATATGGGGCCGACCGATATCCTGTTCCAGATCGTCCAGCCGAATCTGGTCGATGCGGCGGCCAAGACGAACCTGCTGCCCCTCATCCTGTTCGCGCTCTTGCTTGGCGCTGCACTGACCACCGTGGGACGGCGCGGTGCGCATGTCATCGAATTCTTCGACGGCATCAACGAGGCCATGATGAAGCTGGTCGTCTGGCTGATGTATCTGGCGCCGCTGGGCATTTTTGCACTGGTGGCGGCCCGGCTGGGCACGGCGCAACTGCATGGCGGGTTCCTGGCCGAGGTAGGTGCCGTGGGCCTGCATGTCCTCACGGTGCTGTCGGCATTGTCCATTCACTTCGTTGTCCTGTTGCTGATCCTGTTCTTCGTCGCCGGACGGGGCTGGCGCTATCTCGCCGGGCTGTTGCGCGCGCTGCTGACCGCCTTCGGCACCGCCAGTTCCTCGGCAACCATGCCGCTGACCCTGGAATGCGCACGGCAAGAGGGGGTCGACCCGCGCGCGGTGCGCTTCGTCATTCCCCTGGGCACCACCGTCAACATGAACGGTACGGCGCTGTACGAGGCGTGCGCCGCCATGTTCATCGCCCAGGCCTACGGTGTGCCGCTGGGCCTTGAGCATCAGGTGATCATCGTCATCACCGCGACGCTGGCGGCGATCGGCGCAGCGGGCATCCCGGAAGCCGGGCTGGTCACCATGGTGATCGTGCTGAATGCAGTGGGCCTGCCGCTGGAGGGCATCGGCCTGCTGCTGACGGTCGACTGGTTCCTCGACCGGTTCCGCACCTCGGTCAATGTCTGGGGTGATGCCGTGGGCGCGGCGGTGGTCGGGCGCTATCTGCCCGATGTGGTCGACGACCCGGCGCTTGAAGGCGACAAGCTGTAGTCATCAAAATTATGAGAATGAATCGCAAAAAAGTGTTGCAAGCGATTCTCAGGTGAAGTACATCTGTCTTCAGTTGAGAGCCACTCGCAAGTTCCGGCTGGGACGCGCTGGTGAGGGAATGACACCGGATACGGGTCATGCGCTCCCCCTCACCAGCGCCCCTACCGCAGGACAAGCGCACCGCGATCCCCGTGACGTCAGCAATGACGTCTCCTGAGCGAGCCCGCCGACTCCTCCCCGTGTCGGCGGGCTTATTCCGTTGACCGTCCTGCCTTGCCCGCTAGAGTCTGCCCTCCAATCCGAGGGGGAGCCGCCATATGAACGGTGCGGAAGCACTGGTCGCCGCCGCGATCAGCGAAGGCATCGAGGTCTGTTTCGCCAATCCGGGCACCACCGAGATGCCGCTGGTACTGGCGCTCGACGCGGTGCCGGGGATTCGCGGCATCCTGTGCCTGCACGAGAACGTGGCAACCGGCGCGGCCGACGGATATGGCCGCATGACCCGTAACCCGGCCATGTGCCTGCTTCACCTGGGACCCGGCCTCGCCAACGGCCTCACCAACCTGCACAACGCCAAGCGGGCGTTCACGCCGGTGCTGAATGTCATCGGCGAACATGCTAGCTGGCACCTGCCGGCCGACCCGCTGCTCGCCACCCATATCGAATGGATCGCCCGTACGGTCAGCGACTACGTGAAGGAGAATCTGGGCGCGACCACCGTGGCCATGGACCTGGCCGGCGCGGTCGAGGGCGCCAGGCAGAACGGGGGCCGCGTCGCCACCTTGACCGTGGCCCATGATTCCCAGCTCGGCGATGCCGGAACGGCAATCCCGGCGCGCCGGCCCGATCCGGTGAAGACCTTTTCGTCGGGCAATGTCATCCATGCCGCCAAGGCGCTGGCCACCAGCCGATGCGCCATCCTGCTGGGCGCCGAGGGTCTGTCGGCCGAGGGTATCGAACTGGCCGGCCGCATTGCCGCCGCGACCGACGCCGACCTGCTCTGCGACAGTTTCTTCGCCCGCATGGAGCGGGGCGGCGGCCTGCCTCATGTGGCCAAGGTCCCGTATTTTCCCGACGAGGCGATCGCGCTGTTGCAGCGCTACAAACACGTCATCGTCGCGGGCACGCGTCGGCCGGTGGCGTTCTTCGGCTATCCGGGCATTCCCAGCCATGTCATCACCGAGGCGCAGGCCATCACCCTGGCGTCACCGCTCGAGGATACGCTCGGTGCGCTCGGTGCGCTCGCCGTCGAGGTAAACGCGCCCGGCGATATTGCACCGGAATCCGGCACCCGGCCGGACATGCCGTCCGGTCCGCTCGATGCCCAGTCGGTCGCCGCGATCATCGCCCGGCAGCAGCCGGAGAACTGCATCATGATGGACGAGGCACTGACCGTCGGCGTCCATTATTTCGAGGCGTCGCGCCATGCGCCGCGCTTTACCCACCTGATGCTGACCGGCGGCGCCATCGGCGAGGGCCCTGGCGCGGCGACGGGCGCGGCCATCGCCTGTCCGGACCGGAAAGTGATCAACTTTCAGTCCGACGGTTGCGGCGCCTATTCGGTGCAGGCGTTCTGGACCCAGGCCCGCGAGAATCTGGACGTGGTGACCGTCATCGGCTCCAACCGCAGCTACAACATCCTCAACGTGGAACTGCAACGCGCCGGAATCACCGAGCCGGGCCCGATCGCACAATCCATGGCCGGCCTCGACAAGCCGTTCCTCGACTGGGTGAAGATCGGCGAGGGCTTCGGCGTGCCGTCCGTGGCGGTCGATACGGCAGACGATCTGGCGCGGGAGTTGGACAAGGCGCTGGCCGGGAAGGGGCCGCGCCTGATCGAAGCGATTATGGCCTGACTTCGATCTTCACAAACAAGTCTCGGGCGGACGAGGACATGCCCCGCCCGCCCGATCAGCGCTGGCTGATGCGCTGTGGTCAGCGTCCTGGCGGCTTGCCGTCCAGGTAGTCGTGCAGCACTTCGTGGAAACGCCGCACGCGGGTTTCCTGGTTGGCCAGGTAAGGCTCCTGATAGCCGCGCGAGCGCCAGCCGGCCTGCTGGCCTTCGGTCAGGCCCCAGTCCTGGAACACCACCGTGTCTTCCAGGTCCATGACGCCCCGGCCACCGTCGTAGTCGCGAACCTCAAGCTCGCCTTCCTTGAACTCGTAGGGCTTCGACGCGGTCCGGTGGACGTAATCGGTCTTGCCCTCGATCGGATAGGCCAGCATCCAGTAATCGAAATAGCACTTCTCCGGGTCACTCGGATGCGGCTCCCAGCGGAAGAACGACATGCCGTCGGGCGCCGCGCCGAAGGCGATGTTCGGGAACAGCACGCCGAACGGGCTTTCGGTCAGATCCTCGTCCGTCATGTTCTCGTATTGCACAAAGCCCTTTTCCTTCCAGAGTTTGCGCTTGGCCGCCTTCAGGTCCAGCCAGCCCTGCATGGCCATGGTCTCGTAGTCCGGATATTGGGCGGGATCGATGCCCCAGAAGCGCAGCGTGGCCTCGTAGGGATGTTCCTTGCCCTCGGGCACCCGGTCGCGCAGCGACGGCCGGCCCATCTGGATGATCCGGGCATGGCCCATGGGGAACATCTCGTAGCGCGAGGTGAAGTGGTCCTGGTCGATCACCGGCGGCACCTGGGGATGGGCGGTGCGGGTGTGGTAGGACTCGTTGAAATTGTCGCCCGCGAACTTCCAGTTGCAGTTCAGCGCCACGCGCACCTGGCGGATGCGCACCAGCGTCTCGAACGGGTGGTTCCTGTAGATATCCGGCAATGGCTCCAGGTACTTCAGCAGCGGCGGCGCGTCGTCGTCCATGGTGTACCAGATGAAACTGCCCCAGGTGTCGACCCGCACCTCGATCAGGCGGATCTTGCCGACCGGGTCGCCCTGCGGGAAGTCGTCGCGGTCGCAGGCGTCGAGCAGGCTGCCGTCGATGCTCCATTCCCAGCCGTGATACGGGCAGGTCCAGCTGTCCTGCGAGCCCTTGTCCCACACCAGCTTCTGGGCGCGGTGACCGCAGGCGTTGTAGAAGCCTTTCAGGCTGCCATCCTGCTGCTTCGCGATGATGACGGATTCGTGCATGAAATTGTGCACGATGTAATCGCCCGGTTCCTTGAGCTCATTCTCGCGGCCGGCGATGTGCCACACCTTGGTCCACAGGTGATCCCATTCCTTCTGCATCCACTCGCGCGAGTAGTAGCGGTCGGGTGTGATTGGATCGCCGCGCAGGTTACGGGGATCCTTGCCGTTCATGGCAAGTGGATGGGTGATGGTCTCGGTCATGGTTCACTTTTCCCCGAGCAACAACGATGAGGACCACGCGCCATTGCGATCCCGTGTGATTTGGTCGACCGATCAATAATGCTTGAGAGCCGCAGCGAATGCAAGAGGTGGAAGCGGCAGAAGTCGGAGAATCGGTGGCGCAGCGAGCATGAGCTTGCAACGTGCACACGTGCATGTATTTTGGCGTCCGAATGCCAAACTGAACGGGGATAGCGGTCATGAAAGCGGTTCTGTGCGACGAATACGGCACACCTGATGTCCTGAAGCTGGTCGACCTGCCGGCGCCGGAGATGAAGCCGGGCCATGTGCGCGTGCAGGTCCGCGCGGCCGGCGTGAACTTCCAGGACACGCTGATCATCAAGGGCACCTACCAGTTCAAGCCGCCCATGCCGTTCATTCCCGGCGGCGAGGCCGCCGGCGTGGTGACCGAGGTGGCCGACGACGTGACGGGGTTCGCCGTTGGCGATCACGTGCTGGCGCTCACCAGCTGGGGCAGCTTCTGCGAAGAAATCGTGGCCGCGGCCGATCGCTGCGTGAAGTTTCCCTCGGGCATGGACTTCGCCGAGGCCGCCGGCTTTCTGACCAATTTCGGCACCTCCTATCACGCGCTGGTCCACCGGGCGAATCTGCTCAAGGGCGAGACCTTGCTGGTGCTCGGCGCTGCGGGCGGCGTCGGCCTGGCTGCCGTTCAGATCGGCAAGGCGCTGGGTGCGACGGTGATCGCCGCAGCCTCCAGCGACGCCAAGCTGAAGATTGCCAGGGAGTCGGGCGCCGACCACCTGATCAACTATGCCGAGGGCGAGTACAAGGAAACGGTCAAGGAACTGACCGGCGGCAAGGGCGCCGACGTGATCTATGACGCGGTGGGCGGCGACTATTTCGACCAGGCGCTGCGCTGCATCAACTGGAACGGCCGCATTCTGGTCGTCGGTTTCGCCAGCGGCCGTATCCCGACGGCGCCGGTCAATCTGACCTTGCTGAAGGGCTGCTCCATCGTTGGCGTGTTCTATGGCCGATTCAAGCAGGAAGAGCCGGAGAAGAGCGAGCAGGCGATCACGGAGATCGTCGATTTGTATCGCCAGGGCAAACTGAAGCCCCATATATCGCGTCGTATGCCGCTGGAGCAGGCGAGGGAAGCCCTGAACCTGTTTGTCAATCGCGAGGCCGAGGGTAAGATCGTCCTCACAGCAGGCGCATGAAACAGCCGGGGAACGGAAATATGACGGATCATTCAGAGACTCAGGAACTGTCGCAGTTCACGCGCATGGACGAAGGCACCGCCGAGGATTGGGAAATCATCGGCCGTGAATACATGAAGATGGCGAGCGGCGTCGTCGACCGGGTCATCCAGCACATGAAGCTGCTGGACGGCGATTTCGGCGGCTTCCAGGTCGACCGCCTGACCCACAGCCTGCAGACCGCGACCCGCGCCCACCGCGACGGCAAGGATGAGGAATATGTGGTCTGCGCGCTGCTGCACGACATCGGCGACACGCTGGGCACCTACGCGCATGGCGCGGTGGCGGCGGCGATCCTGAAGCCGTTCATCTCCGAGGCGAACCGCTGGATGCTGGAAAATCACACCGATTTTCAGGGCTATTATTATTACGAGTTCGTCGGCCTCGACAAGAACCGGCGCGACAAGTTCATCGACAGCCCGTACTACGAGCAGACCAAGGAATTCATCGACAAGTACGACATGCCGGCGTTCGATCCCAAATACCCGACCATGACGCTCGAGGAATTCGAGCCGATGATGCGGCGGGTGATGCGCAAGACGCTCAAGTCCAAGATCGCGAAATACGCCGCCGAGTAAGCCAGCGCCATGCGCGCCTGGATCTGTCGCGAATTCAGCGACTACCATGACGTTGTGATCGGCACCGTCCCCGACCCGGTTCCCGGGCCGGGACAGGTGCTGCTCCAGCCGCGCGCGGCCTGCGTCACTTTTGTCGAGATGTTGCAGGTCCAGGGCCTGCACCAGCACAAACCCAGGACGCCGTTCATCCCGGGCGGTGAATGTTCCGGTGTGGTGCTGGCGGTGGGCGAGGGCGTCACCCGCTTCAAGCCCGGCGACAAGGTCATGGGCGGGGTGCGCTTCGGTGCCTATGCCGAACTGGCCGTGACCGACGAAACCATGATCAACCCGCTGCCCGCGGCGTTCGACTGGTACACCGGCGCCTCGTTCGGCAGCGCCTATCGCACTGCCTATGTGGGCATTGTCACCCGCGGCCAGATTCAGAAGGGCGAAACCCTGCTGGTTCACGCAGCCTCGGGCGGCGTCGGCCTTGCCGCGGTGGAGCTGGGCAAGATCCTCGGCTGCACCGTGATCGGCACCGGCGGCGACGACAGGCGGCTCGAGGTCGTGAAGAAGATGGGCGCGGATCACGTCATCAACTACCGGGATACGCCGCGCTTCCGTGACAGGGTCAAGGAACTCACCGGCGGTCGTGGCGCCGACGTGATCTACGATCCGGTTGGCGGCGACGTGTTCGACGAGTCGATCCGCTGTATCGCCACCTTCGGGCGGATCCTGATCATCGGATTCACCAGCGGGCGGATTCCCTCGCTGCCGGTGAACTATCCGCTGATCAAGCAATTCTCGGTGATCGGTGTACGCGCCGGAGAATATGGCCGCAAGAACCCGGAAGGCGGCCGGCAGGTGACGCGCGAGATGATGCGCATGGCCAATGAAGGCCTGTTCCACCCGCATGTTCACCAGGTGATGCCGTTCGAGGGCCTTGTCGATGCATTCGATGCGATCGCAGGGCGCAGCGTCGCCGGCCGGATCGTAATGGAGATATCCCGTGACTGAGGAAAAGCCGGTCGAAGCCTACAAGCTGAAGCCCAAGGATGCGGCGACGCTGCTGATCATCCGCGGCGGCGAGGAAGTGCTGATGGGCGTGCGCAGCGCCAGGCACGCCTTCATGCCGAACAAATACGTCTTTCCCGGCGGGCGCGTCGACCGTGCCGACGGCATGGTGCCGCGGCCCATCGACCTGCAGCCGGACGTGGCCGAGAAGCTGACGCGGGGCGCGCCGTCCGGCAACCGGGCGCGCGCGCTGGCCATGGCGGCGGTACGCGAGACCTTCGAGGAGGCGGGCATGATCCTGGGCGCCGAGCATGCGCCCATCCGCACCGGGTCGCCGAACTGGAAGCCGTTCTATGCCAGCGGCCTCGTGCCGGCACTCGACAAGCTGGAATATATTGCCCGCGCCATCACGCCGCCCGGCCGGCCGCGGCGCTTCGACACGCGCTTCCTGATGGTCGACGCCGACCATTTGCGCGGCGACATCGCAGGCAGTGGTGAACTGCTCAATCTCAATTGGGTGAAACTCAAGGACGCCCAGAGCCTCGATCTTCCCAATATCACCCGGCTGATCATCGAGATCGCGCGCCGCCGCATCCACGATGGCGAGCACCGGGGCGATAGCGCGAAGATCCCGTTCGTGCGCACCATCAACCGGCGTCACATCATCGGCGATCACTAGAAATCTCGGCGCCGGGACATCGCACCGGATACCGAGCCGCTCGCCTGCGGACTGATGGCCCCTTGTAGCGGTCAGGCCGCGGTTGTCGTCCATGTCATGCAAATGCTGCCGAGAGAGGCTAGCATGCCCCTGTGCTGAAGGGAGCGTCATGTCTGTTCGCAATCTAGACAAACTGTTTCGTCCCGGTTCCGTTGCCGTCATCGGCGCTACCGATCGGCCCTCGGCGGTCGGCGAGGTGGTGATGCGGAACATGCTCGCCGGTGGCTTCGGCGGCGCCATTTACCCGGTCAATCCCAAACGCGCCAGTCTCTTCGACCGGACCTGCTATCCGGACGTGGCAAGCCTTCCCGAGGCACCTGAACTTGCCGTCATCTGCACGCCGGCGGCGACCGTTCCCGGCCTGATCGCCGCACTGGGCGAGAAAGGGACGAAGGCGGCGGTGGTCATCACCGCCGGCGTCGACCGCGACGCCATGTTGAGCGCCGCCAAGCCGCACCTGTTGCGCATCCTGGGTCACAATTGCGTCGGCCTGCTGGTGCCGGGGATCGGGCTGAACGCCAGTTTCGCGCCCGGCACGCTCGATGCCGGACAGATCGCGTTCGTCTCCCAGTCGGGCGCCCTATGTACCGCGGTACTCGACTGGGCCGCCGAGCGCGGCATCGGCTTTTCCCACTTCGTCTCGCTGGGCAACAGCGCCGATGTGGATTTCGGCGATGTCATCGACTACCTGGCCCAGGATCCCGGGACAGATTCCATCCTGCTCTACATCGAATCGATCAGGCACGCGCGCAAGTTCCTCTCGGCATGCCGCGCGGCATCGCGGGCCAAGCCGATCATCGCCATCAAGGCCGGCCGCTACGGCCAGGGCGCAAAGGCCGCAGCCTCTCACACCGGCGCGCTGGCGGGGCGCGATGACGTCTATTCCGCGGCGCTCGCGCGGGGCGGCGTGCTGCGCGTCGATTCCACCGAGGATCTGTTCGAGGCGGTGGAAACGCTGGCCCGGGCTCGCAAACCCGCCGGCGATGGGCTTGTCATCCTCACGAATGGCGGCGGTCTCGGCGTGATGGCCGCCGATGCGTTCGCCGCGCGGGGCGGCACGCTCGCCGCGCTGTCCGAGGCGACCGTGGCCGCGCTCGACAAGGTGCTGCCGGCCACCTGGTCGCGGGCCAATCCGGTGGACATCATCGGTGACGCGCCCGGCGCTCGCTATGTGGATGCGCTCGATGTGTTGCTCGGCGCCCCCGAGGCCGATGCGCTGCTGGTCATGCATGCGCCGACCGGCATTACCTCCAGCGACGAGGTGGCGCGCGGCGTTGCCGCCAGGCTGGGCGGCGCCGACAAGACAATCCTGACGAACTGGATGGGGGGCAGGGTGGTCCGGCCCGCCCGTCAGTTGCTCGAGGACGCCGGCATGCCGTCGTTCGAGACGCCGGCGGCCGCGGTCAATGCGTTCACCCAACTCACCGGCTACCGCAAGCTGCAGGCGCTGCTCTATGAAACCCCCTCCGCCAATCCGGCCGACTTCACGCCTGATCTCGAGCGCGCACGAGCGGTGATCGGCGCGGTGCTCACCGATGGGCGCAGCCTGATGACGGAATTCGAGGCCAAGGAACTACTCGATGCCTACGCCATCCCCATCGTCGTCACCAATGTTGCCCGCGATGCGGACGAGGCGGTAAGGCTGGCGGACGAGATGGGTTATCCGGTCGTGGTCAAGATTCTCTCGCGCGACATCAGCCACAAATCCGACGTGGGCGGCGTTGCCCTGAACCTGAAATCGGCCGACGCGGTGCGGGATGCGGTCCAGTCGATTACGGCACGGGTCGCCGAAATGCGCCCGGATGCAACGCTGGACGGCTTTACCGTGCAGCAGATGGTTGCGCGGCCGACGGCGCACGAATTGCTCGCGGGTTGCTTCGTCGACGATGTGTTCGGGCCGATCGTCATGTTCGGCCAGGGCGGTACCGCGGTCGAGGTGATCCGCGACCGGGCCGTTGCGCTGCCGCCGCTCAACATGACCATCGCCCGGCGCCTGATCGCGGAGACCCGAATCTCGCGCTTGCTCGAAGGTTACCGCGATCGGCCCCGGGCGGATATGGACGCGGTCTGCATGGTGCTGCTGAAACTGGCGCAGCTCATGAGCGACCTGCCGGAAGTCGCAGAACTCGACATCAATCCGCTGCTCGCCGACGATGAAGGCGTGACGGCGCTCGATGCAAGGGTCGTGGTGCATCCCGCCACGGGATCGGGCCTGGCGCGCCTTGCCATCCGGCCCTATCCGGACGGTCTTGAAGAGACGGTCTCGCTACGCTCGGGCGAAGCCGTGGTGCTGCGGCCGATCCGCCCGGAGGATGAGGCCGCGCATGACGCGTTCTTCCAGCGGCTCGATCAGGAGGATCTGCACCACCGCTTCTTCGGTGCGATCAAGCCGCCGGGGCACGAGACGCTCGCACGCCTGACGCAGATCGACTACGACCGCGAGATGTGCTTCATCGCCACGCGCGGGACGGCAGGCGAGGACGAGACGCTGGGCGTTGTCCGCGCCATCGCTGACCCCGACAATGAGCGCGCCGAATATGCCGTCATTGTCCGTTCCGACCTGAAGGGAACGGGGATCGGGCAGGCGCTGATGGAAAAGCTGATCCGCTATGCCCGCACGCGCGGCACGAAGGAATTGTGGGGCACGGTTCTTGCCGACAACAAAGCCATGCTTGATCTGGCATCACGCCTTGGCTTTCACGCACGCCCCGAAGGCGCCGGCGGCGTTGTGGCGACCACTCTTGTGCTGGCCTGAACGGGCAGGTGCGCCCGGGCGCTGGACGACCTAGTGCGACAGCAACAGCGGCAATTCCATGCCGCGCAGCAGGTCGCGGGTAACGCCCCCCAGGACCGTCTCGAACATGCGGGAATGGCCCCATGCGCCGCACACCAGCAGATCGGCGCCGAAATCCTTGGCCTCGAACACCAGTGCCGATCCGGGCGAGCCGTCGGCATCGGCAACGTGGTCGGCCTCGGCGTTGACGCCGTGGCGCGCCAGATGCTGGGCGATCTCGGCGCCGGGTATGTGGCGGCTGTCGTCGTCGCCGATGGTCAGGACCTTGACCGCATCGGCTTTCTCAAGGATCGGCAACGCGTCGTTGAGGGCGCGCGTCGCTTCCTTGCTGCTGTTCCAGCCGATGATGACGCGCTTGCCCACCGTCAGCGAAGCGCCGTGCCAGGGCACGACCATTACCGGTCGGCCGGCGGTCAGCACCAAATCACCTGGCAGGTTGTTCGCCGGGCCTATGGGCACGTCATCGCCGGTCCCCTGGGCCAGCAAGACGAGATCGGTGTAATGGGAATGCTGGGCGAATATGGCGCGAATGTCGCCTTCGTGGTAGCGCCACTCGGTTCGGATGCCGGTCGCGGCCTCGCGCGCCTTGATGCGCTCCTCGATCTTGCGGGCCGCTGCCCGCGCTTCGTCGATGTAGCTTTCCGCGATATTTGCCGGAACGTACGGCACCACGTAGGACGGCATCAGCATGTTTTCGATCACGCAGAGCGCCGTCAGCGATGCACCGTGGAGCTGCGCCAGTGAAAACGCCACGTCTTCGATTGACTGGCCAGCCTGACCTTCGAACGCGTGAAACAGAATATTGCGGATTGCCATAACCGTCTCCCCATCATGTGACCTATAGTCTCACTATAGGGCAGAATGACACCGCCGTCCCGAAAGGCAATTGATCCGGGTCAAGGACGCTACTTGCCGCCTTGCGCCGCTGTTCTGACGCCGATTGCCGCGATCAGGCCATCGAAGCCCTGGGTTCTCAGCACGTTGGCGAATTCCGAACGGCGCAGCGCGATTTCGCTGATACGGCCGCCCAGATAGAGGTCGGAGACCTTCCATGTCTCGCCGGTCTTGCGCATGACATAGTCGATGGGGATCGAGGCCTCTTGCGGAATCCGCACCTCGCTGTTGACGATCACCGCGCCTGAGGGGCCCGGCCGCTCACCGGTCACGGCCAGGGTCTGGCCGGTGAAGGACTTGAAGCGGCTGGCATAGATCGCGCAAAGGTACTGTTTGAACTTGGCCACATAGGCCGTGCGCTGCTCGTCGCTCCAGCTGTTCCAGACGCTGCGGCCGATGGCCATGGCGCTTTGCAGTTTCACGTCCATCCTGGCCTCGAGAACGGGGCACAGCGCATCGACCCGCTTGTCGAACGGCTGGCCGCTGGTCTTCTTGAGAATCCCGATCATCCCGGTCTGCAACTCGTCGACGGCGGCCTGGGCCGAGCCAGGCGTCAACGAGGCCTCTGCCCGGGCGCCCGGAACGAACAAAGCCGCGAAAAGCAGCGCGGCGATTACAGATTTCAACCGGATAGCCTCCTGAACATGGACGACGCAGGCGCGTCGCCGTTGGGAATATAGGGGCAGGCAAGCCGCATCGCAAAGCCCGCGTGGAAGCCCACCTTTTTGACAAAAACGGCTTATTGCGCCAGCCTGTCGGCTTCTTCGAATATAGTGGCGCGCTTGGGGGAATGAACGGTGCTTGCCTGGAAAAGGTTTCTGGTCGTCCTGCCCGTCTTCGCGATCCTGCACCTGACCGCGACCGGTGCTGTGCCTCTGGCCGAAGGTTTCCGCACATTGTGGCGGCCGGGCGCATATGACGAAATTCTTCTGCTGGCGAGTTTTCCGGCGGGTTACGCCATGGGCGCAGCGGTGGGCATGACGGCCGCGCCCGGGACGACACGGCTGGCCCTGGCGCTGTCGCTGATCCTGTCCATCCTTGGCCTGTACTGGTTCGCCGAGTGGGCCGGCGACTATACGGACGGCGCGGCGGCGCTGACGCTGACCGGCCTGGCCGCCGGTGTCGCCATGCCTGCGGCTGCCCGCGTACTCTGCCTGAACCGCAATATCGCTGGCGGCATCATCATGGCGCTGCTGGTGGCCGCTGCCTGGTGGCTGTCGGTGCCATTCGTCGAGTTCTTCAAGCACGGCCTGCCGATCGGCGGCACGCCTGGCTGGACCGGACCATATTATGCCCAGGGCGCCTTGTGTGTGTTCTGGCTGCCGCTCGTGCTGTTTGCCGGCGGCGACCGCGGGCCGGGACGGCGACGTTAGTGGCTCAGGCCTCGAACTGCTCGGCCAGGATGCGCTCGGCGAGATTGTGGCCGGGGTCGTAGAGCAGCCTCAGGGTCAGGTTCCGGTCCTCCTGCACCTCGACGCGAGAGACGTCCCTCACTTCAAGGTTGTCGGCGGTCGCGCTGACCGGCCGTTCGGCGGGGTCGTCGACGATGAATTCGACATGGGCATCGTGCGGCAGCAGGGCGCCGCGCCAGCGGCGCGGCCGGAAGGCGCTGATCGGCGTCAGGCACAGGATGTCGGAATCGATCGGCACGATGGGCCCGTGCGCAGACAGATTATAGGCGGTGCTGCCGGCGGGCGTGGCAACCAGAATGCCGTCGCAGACCAGTTCCGTCATGCGCGGCTTGCCGTCGATCTGGATGGCCAGCTTGGCCGCCTGATAGGTCTGGCGCAGCAGCGAGACCTCGTTGATGGCAAGCGCCTCGGTGTACGAGCCGTCGATGGCGTGCGCCCGCATGCGCAGCGGGTGCAATTCCACCAGCTCGGCCGCCTCGATGCGCTCCAGCAGGTCATCTTCCGCGTAGTCGTTCATCAGAAAGCCCAGCGAGCCGGCGTTCATGCCGTAGACCGGCAGCCCATGCTTGAGCACGCTGTGCAGGGTGCGCAGCATGAAACCGTCGCCGCCCAAAGCGACGATCACGTCGGCGTCGGCGACCGGCACGCTTCTGTAGCGCGCCGACAGGGTGCGCAGGATGGCCTGTGCCTTGGGCGTGGGGTTGGCGGCGAACGCGACGGCTGGTTTGGTCATGGGACTTTCGGAAGGTGGAACGGCGTCAGCCGCCGGTCACGCTCATATGGCGCGATAGGGCCGGCGTCTGGCGGCGCCGGTCTATCACGAAATCATGACCTTTCGGCTTCCGTCCGATCGCCTCGTCAATAGCGTCGTTGAGGGCCGTGTCATCTGTATCGGCACGCAGCGCCGTCCGCAGGTCGGCCGAATCCTCCTGGCCCAGGCACATATACAGCATGCCCGTGCAGGTCACGCGCACCCGGTTGCAGGATTCGCAGAAATTGTGGGTCAGCGGCGTGATGAAGCCGACACGCTGGCCGGTTTCGGCAAGCGTCACGTAGCGCGCCGGCCCACCCGTCGTGTGGCTGGATTCCAGCATGGTGTGGCGTTGGCCGATCTGTGCCTTTACCAGCGACAGCGGCAGGTAGTTGTCGACCCGGGCGACATCCACCTCGCCCAGGGGCATGGTCTCGATAAAGGTGAGGTCGAAGCCTTCCCGGCCGGCCCAGCCGATCAGGTCGAGCACTTCGTCGTCATTCACGCCGCGCAGCGCCACGGTGTTGATCTTGATCTGCAGGCCGGCGTCCCGGGCCGCGCGCAACCCTTCCTGCACCTGCGCCAGCTTGCCCCAGCGGGTGATGCGGGTGAATTTTTCCGGGTCGAGCGTGTCGACCGACACATTGATCCGCTTGACGCCGGCCTCGACCAGATCACCCGCATATTTTGCAAGTTGACTGCCGTTGGTGGTCAGCGTCAGTTCGTCGAGCGCGCCGGTCCGCAGGTGGCGTCCCAGCGACCGGATCAGCGTCATGATATCGCGCCGCACCAGCGGCTCACCGCCGGTCAGACGCAGCTTGCGCACGCCCTTGCCGATGAACGCGGTGCACAGCCGGTCCAGCTCCTCCAGCGACAGCACGTCCGACTTGGGCAGGAACGTCATGTCCTCGGCCATGCAGTAGACACAGCGAAAATCGCATCGGTCGGTCACCGATACGCGAAGGTAGCTGATGTGCCGGCCGAAGGGGTCGATCACGGTTGGTTCCCTGTTCCCATCAAGGTTCCTTATATAGCAGGATACCTGCAGGAATTAAGGGCTTTCGGCGAGAGGGTACCGCGTGGACGTCAAGATCGAGAACGCCCTGGCCGACGATCTGCCCGCCATCGCTGTCATCCTCAACGAGGCCATCGAGAACACGACGTCGGTCTGGTACGACGAACCGCGTACGCGGGACTGGATGGACGCATGGTTCGAACTCAAGCGTCTGAAGGGCTGGCCGGTGCTGGTGGCGCGCGGCGAGGGGCGGGTGCTCGGCTACGCCAGCTATGGAGAATTCCGCCCGCACACCGGATATCGGGGCACCCGGGAACATTCGGTGTATGTGGACGGCTCGGTCCGGGGCATGGGGATCGGCCGCATGCTGCTGGGTACTCTGATAGCGCGTGCCAGGGATAACGGTGTTCACATATTGGTCGGCGGCATCGCCGACGAGAACGCGGCCAGCATCGCGCTCCACCGGTCCCTGGGTTTCAGCGAAGTCGCGCGGATGCCGGAAGTGGGCCAGAAATTCGACAGATGGCTGACCTTGGTGTTGATGCAGAAGATTTTATAGAAGGCACAAGCCACTGTAATACCTTCATCTTTGTATTTCCCTCTGGATCAAGGGGAAACTGATCGAGCGCCGGTTCAAGCCGCCTTGGCTGCGATGCCGGCCAGCGCCTTGATCAGATCATGGGCCCCGCGGACGCGCTTCTTGTCGTCGGACCAGTCGCGCATCAGCACCAGCGTGTGATCGGGCCGCAGCTTGGCGGTGCCGGACTGCTTGGACAGGAACTCCACCAGCCCGCCCGGATTGTTGAACGACGCGTTGTGGAAGCTCACCGTGGCGCCGCGTGGCCCGGCGTCCAGCTTGGCGACTCCGGCCTGCTGGCACAGCTGCTTGATCGAGACGATCTTCAGCAGGCTTTCCACCTCGGCGGGCAGGCTGCCGAAACGGTCGATCATCTCGCCCGCCAGCGATTCGATCTCCTCCGGCGTCTGCAGTTGCGCGATGCGCCGGTAAAGGCCAAGCCGGATGCCCAGATCCGATACATAGGCCTCCGGGATCAGCACCGCTGTGCCGAGATTGACCGAGGCCGACCATTCGTCCGGCATGGCCACGTCGCTGCCGCTCTGTTCCGACCGGGCACGGACGACGGCTTCTTCCAGCAGGTGCTGGTAGAGTTCCACGCCCACTTCCTTGATATGCCCGGACTGTTCCTCGCCCAGCAAGTTGCCGGCGCCGCGAATATCGAGATCGTGGCTGGCCAGGGTGAAGCCGGCGCCCAGTTCATCCAGGGATTGCAAGACCTTGAGGCGTTTCTCGGCGGTCTTCGTCAGCGGCTTGCCGGGCGGCACAGTCAGATAGGCGTAGGCGCGCAGCTTTGACCGGCCGATCCGGCCGCGCAACTGGTAGAGCTGGGCCAGCCCGAACTGGTCGGCGCGGTGGATGATCATGGTATTGACCGTCGGAATGTCGATGCCGGACTCGATGATCGTGGTGGACAACAGCACGTCGAACCGGTTGTCGTAGAACGCGTTCATCACGTCCTCGAGCTGCTCGGACGCCATCTGGCCATGGGCCACCGCGAATTTGACCTCGGGCACTTCTTCCTTCAGGAACGCCTCGATCTCGGCCAGGTCGGCGATGCGCGGGCAGACATAATAGGACTGTCCGCCCCGATAATGTTCGCGCAGCAGCGCCTCGCGCACGGCCAGCGGGTCCATCGGCATCACGAAGGTGCGTACCGCCAGCCGGTCAACCGGCGGCGTGGCGATAATGCTCAGGCCGCGCATGCCGCTCATGGCGAGCTGAAGGGTGCGCGGGATCGGCGTGGCAGTCAGCGTCAGCACATGCACGTCCTCACGCAACGCTTTCAGACGCTCCTTGTGGCGCACCCCGAAATGCTGCTCCTCGTCGATAACCAGCAGGCCCAGATCCTTGAACTTGATGCCTTTGCCCAGCAGTGCATGGGTGCCGATGACGATGTCGACATGGCCGCTGGCCAGGTTTTCCTTGATCAGCTTGGCGTTCTTGGCCGAGACCATGCGCGACAGCTGCTCGATGCGGACAGGCAGGCCGGCGAAGCGTTCCGTGAACGATTTCAGATGCTGGCGCACCAGCAGCGTCGTCGGCGCGATCACCGCGACCTGCTTGCCGTCGAGGGCGGCGATGAACGCGCTGCGCAGGGCCACTTCGGTCTTGCCGAAGCCCACGTCGCCGCAGATCAGCCGGTCCATGGGCTTGCCCTCGACGAGATCGTGGGCCACGTCGTCGATTGCGCGGAGCTGGTCGTCGGTCTCCTGGTAGGGGAATCGGGCGCAGAACTCGTCGTACAGGCCCTGGGGCGGCAGCAATTTGGGTGCGACGCGCAGCTCGCGCTGGGCCGCCACCTTCATCAGTTCCTCGGCCATGTCCTTCAGCCGCTGCTTCAGCGCGGACTTGCGGCTTTGCCACGCCTGGCCACCCAGCTTGTCGAGCTGCACGATGGCGTCTTCGGAGCCGTAGCGCGACAGCACGTCGATATTCTCGACCGGCACGAACAGCTTGTCGCCGCCGGCATAGACGATCATCACGCAATCGTGCGGCGCGCCGGATATCTCGATGGTCTCAAGACCTTCGTAGCGACCGATGCCGTGGTCGATATGGACCACGTAATCGCCCTCGTTCAGCGCCGACGCTTCGGCGATGAAGTTTTCCGCCCGGCGCGACCTCTTCGGCTTGCGGATCAGCCGGTCGCCCAGGATGTCCTGTTCGGTGATCAACGCCAGGTCGGCCGTCTCGAAGCCGTGCTCCAGCCGCAGTACGGCGAGACCGGCCAGGTTTTTCGGCAGGGCAGCCACCTCGGACCAGTGGTCGATCCGCTTGGTCGCCGTCATGCCGTGATCGGCCATGACCAGCCCCAGCCGCTCGCGTGAGCCTTCGGAATAGGACGCGATCAGCACGCGTTTGCCTTCGCCCACCAGGTCGATCAGGTGCGCGCGCATGGCGTCGTAGATGTTGATTTCGCGCTGGTTGCGCTCGGGAGCGAAGTCACGGCCGCGCCGCGCGCCGTAATCGACCACATTGGCCGCGTCGGGAAGCTGGTAGGCGCTGAACGCACGCGCGTCCAGCTTCTCGAGGCTCTCGTTCCACTCGGCCATGGTCAGGTAGAGCCGATCCGGCGCCAGCGGATGATAGCGGCTTTCGCCGCGCAGCTGGGCCTGCTCGCTGCGCGCGTTGTAATAGTCGTCGATCATCTCGCGCCGCGCGGTGAAGGATTCGTCCACCAGATGGTCCAGGCTGACGAAGGCGCCGGGCAGATAGTCGAAGACCGTCTCGACATGGTCATAGAACAGCGGCAGCCAGTGTTCCATGCCTTGATATTTGCGGCCTTCGCTGACCGCCTCATAGAGCGGGTCGCCGCCCGTCACGGCCCCGAACAATTCGCGGTAGCCGGCGCGGAATCGGGCGATGGACGCCTCGTCCAGCGGCGCCTCGCTCACCGGCACCAGGCGGAAGCGCTGTTCCTTGCCCGTCGTCATCTGGCTCAACGGATCGAACCGGCGAATGCCGTCGAGCGAATCGCCGAAGAAATCTAGCCGGATCGGTTCGTCGGCACCGGCGGGGAAGATGTCCACCAGGCCGCCGCGCACCGCGTATTCACCGGCTTCGCTTACTGTGCTGGAGCGCACATAGCCGTTCTCGGACAGGAATTTTACGAGATTGTCGCTGTTCACCGTGTCGCCGATTCGGGCGGTGAAACTGTTCCGGCGCAGGACGTCGCGGGACGGCATGCGCTGGCTGGCGGCATTCACGGTTGTCAGGATCACGCGCCCCCCGGCCGACGGACCCGCCAGCAGCGCCAGCGTTTCCATGCGCCTGGCGCACAACACCGGATTGGGCGAGATGCGGTCATAGGGCAGGCAGTCCCAGGCGTGCAGGGTGACGATCTCGATCTCGGGCGCGAAGAACTCCAGCGCATCGGCCAGCGCGGAAAGACGCGCATCGTCGCGGGCAATGTGCAACACGCCGCCCAACTCGCCCTCGGCGGCGCGGGCACGCGCTACCTCGGCGATGATCAACGCATCGGCGCCTTCCGGGACGCCGCAAAGCGTCAGGCGGCCGGCCATTTCGAGAACGCGTGGGTTCAACGGAGTCCCTCGATGGTGAAATCGAATGCCTGCAACAACTCCATGACTCTGGTTCGGTGTTCCGGCGGCACTGGATCACGCCCGATCACCCAGCCATAGACGTCCAGGTCCTGTTCCTCCAGCAATGCCGAAAACACGGCCAGGTCGTCAGCGCCGAAGCCCTGCAGATACGTGTCGGCGAACCGGCCCATCATCAGATCGGCTTCCTTGGTACCCCGGTGCCAGGCACGGAAGCGCAATTTCTTCCGTGTTACGTCGAGACTCTCAGTCATGGCGCTCGCTCCCTTCGCGGCCCCCGATATAATGTCTCCGCACCTGTCTGTCAGCACCCGGAAGGCTGCCTTGCGTCCCGAGGTCCTGTTTCCACTGTTCAAACCCGTCACGTCGATCCCCGGCGTGGGCCCGCGCATGGCCAAACTGGTCGAGAAAGTGGCCGGCGACAAGGTCGTCGACCTTTGCTGGCATTTGCCAACCGGCCTGATCGACCGGCGGTTTTCCCCCAAGGTTGCCGAGGCGCCGGTCGGGCAGGTGGTGACGTTGACACTGCAGGTAGACCGGCACGAGAAGCCCGGCAATCAGCGTAGCCCGTACCGGGTGCTGTGCAGCGACGATACCGGCTTCATCGCCTTGATATTCTTCAGCGCCCGCGACGACTACCTGCGCCGCATTCTGCCGGAAGGCGCGACCCGCGTGGTCAGCGGCACGATCGAGGAATTCAACGGGGGCCGGCAGATGAGCCACCCGGACTACGTCGTCAGTCCCGAGGAGAAGGCCAGTATTCAGATCGTCGAGCCGGTCTATCCGCTGACCGCGGGCCTGTCGCCCAAGATTCTCACCAAGGCGGTAAGGTCCGCGCTGACAGTGCTGCCATCATTGCCCGAATGGCTCGACAGGGCCACGTTGTCGCGGGGCGGCTGGTCGGCATGGTCCGATGCGCTCAGGACGGCGCACAGCCCGGAAGCAATAACCGATCTCGATCCCAATGCCCGCGCGCGTCAGCGGCTCGCCTATGACGAACTTCTCGCGAATCAGCTGGCGCTGGCGCTGGTGCGCACCCGCATGCGCCGCGCCAAGGGCCGGCCGCTGAAGGGAACCGGCGACCTGTGCGCCTCGCTGGTGGCGCTGCTGCCCTATCAACTGACCGGCGCCCAGAAGACCGCCATTGCCGAGATCCTCGCCGACCTGGGCTCGGCCGACCGGATGCTGCGCCTGTTGCAGGGCGATGTCGGCAGCGGCAAGACGATCGTGGCGTTGCATGCCATGCTGACCGCGGTCGAGGAGGGCGCCCAGGCCGCGCTGCTGGCGCCCACCGAAATCCTCGCCCGCCAGCATTACGAGACGATTCGTCCCTTTGCCGATGCGCTTGGCATTCAGGTCCGGTTGCTGACCGGCCGCGACAAGGGCAAGGCGCGCGAGGCATTGCTGGCCGATCTGGCATCGGGTGTGGTTCAGCTGATTGTCGGCACCCACGCGCTGCTGCAGGAAGACGTGGCCTACAACGACCTTGCCGTGGCGGTGATCGACGAGCAGCACCGCTTCGGTGTCCACCAGCGGCTCACCCTGTCGGCCAAGGGCGGCGGACCCGTAGACGTGATGGTAATGACGGCCACGCCGATCCCTCGCACCCTGACTCTGACCGCCTATGGCGATATGGACGTCTCGCGCCTGACCGAGAAACCGCCCGGCCGCACGCCTATCGATACGCGCGCGGTGCCGGCCACGCGTATGGACGAGGTCGTCGCCGGCCTGCACCGCGCCGTCGAGAACGGCGCGCAGGCCTATTGGGTGTGCCCGCTCGTCGAGGAATCCGAAGTGCTCGATGTGGCCGCCGCCGAACAACGCTTCGCCGCCCTGCAACGGCAGTTCGGGGACCGTGTCGGGCTGTTGCATGGCCGGATGAAGCCCGCCGAGAAGGATGCGGTGATGGCGCGCTTTTCTGCCGGCGCGCTGTCGATCCTGGTGGCCACGACCGTGATCGAGGTCGGCGTTGATGTGCCCAACGCCAGCATCATGGTGATCGAGCACGCCGAGCGCTTCGGATTGGCGCAGCTTCATCAGCTTCGCGGCCGTGTCGGGCGCGGCTCGACCCGTTCGTCCTGTATCCTGCTCTACGGGTCGCCGCTGTCGGAAACCGCCCAGCAGCGCCTGAAGGTGATCCGGGATACCGATGACGGCTTCGTCATCGCCGAAGAGGATCTGCGGCTGCGCGGCGCGGGCGAATTGCTTGGCACCAGGCAGAGCGGCCTGCCGCAATTCCGGCTGGCCGATGTGGAAATGCACGGTGACCTGTTGCGGCTGGCCCGCGAGGACGCCACGGCGATCCTGAAGGACGATCCGGCACTGAATTCCCGAAGGGGCGAGGCGCTGCGTGTGCTGCTGTACCTGTTCGAGCGCGATGCCGCGATCCGGTACCTGACCTCGGGCTAGGGTTTGGCCGAGGCCAGGTCAGGCTCGGCGCTGAAGATGGCTCGCCGCTCGCGCCACAACGCCGGAAGCGCCAGTGCGGCAACCGCCATCACCGCCAGCAGGTTCTTGACCAGTTCGTCCAGCGGCCCGGTCTGGCGGTCGAGTGCGGCAAGCAGATAGACCAGCACCACATGCCAGGCATAGACCTGTAGCGAATGGCGTCCCAACAGGCGCAGGAAGCGCAGCCTGAACAGGCGGTTCAGCAGCGCGCCGACAAGTCTTTCGAACCGCCTGGAAGACTGCGGCCCGGCGGTCAGCAGCCAGCCTACGAGATAAGCGAGCGCCGCGAAATTCAAGAGATAGACCGTGCTGAACTCGGGACGGTTGTTGAATTCGCCGAACCGCGCCAGCATCTCGGCCGGCAACAGGCCCGCGGTCCAGCCAAGCTTGATGCACATGAAGAAGACCACGACGGCCAGCGATGCGTTCATCAGTACACGGCGCCCCGGGCTGAATACCCCGCGCCAGTCGATGGTGCCCCGGCGCGTCAGCGTGCCCAGCACCATGCCGCCCATGAACACGATCTGCCAGGCGAGCATATTGAAGGTGGTGCGCATGGCCAGGCCGCCCTTGGCGCTGTCGAGGGCATCGTCGATATAGCCGCTCAAGGGCAGGTGAAAGCCGATCTGCACGCAGAACCACAGCAGCGCCGAGCCGATCGCCATCCAGTGCCACTTGCCGTGTACGCACAGCCACAGCAACGGCGGCGCGGCGATTAGATAGACGATATATTGCGGCAGAATGTCCATGTAGGTCGGCTGATAGAGCAGGAACAGCGCCGCCACCTTGTAGGCGGGGCCGCCGCCCAGCAGATCCCCGAGCCAGGGTTTCCATGCCGCCTGGGCGGATGGCAGCAGACGCGCGAGAACCAGGATGATCGCCAGGCAGGAAACCGCGTATACGAACAATTCGAGGGCTCTGCGCCACATGATCGTCCCGGTCGCCAGCAACCCGCGCGATGTCATGCGGCCGGCATAGACCATGCCGATCAGCAGGCCCGACAGGAACACGAAACCCTGCGCGTCCTGAACGAAGCCCAATTCGCCGTGATTCACCTTCACCAGGAAATAGCTGTACTGGAAGGACAGGTGATTGAGCAGCATGAAGACCAGGAAGTAGCCACGCAGCCCGTCCAACACCTCGTACCTCTCCGGCGCCTGTGGCGTGGCGGCTGTCATCAAGCTGGTTCCTGACCCATGGATTTCCTTCACAAGTGGTTGCGAATCTTGGCAGATTGCGCCGGGTATGGGGCGGAATCAAGAATTCCGCTTCGAGACAGAAAGCCGCGTCAAGGCACGAAAGACGGCATCCCATACGGGACCCGGCGCGGCAGCGCAAGCCGGTGGTTCCCGGATGGCCAACGCGGTACCCTCCGGGCGGCAACCGAAGGGGAGACATCATGCGTATCGATCTGGGCGGCAAGACCGCGCTGGTGACCGGTTCGACGGCCGGAATCGGCCGGGCGATCCTTGAGGGTCTGGCCGGGGCGGGCGCGGATATCGTGGTCAACGGCCGAACACAGGCGGCGGTGGATCAGGCGGTGAGCGAGCTTGGCGCGGCTTATCCCGCCGTTTCGGTGCGCGGCGTGGCCGCCGACATATCCGGCGCGGACGGCTGCGCCGCCGTCACGGCCGTCGTGAAGGACGTCGATATTCTCGTCAACAACGTGGCCACTTTTTCCGCCTCGCCCTTTCTCGATCTGGCCGACGGGGAGTGGACCCGCTATTGGGAGACCAACGTCATGTCGGGGGTGCGCATGTCGCGCGCCTATATGGGGGGCATGCTGACGCGGAACTGGGGCCGGATCGTATTCATCTCGTCGGAATCGGCCCAGCGTGTGCCCAGGGACATGGTCCATTACGGCACCACCAAGATGGCCCAGATCGCGCTGGCCCGCGGTCTTGCCGAGTCGGCGGCAGGGACCGGTGTCACGGTCAATTCCGTGTTGCCTGGCCCGACCACATCCCGCGCGGTTGGCGGTTTCGTCAATGCGGTTTCGAAGAAGCAGGGCATCACGCCGGAGGCGTTCGGCGAGACCTTTCTAAAGACCCAGAAGCCAACCTCGATCCTGCACCGCTTCACCACGCCCGAGGAAGTCGCCAACATGGTCGTCTATGTCTGCTCGCCACAGGCATCGGCGACAACCGGCGCGGCCATGCTGGTCGAAGGCGGCGTGGTGGGCACGGCGCTGTAGGCGTTGAAAAGCGCCCGGCGCTCCTATAGGCCGGAGACAGGAAGCACTGCGGACGGGAGGGACCATGTCTCGGCTTGAGAAAATTTTCGGCGGATTGGCGAAGAAGCCGGGCGATGCGCACATGCATGGCATCTTCGACCGCTACCGCGATCTGATGGGCGCAGGCGATGTTGACGGGATCGTCGCCCTGTTCGCGCCCGATGCGCGTTGGGAAGAGCCGGTTGGCTCTGCTCCGTCCATTGGCCATGACGCCATCCGCGCCCGCTACACGGCCGCGCTTGGTGCCTCCGGCGGGAGCATTTCCATGCGGCCCGAGGGCGCCGCGCGGGTTGCCGGCAACCGGGCGCTCGCCTGCTCGATCGCCCGGGTCTCAGCCGACGGCCAGCCGCTCGACGTCGAGAGCGCCAACGTCATCACCTGCAACGACGAAGGCCTGATCACCGAGATGCTGGTCTATGTGGGCCTGTCGAGCTTCAAACCCGCGAAGGACTGATCCCATGGCATCACGGCGCGACCAGATCACCATGACACCCGACGAGCTCAAGGCGTTCATCCTGCGCGAGCACACGCTGATCATCGTCTCCAACGGCCCGCACGGCTTCCCCCATCCCATGCCCATGTTCTTCTATTATGACGAGCAGGGCCGCTTCCTGGTCTCGACCTATGGGACCAGCCAGAAGGTCGTGAACCTGCGGCGCGATCCCAAGGCCGCGCTGCTGATCGAAGCCGGCCACGATTATGCCGAGCTTCAGTCCATGATGGCCGAGGCCACGGCCGAGATCATCGATGACAACGACTTCGTCGTCGAAACCATGATGAACATCCGCCGCCAGCGCGATCCGTCGAAGCAGGACTTCCCGGACGAGGAGATGGACGGCATCCGCTATTCGGCGCGCAAGCGGGTGATCATCCGGTTCACACCGGTGAAAACCATCAGCTGGGATCACACCAAGCTGGGCGGGGCATATTAGCGGTCGACCGGATCGGCAGAGCCAGGCCCCGGCGCGGCGCGGCTACTCGGTCTCGACAGGTCCCGCCTCGTTCTTGTCCGGCGTCTTCGCGTTGGGGCCGGGTGTCTGCTCCTTGTAGCTGGTCAGCGCCCCGCCGAAGATCCGGCAGCCCTTTATTGCGTCGGTTGGCCCGGCCACCGTGACGCCGATCTTGTCGGACAGGGCCTGCAGGGCGTCAGTGCCTTTCGTGCCCGTGCCGGCCTTGCACTGGTTGATCACCACCTTGC
This sequence comes from Emcibacter sp. SYSU 3D8, assembly GCF_039655875.1. Lineage (NCBI taxonomy): Bacteria > Pseudomonadati > Pseudomonadota > Alphaproteobacteria > Emcibacterales > Emcibacteraceae > Emcibacter > Emcibacter sp. SYSU 3D8. The sequence goes on along the minus strand of NZ_JBBYXK010000005.1, from coordinate 66,812 downwards.
CGCCGACGCACATCAAACCGCCCAGCGCGGCCAGGTTCTGGTCGAAATTGGCGCCCATTGGGGTCTTGCCGATCTGGGCATCGTTGGGGCCGAAGCTGATATAGCCGCCGCCCGTATCGCCATGACCCCAGATATCCAGTTGCTGGAGACACTTGCCGCAGAGCGCCTGGGGATCGTAGTGGGGCGCCACCTTGGCCTTCACCTGAGCCACGATGTCGGCCAGGTCGGTGAAGGTGTCGCTGGTGCCATACAATATCGGCGTATACACATCGGCGTCGACCAGATGGAGGCTGACCTTGCCGGTCGGCCAGGGGCACGAACCCATGGCGCTTACGGCAGCGATGCTGGACTGGGCGCTCCCGGTCGCCAGCGGCAGCGACCTGGGGCCACTGGCCGGAGGCAGCGAGGGGCCGGTGGTCGATCCATCGCCGGGCGGCGTATCGTCGCTCTCCTTCGGCGGATCTGGCGGGCGCTGGGCAAGTTCCTCGGCGGCCGCCTGTGCGGCCTGCGCCTGTGCCGCCGCCATCTTGTCCAGCTCTGCCACGGCCCGCTTGAGGCACTCCGCCAGCGCCCTGGCGTCGGCCGCCGCGCGGGCGGCCTCCTGGGCATCCTTCTCCATCTTGTCGGTGTCGGCCTGGATCCTGTCGCCCGACTGTTCTCTCTGGCCGGCGCGGTCGTAGTCTTCCTTCGCCTGTTTCCGGTTGTCCGCCGCCGTGTCCCTGAGCGCGCCAGCGTCTTCCCGCGCGTTGTCCGCCGCCTGCCTTGCAGCGTCGGCGAGACTTGGGTCGTCGGTTGTCTCTGCGATCTTGTCGTACCGCTTGGCAGCCTCGTCCCAGTTGGCGGCGCGCCTTTCCGCCTCCGCCGCACGGGCCTCCATGTCGGCCCCCATGGCCCGTGCCGAATCCGCCAGATCGCCATAGGCGCTTGTCTGGCCTTTCTGGTGCGTGCCGAATTTGTCGTAGAGACCCTTGCGGAAGTCGGCCTCTCGCTGGGCGTCTTCGGCCTTGCGTTCCGCGTCCTCCAGGTCGTAGCGCGCCCGGCTCGCATCGCCGGCGATGCCGCGGGCGATGTCCGCCTCCTGCGATGCGCGCTCACGCATGGCCTCGAGTGAATCGTCGCCGCCCTTCGGCCGGGATTTGAGTCGGTCCCTGGCGCGCCGCAGATGCTCCTCGCAGGGATCCTTCGCGGCGGCCGAGGCATTGCCCGCAGCACCGGTTGTCCCGGTCCCGGCAGTGCCTGATCCTGGCGATCCGGGTGCAACAGCCGTGCCGGTTCCGGCCGGAGGCGATGTTCCTTGCCCGCCCTCTCCCTGCGGTTGCGGTTCGCCCGCGCCGCCGTTGTCGTTGACCGCCGTTTGCGTGCCACCGATATCGTCCGGACACTCTTCATCGGGCGCCTGCTGGAACATGAAGCCCTTCGGCGTCCTGGTCATCAGCAGGTTGAATGGCACCGTCGTGACCGGGTCCTCGCCGGGGCGGGTGACGTGGATCACCATGTTGACCGGCTGGCCGGCGTCGAGCGCGGCCGGCGGCCGGTACCGCATGAGAATTTCCCGGGCGCCGTGGGAGGCGTTGGAGAATCCCAACTGCTTCCATAAGCCGGCGGGCGCCTGGTCCGATGACACGGTACCCGGAATGTTGAAGTTTCCGGCCCGGGAATAGCCGCCCGATTCCTCGCTGACCTTCTGGCCATCCACATAGGTGGTCTTGGTCCACGAGACGCTCAGCGACCATTCGCCCCACAGGCCGCAGATGCCAACCTCCTGGGGAGCCTGGGGAGATTCGCCGGGAGGGTTCATATAGGCGGTCTGGAAGGTGCCGTTGTCCCGCGACTTTGACACCTCGGCGATGACATTCACCGAATCGCCGGCCTGCTTGGCGCCGACCTTGAGGGATATGCCGGTTCCCGGATCGGTGAACACGGTCATTTCCTTGTTCTTGATCTTGCACTTGACCAGGGGCGGGCCGCCCTTGCCTTTGCCCTTGCTGCCGCCGCCACCGCCGAGCAGGCCGCCAGCCAGCCCCGACAGGGTCGAGATGGCCTTCGCCTTGGCGCGCGCGCCCGAGCCCACCTTGCCGTTCGAGCCGACGATGATCGGCTGTGGCTTCTTGGGGCAGATCTTCTTTGCCGGCGCGGCCGTTGTCCGGTTCGGCCTGGAGGTATCCGCCACCGCCGTGAACGGGACCGCTACCGGCGCCGCCGAATCCGACCCTCGTGCGACGTTGTCCGGCACGGACGCGCCGCTGGCGCCACTCTCATTGTTGGCGCGCGTGTCGTTCGTGCTCGTGTCGTTCGTGCTCGGGGGAGGAGATGGTTTCTTGTCCGTCCGGTCGCCGGCCGATCCAACCTCGTTCGGGTTGGACATGATCGGCTGGGGAACCGGCGGCATCTGCCCGGTGGAAGGCCGCGGCACGGCGCCAACCGCCAGGATGCAGAGAGCAGCAGCAACTGCACGCAGGGGCCACTTGATGGCATTGCTCATGGATGTCTCCCCCCGGAGTATGTCCAAAGCATATCAGATTATTTCGATACGACAATGGTGCCGGCCGCGCTTGCCGCGGGCCGGTGGGGAAGTTGCTGCGTCAGAAAATCCAGAAAGTGGCCGGCGCCGGCTCTACAGCGTCTTCTCGTACATCCGGTATGTCTTGTAATGCCGGCACAAGATCATCTCCAGAATGCGCTGCATGGGCACGTTGCTTTCCAGGATCCATGACAATTCGGCGCGGCGGTAGCCCACTTCCTTGACGGTTGCCGTGCGGATTTCCTCGATCATCAGCAGCGCCATGGACGCGCCGGCGAGGGTGCCCTGGAATTGCTGGCGCACGCCCATCAGCGGCACCCGGCAGCGGGTCGGCGATTTCACCAGCAGGCGCCAGGCCAGCTTTGCCCAGCCGAACGGCAGCATGTTGCCGTCGAGGTCGGCGGCGGCCTGGTTGATGTCGGGCACGGTCAGCATGAAGGCCGTGGGCACGCCGTCCCATTCGGCGATCATGCAGCCCTGTTCCTTGATGAACGGCTTCAGGTCCTTGCCCATCTTCTCGATCTCGGCTTCGGTCATGGGGATGAAGCCCCAATTGTCCTGCCAGGCGTCGTTGAAGATATCGATGATGATCTTCAACTCGCTGTCGAAGTCCTTCTTGCGTATCCGGCGAAGCTTCAGCTTCTCCTGCTTGCGGGCCTTGGCCAGGATGCGCTGAACGCTGGCCGGGAATTCGTGGGTGATGTTCAGGTCGTAGGCCCACAGGTCCTGGATCTTGGCGTATCCCAACTCTTCCACGTGTTCGCCGTAATACGGCCGCGCATGGCCCATCATCACCCGCGGCGGCTCATCGAAGCCTTCGACCAGCAGGCCGGACTCCTCGTTGATCGACGGGCAGAACGGACCGATGATCCGGGTCATGCCGCGCTCGCGCAGCCAGGTCTCGGCGGCCTCGAACAGGGCGTCGAATACCAGCGGGTCGTCGACGGCTTCCAGGAAACCGAAATGGCCGGTGCCCGGACCCTGGTGGGTCTGGGCAAGCTGATCCACCTGGGCGCTGATGCGTCCCACAGGCCGGCCGTCCATGCGGGCGATGAAATAGGCGGCCTCGGCGTGCTGGAAGTAGGGGTTCTTGTCCCGGTTCAGCATGTCGCGCCGTTCGAACCGCAACGGCGGCACCCAATAGGGATCGCCCCGGTAGATGGTCCAGGGAACGTCGATGAAAGCTTCGAGGTCAGCCTTCGTGGTGACCTCGGCGACCTGAACGCCGCCCTCGCCAAAGCTCATGGAGATCAGGCCGCGTCGCGTCGGCGGTCGCGGGGTGTGCCCTTTGCGACACCACCGGAAAGCTCGGCCACCCACGGATAGCGCGCGGCCATGGCGTCGTCATAGCCCAGGTTGAATACGGTGGCGCTCTTGGGCGGCCGCCGTTCGTTGGTGTAGAGCGTGGCGAATACCCGGTCCCACAGGAAGTTTGTGATGCCGAAATTGCCCTGTTCGTTGTGGAAATGGTGCGCCATGTGCAGCTGCTTCATCCGGATCAGGATCGGATTCTTCGGCTTGTAGGACAGATGTTCGATGCAGTGGCAGAACTCGTAGAAGCAGGTGATCGCGCAGCCGGTCGCCAGGCCGAACGCCGCGCCCGGCCAGCCCGCGAAATAGTAGCCCACCGGCATGGTGACGGCGGCAACCGTCGGCAGCGTGGTGTAAAGCGCGCCGAATAGGATGTGCAGGTCGTGCGGGTCCTGGTGGTGATCGTAATGAATGCGTTTCCACACCGACGCGGTCAGCGGCGACTTGGCCAGCCAGTTGCCATGCAGGATGAACCGGTGGATGCCGTACCAGGCAAGCGGATAGAGCAGCACCGCGGCCAGTCCCGTCAGCGCGAGCCCGCGCAGCGGCGCGCCGGACGTCAGCGAGTAGGCGTAGCCGACGATGGCGACCACGATGTAGGCCTGGATGGCGTAATACTGGAAATAGGCCTTCACCAGCTCTCCCAGCGTCATCTTGTCGAGGTGATGGCGCCGCCGACTCCAGAAACCGAGCTTGAGGATCACGATAGCGTTGTCCCAGATAGCCTGACCGGTGTCCGTACTCTATCACGGACGGGCGGAAAATAGTCCTGCCGGCGGCAATATCCAACCTGAAACACCGGAAGGCTTACCTGCGCACCAGGAAGGGCAGCCGCTTGGCGAGCTTTTTCGGCACCACGAGTTGGGCGTCCTCGCGGGTGAAACCGAAGCGCATCAGCGTCAGCATGGCGACGATCAGGGTCACCAGACCCAGGATGAAATAGCCGGTGCGCCACATGCCCTCGGTCAGGTCGAACAGCAGCGCCATGGCGAGCGAGATGCCGGCCGATACGGCGACAGGCCGGAACAGGCGCCGGTCATATGGCTTGAGGCCGTAAATGTAGCGCACCTGCAGGAAGCCCAGCACCGCCGAGACGTTGATGCCGCCCGCCGCGGCGATGGCCGCCGCGATCATGCTGCCGCGCAGGCCGCCGCCAAAAAATTCCGGCCGCGGGATCAGCCAGAATGCGAGCAGCGCGGTGGCGGCCACACCCGCCAGGGCATTGAGGAACGGGATACGGTACCTGCCGATCATGGCGAGGATCGACGTCGAGGGGCCCCAGGTGACTTCCAGGCTCCGGCCGACGACCAGTATCAGCAGCGCGCCGGCGCCAGCGACAAATTCCGATCCGCTCTGGCGCAGCAATTCGTGCCGGTAGCAGATCACCAGCGTCGCCATCGGGATGAAGGCGGGCACCGAGACGCGGGTGGCGAAGGCCAGCATCTCGCGCAGCTTGCCCCGGTCGGCCTGGCCGCTGTTGGCCGACGCCAGCGGCGCGAGGACGTATTCGAAGCTCTCGCGGAAGACATTGAGCACGCTGACCAGCTTGCGCGCCGCGGCATAGACGCCGGCCGCTTCGGCGCCGCGCGCGCCGGGCAGCATGATGTTCAGGAAGATCACCGGCAGCCACGAATGCCACTTCTTGGCGAAGTTGGGCAGCATCATGCTCGATGAATAGGCCACCATCTCCTTGCCCAGCGCCCGGCCCAGGCCGGTCCGGGCGACAAGGTGGCCCAGGCCGTAATGCTTGTGGACAAGCCGGAAGGCGAAGGCGGCGGTGACCGCGAGGCCGATCAGGTGCGAGACGAACAGGCCCAGCGACAGCATGCCCAGTGTCCAGAGCAGCACGCCGAAAATCAGCCGGAAGCCCTGCTCGTAGAAAATCCGAACCTTCACCTCGGGACCGAAGATGCTGCGGGCCCGGATGGCGCCGGTGGCGACCTCGATCATCGACCACAGCGGCACAGCCAGCGAATAGATGCGGATGATGGTGACCAGGTGGGCCGCGTCCTGCTCGTTGGCATTGATCACGCCGGCAAGCGCGGGCGCGGCGAGGAACATGCCCAGCCCGATCAGGCACGAGATCCCCAGCGTGGTGTTGACGGCGTATTTGAGCACCCGGCCGGCCGCCACTTCGTTCTCGGCGCCGGGAATGAAGCGCTGTAGCGCCATGGTCATGCCGAAGTCGGAGACGATGGCGAGGCCCTGCACCAGGCCCCACATGGTCATGAACAGGCCGAAGGTCTGCGCGCCGTACATCTGGGTGAACAGGAAGAAGCTCACCAGTTCGATCAGCGCACCGCTGCGTCCCAGCAGGGCAAGACCGGCGCCGCGCGCCATCACTGCCTTTGTGGAGGGGCCGGGCGGCGGCGTGGACATGGAAGCGCTATGCCTCCGTGTAGAACAGCACGGACGTTCCCAGGAAGAAGAACAGGAACAGCGGCGTCCAGGCCGCGAGGACCGGCGGAATCGTGCCGAACTGACCCACGGCCAGCAGCAGATTGTCGACCACGAAATAGCTGAAGCCGAATGCCATGCCGCCGATCACCCGCAAGAACATGGTGCCCGAGCGCTGTGCGCCGAAGGCGGCCATGGCGCCCAGCAGCGGCATCAGGATGGTGCCGAGCGGTCCCGAAATCTTGTGGTGCAGCCAGGCGGTCAGCCGGTTGACGCTCATGCCTTCGCCCTTCAACTGGTCGACCGCCGTCGCCAGGCGTCCGATGGGCACGGTCTCGGGATCGATGGACAGGGCGCGAAACCGGGCCGGCGGGATCTTGGTGTCCCAGTTGAAGCGGGGCGTCGAGGTCACCTTCATTTCGTCGACGTCGAAGACGGTCACGTCGAACATGGTCCACTGGCCATTGGAATAGGCCGCGAAGTTGGCCGAGGTGATCTGTTTGATCCGGCCGTTGTCCAGCTTGTAGAGGGTGACCTTGTCCAGGATGGTGCCGTCGCGGGTCACCGCCTGCGCCCGCACCCGGGTGTCGCCCTCGATGGCCCAGGCGTCGGACTTGGAGGGTGGCAAGGTCGTGTCGCCAATGGCGAATCCGCTGGCGCGCCAGCGGTTGTACTCGTCATTGGACTGGGCGACGATGGTCTCGTTCATGGCGAAGTGGAAGACGGCGGCCACCGCGCAGACGCCCATCATCGGGAAGATGATTCTGAATGACGACAGGCCGCTCGACTGCATTACCGCCACCTCGCTGCTTTGCGCCAGGGTGGTGCAGGTGATCAGCGTGGCCAGCAGCGCCGAGAAGCCGATGACGTTCGATACCATCTGCGGAAACCGCAAAATGGTGAATCGCCAGATGGAATCCATGCCGGCGCCGGCGGGCTCGAGCACGTCGCCGCTCTGGGACAGCACGTCCAGCGCCTGCATGATCAAGGCGATGCCGAACAGCAGCACCAGAAACCGCACCAGAAACATCTTGGCGATGTATTCCAGCAGGACGGGGATCGACAGGCGGTGTTGCTGCAGTCTTGTCATGCCGGCTGGCCCTCTGTGCCGTCCTTCTTGCGCCGGAAGAAGCTGATCTTCTGTACCGAGCCGAGCAGCAGATCCCAGCCGTTCTCGATCCAGGCCAACGGCTTCACCCCGACCCGGAAGGCCGTCGTGTAGAAGAAGAATCCGGCCAGTCCGATGAAAACGACGAACGGGACGAAAAGATTGACCAATCCCGAGCCCTCACCGAGGCTCGCGGCTGCGGTGCCGAACTCCAGCGTCTTGTGCAGGGTCAGCAGCATGATGACGCCGACGACCAGTCCCAACTGCTTCTGTTGCCGTTTTGCTCCCACGCCAAGTCCCACCGCCATGAACGGCAGGACCAGGATGGTCAGCGAGCGCAGGATACGGTCGAAGAATGCCGACAGGAAGGTGCGCGACTCGCGTTGATCGGTGGTGGTGTGCGACTGCGACCAAAGTTCGTTCAGCGTCAACTCGCGTTCCTTGTTGCCGCGGGCGCGGAATTCGGCGATCTGTGGCATCTCGAATGGATAGTCGTGCTGGGTAAAGGTAAACACCCGCGGCGCGGGCTTGCGGGGTTCGACGTCGACGATCACGCCGTCCCGCAGGCGCATCAGGACCGTTCGGCCGTCTGGTGTCGCAAGGAACGAGCCTTGCTTGGCGGTGATCGTGGTGATGTGACCGTCGGGCCGCTCCTTCTGCGCGAAAATACCATCAAGGCGTTGTCCGCCGTCAAAAGCCTTTTCGATGCGCAGGGTAAATCCATCGCCCAGATAGCTGTACTCGCCCGGCCGGATGCTGGTGCCGAATGCGCCCGAGGTAAGGTCGAACAGCAGGCTCTGATAGGTGTAGAACGAACGCGGCTGAATGAAGCCCAGCAGCGCCAGATTGATCATCATCAGCACGCCGGACAGGGCGATGGGGCCGCGCATCAGCCGGAACAGGCTCAATCCGCCGCCCTGCAACGCCTCGAGCTCGCTGTTGTTGGTCAGCTTGCGGAAGGCGAGCAATACGCCCAGCAGAAAGCCGAGCGGCAGGGCCAGGCCGATATATTGCGGGATCAGGTTGCCCAGCATCTTGAACACCACGCCGACCGGACCGCCCTGATTGGCCACCAGGTCGAACAGGCGCAGCATCTTTTCGAGCAGCAGCAACATGGCCGACACGCCGACCGTCATCAGCAGCGGCGTCATCACCTGGCGCAGGATGTAGATGTCGACCTTCCTGAACACGGTCGGGCAATCCTTTCGGCAGATACGCATGGATATGGTGGACCCGGTGCCATGCGATCACGCGGCAGCGGGTTCAAGTAAAGAGTGCCACCCGTTGATTGCAAACGAATTCTGCAGTGAACATATCCAGCCCGAGGGCGTTCGGCCTAGGTTCATCCTCGCGCCATAGGATGGCGCACGCTATGACGATACTTGAGAACAGGAGACACGGTTTGGCTTCGACGTCGCGACCGCACCAACGGATCATCGCCATGCTGGCGGCTTGCGCCGCACTGGCGGCGGGGGCTGCGTACGCCGAGGACGATCAGCCGCATGCCCTGCCCGAGCGATTGCGGGGGCTGCCCCTTTCCGGCAAGGCGCTCGAATCCGTGGCAGAGCGCATTGATCCCTCGAAGCCGCTTGGCTGGTGCGACCCGGCCGACAAGGCGCCCCGAATCCGGGTCATCCTGCCCAATGTGCGCAATTCCAAGGGCAACATCAGGCTCAGTCTGCACGGTCCCGATCCGGACCAGTGGGTCGGCAAGAAGGGTGGCAAGCTCATCCGGTTCGATGTTCCGGCAAGCCAGGGCCGCATGGAAGCCTGCATGCCGTTGCCGAACGGCCGGGGAATCTACGCCGTGGGCCTCTATCATGACGAGAACGCCAACGGAAAATACGGTTTCGCCAGCGAAGGCTATGGTTTTTCCAACAACGCGAAGGCCGGCATGTTCGGTCCCGCGTCGCACAAGGACGCGGTGTTCACGACGGGTGACGGGACCACCGATCTCACCATCGACATCCGCTACTGACGCCTCCGTCTGTTGTCATTTGACCCGGAACCGATAGCTGCCTAAGTTCGCGCCTTTCCAGCCGCTTGGACAGGTTCCGGTGACATTCGAAGAAATCGGCATCGTCAGCAATCCGGGCAGTACCCGGATGAACAAGATGTTGCACGACTTCCGTCAGGTGGTCGGTGGATTTTCGGGTGTTGCGTACCGCGAACTCTCCAGTATCGACGACATGGAGCACATCCTGCGCGACTTTGCCGCGCAAGGTGTCCGGCTGGTCATCCTCAGCGGCGGTGACGGCACGCTCCAGCTCGGCGTGACGGCGCTGATGAACCATGGCATCTTCGACGAGCCGCCGGTGATCTGTATCTTGCCGGGGGGCCGCACCAACATGGTGGCCGAGGCGCTGGGCATGCATGGCACGCCCAGCGAGTGCCTGAGGGACGTGATCGAAGGAGCCCTCGGCGACCGGCTCAAGACCGTCGCCCTGCCGTTCATTCGCCTGCAGGTGACGCCGGGATCGGCGCCGGTCTATGGCGCGTTTTTCGGTGCGGCGACGGTGGTTCGGGGCATCGAGTTCACGCGACGGGTGATCTATCCGCTGGGCATGCCAAACTTCCTGGCGCATTCGCTTGCCATTGTCTGGTTGCTCGCGATGGCGGCATGGCCTTTCAAGAGCGCCCGATCGCCCATGCGGCGCGAGCCCATGCATGTCAATTTCGGCGACAGCACGCCCGAGCCCAAGGCCTATATGATCGTGCTGGTGACCACGCTGAATCGCCTCATTCTGGGCCTTTCGGCGGCTTCGGCGGTGGGTGAGGGCGCCTTGCGCTATACCAGCATCGAATACACCGTCTCGGCTGCGGCCCGTGCGGCCTGGACGTTCCTGTTCGGCCGGCCGTCGAGCAAGCTGGTACGCGGCCTGGTCCGCCGGCGCATGCACGGCGTCGAAATCCGCACCCCCAGCCCGGTGACCCTCGACGGTGAGTTTTTTGTTCCCGATCCGGCCCATCCGGTGAAACTGGAGGCGACGCCGCCATTCACCTTCGTCAGGCTGGAAGACGCATGACCAGCGAGGGCGAGGACTTCCGGCGTGTTGCAGACCGGGTCCTGGCCGAACTTTCCCAACCGATATTTCCGGCCGCCGAGGCCGCTTGCAGGGATCTTCTGGCTGCGCATCCGGGCGCTGCGGCCATCCTGTTCTACGGGTCCTGCCTGCGGTCAGGCGCGGACGACGACAAGATCCTGGATTTCTATGTGCTGGCCGACGACCTGGCCGAGGCGAATGGCAGCGCGCTGCTGGGCTTCTTCAATCGCGTCCTGCCACCGAATGTGTTCTACCGCGAAACGCCGTTCGAGGGCCGTATGGTGCGCACCAAATACGCGCTGATGTCGACCGAGGGCTTCGCCGAATCCATGCGGCTGGATTGCCTCAATCCCAGCTTCTGGGCCCGATTCGCCCAGCCCTGCGCGCTCGCCTGGGTCCGCGACCCGCGCACCGGCGGTCTTGTGGCCGATGCGGTGGCGCAGGCGGTGATTACCGCGGTATCCACGGTGGCTCCGGTCCATCCATCGCCGTTCACACCCGACGAATTGTGGTCGCACGTATTCCAGATGACCTATGCGGCCGAATTTCGGTCGGAAAACGCCGCCACCAAGGGCGGGGAGATTTTCCGAGAATACCCGGACCGCTACCGCGAGTTGGCGGTGCCGGCCATGCGGGCAAGCGGCATCGAGGTGAGCGTTGACGAACACGGCTTCCTGCGCACCGCCGTGCCGGCCTCCCGTGCGAGACAGGAAATCGGCCGGTGGCGCACACGGCGGCTGCAGGGCAAGACGCTCAGCCTGCTGCGGCTGATCAAGGGCGCGTTCACCTTCACCGGCGGGCTCGATTACCTGGCCTGGAAAATGCGCCGCCATTCCGGTGTCGACATCAAGATCAAGCCGTGGCACCGCCGCCATCCGATTATCGGCGGACTGGTGCTGATCCGGAAGGCGCGGCGCAAGGGCGGCTTTCGCTAGGCGGCAGGCTTGCTCAGGATGCTGTTGGACCGCGCCAGGCGCTCGAACGTATCCACGATGGTGCTCACCTGCTCCTCGGTATGCGCTGCGCTGAGGCTGCAACGAAGCAGGTTCAGGCCTTGCGGCGTTGCCGGCGGCATGGCCAGGTTGACGTAGACGCCGTTGTTGAGCAGTTGCTCCCACAGCCTGACCGTCATGTCGCGGTCGTCGATCTTCACGGCAACCACCGGACTGGGCGCGGCGCCCAGGTTGAATCCGGCGCGCGTCAGACCCTCATGGAGCTGCCGGGCGTTGCGCCACAGCTTTTCCCGGTGTTGCGGTTCCGACCCCAGAATTTCAACCGCCTTCAGTGCCGATGCGACCACCGACGGTGGCAGCGACGCGGTGAACATGTAGGGGCGGGCGGCCAGCCGCAGAATCTCGAACTTGGGATGGTTCGAGACGCAATAGCCGCCGATGGTGCCCACGCTCTTGCTGAACGTGCCGACCATGAACTCCACGTCGTGCATGACGCCGGCTTCCTGCGCCACGCCGCAGCCGGTCTCTCCGAACACGCCGATGGAATGGGCCTCGTCGACCATCAGCGCGGCGCCATGCCGGTTCTTGACCTCGACCAGTTCCTTCATGGGCGCCTTGTCGCCCAGCATGGAATAGAGACCTTCCACGACGATCAGCACATTCGAGCCGGTCCCGAGCCGGCGCAGGCGCTTGTCCAGGTCGTCCGGATCGTTGTGCTTGAAGCGGACGATGGTGGCGTCCGACATCTTGCAGGCGTCGTATATGCTGGCATGGCTGTCGGCGTCGATAACGATGACGTCGTCCTTGCCGGCCAGGGTGCCGATGCTTGCCATGTTGGCAAGGAAGCCGGTGCTGAACACCATGCAGTGCTCGGTGCCGTAGAGCTTGGCGATGGCGGCTTCAAGCGCCTTGTGGCCGGAATAGGTGCCGTTGAGCACCCGCGATCCGGTGGTGCCCGTACCGGCTTTATCGAGCGCCTCGTGCGCCGCCTGGATGCAGCGCGGGTCGAAGGTCAGCCCCAGGTAGTTGTTGGTGCCGGCGAGGATCGTCCGCTTGCCCTTGATCACCGCCTCGGTGGGCGAAATGATCTGCTCCATGACCACGTCGATGGGGCTGGCATGTTCGAAATTCAGGGCTTCACGGGCCCGGATCATGCCGTCGAACTTGTCGAACAGATCAGCCATTCTTCTTCTCGATCAGCCCGTTCACCGCATCGGCAACCTGGCCGACGGTTTCCAGATCGGGCAACAGGTTCAGCGGAATGATGATGTCGAAGTGGTCTTCCATCTCTGCGACGAAATCCATCACGGTCAGGGAATCCCACTCCAGGTCGGTGGCGAACGTGGTTGACGGCGTCACGGCCACGCCTTTGCGGTTGAGGGGCGCGATCAGGGTAACGATCTCGTCAAGCGCGTTGCTCATGAAGGGCGGCCTGCCTGCAATTGTCCGGAGCGCGCGTTATAACACCGGGCGGAATGAAGCCCAACCCGCGATTGGCTCAGGGAAGGTCGCCATGCGCCTCATACCAGGCGCGGGTCTCGGGCAGACCGCGCGCCGCCGGAATCGCCGCCCGCCAGCCCGCGTCGGCCAGCACCGTGTCGCGGCAGACCCAGTCCACATGGGTCAATTCTCGCGCCTTGCCGGGCGTCAGCATGGGGACGGTGCCGGAAATGGTGCTGGCGAGCCAGATCGCGCCGCCCACCACCTGCAGGAGGCCGCCGGGAAGAAAGATCGGGTGGTGAAAGTCTGGCCGGCCGTCGATCATCGCCAGGACCTCGCGTATGGCATAGCCCTTGGGCTCTCCGTCATGGACCTCGGCGATCCGTGCGGAGATGCCCGGCAGGTCGATGGCGGCGACAAGGGCGGCCGCGAGGTCTGCCACGTGGACGAGGGATGTGCGGTGCGCCGTGCCGCCCGGCAGGAACGGACGGCGCTCACGCGCGGCCTTGAAGAATACCAGTGTCTCGCGGTCGCCGGGCCCATAGACGGCGGGCGGACGCAGGATAGTCCAGTCCAGCGCCGGCGCCGACCGGACCAGAACCTCGGCCGCGGCCTTGCTGGCCGCATAGCCGGACAGGGCCGGCTCGCGGGCGGCGAGGGACGACAGGTGAATGAACCGCGCCGGACGGCCGTCCAGCGCCGCGATCAGGCGCGCGGTGCCGCCCTTGTTGATATCGAAGAACTCGGTCCGGCGCCGTGCCTTGATCAGCCCGGCTACATGGATGACAGCGTCAGCGCCGGCAACCAGCGTAGAGAGCGCGGTCTCGTCGGTCAGGTCGCCGGGAATCCATGTCACGCCGTCACGGGCAGGCTGGTCGCGGCGCGCCAGCGCGGAGACCCGGAAACCCTGCTGCAGCAATTCCTCAAGCACCGCCGTGCCGACAAAGCCGGTCGCACCGGTCAGCGCGACGTGTCTGTCGGCGCCGGTCATGGGCTCACTCCCCCGCGGCGGCGGCTTTCAGCGGCGCGGCGTCTTCCCAGGGATAGGGATCGCTGCCCTCGAGCGGCTCCAGCAGGCCGGACATGTAGTTGGCGCGGGCCTTCACCCGGCTCAGCTTGCCCGACGAGGTACGCGGCAGGCTGCGCGGCTTGACCATCGCCACACGGCAGGCGATGCCCACTTCCTTCTGGACGCGGCGCTTGACCTCGCCGACCAGCTTGCGCCGTTCTTCCAGTTCGCTGACCCGTGGCTGTACCAGGATCATGGCGACTTCCTCGTTGTCACGGCCGGGGACAGAAATGGCGGCGCTGTCGCCCGAACGCAGGCCTTCGATCTGTTCGACGGTCCATTCGATATCCTGCGGCCAGTGGTTGCGGCCATTGAGGATGATCAGGTCCTTGGCGCGGCCGACAATGTAGAGCGACCGGCCGACCATGTAGCCCATGTCGCCCGTATCCAGCCAGCCGGCCTCGTCCAGCACGTTGCGGGTGCCTTCAGGGTCGTTGAAATAGCCCGACATGACCGACGGACCGCGCACATATATCTGACCAACGCCGCGATCGCTTAGCGAATCGCCGTTTTCGTCACGAATCACGATGTCGTATTCCGGCATCGGGATGCCGCAATTCACGACCTCCCGGATCTTCGCCTTGTCGCTGGTGGGCGCAACCGCACGGTGCTCGAGCGAAAGCAGGCTTTCGTCGACAACATCCACCTCGATGCCGCGCTCGAGCGGCATGAAGCTCACGGCGAGGGTGCATTCGGCCAGCCCGTAGCTGGACAGGAACGCCTTGTCGTTGAATCCGGCGGGGGCGAATGTCCGGCTGAATTCACGCATGGAATCGGCGCGGATCATTTCGGCGCCCAGGCCAGCGACGCGCCACGACCGCAGATCCAGCTCGGCGACCTGCTCGGGTTTGACCCGGCGGGCGCACAATTCGTATCCGAAGGTCGGGCTGTAAGTGACGGTCGCCTTGTTGCGGCTGATCAGCTCAAGCCACAGCAGCGGACGGCGCGCGAAGAATTCGGTAGGCAGATAATCGGCGGTTACCTGGACGGCCACCAGCGTCAGCATGGCGCCCACCAGGCCCATGTCATGGTAGAACGGCAGCCACGACATCATCCTGTCGCCGTCGCGCACCTCGATACCGTGCACGCCGTTGCCATGGCAGTTGGACATCACCGACGCCTGGGTCACGGCCACGCCATGCGGGAAGCGGGTGCTGCCCGACGAATATTGCAGGTAGCAGATATCGTTGCGCGCCTGCGGACGCAGCTCCGGATTGCCCTCGGGCAGTGTCGCCAATTCCTCGCTGGTCATGACCAACGCCATCTCGAGCCCTTCCGTGGCCTGAGCCAGCAGCTCCGACATGCCGGTTGGCGCGATGGCGGCGGCGGCGTGGCAGCTCGTCATCTGCTTGCCCAGCTGTTCGACATAGCCGTCCTTGCCGCCAAACGATGTCGGCAGCGGCAATGGCACGGGCAGCAGGCCGGCATACTGGCAGCCAAAGAACGCGACGATGAAGTCGGGGGTCGTATCGGCGATCAGCGCCACACGGCAGCCGCGCTCAAGACCGGCGGTGATCAGCTGCCGGGCCGTGATCAACGCCCGTTCGCGCAGTTCCGCGAAGCTCAGGACATCGACAAGGTCGCCGCGCGCCGAATAGAAATTGAAGCCCCTGATGCCGCGCGCGGCATAATCCAGCGCGTCGAGCAAAGTGGCAAAGTCGGCCATGCGCCTGGGCAGGCCGGGGTCATCCGTCGGTAATGGTGTCAGCATATGCGGCTGTATCGGTCTTCCCTGGTCCGTCGTATCGGGCTAAACGGAGCGCCTTCGTCCGAAAACTCAAGTCCTTCCCGCCGTTTTCACCTTCGTCTCCGAGGGGCGAAAGCCTAGCTCACTTTTGAGCGCAGCGGGTTCAAAAATTTGCCATACTTGGTCCCCGGTGGGGCAAGGGCGCCGGTTATTAAGGTGAAACCGCTGGAAAGGCAAGAGTCCAGGAAGCAAGACCGTCCTGCGTCGGGTGCGAAAAACCGCGCCGGAACGCGCCGCCCGGCCGACGAAGCCTATCTGGAGCGCGCCGCGGCGCATTATCTCGCCCGCTTCGCCTCCAGCGTTGGCAATTTCAAGGATGTGCTGTGGCGCAAGGTCGAGCGCCGGGGTCTCGCCGATGGCGTGGAAAAGGCGACGGCGCAGGAATGGATCGACCGTATCGCCGAGCGGTTCGTCGCGCTTGGCCTTCTGAACGACGAGGTCTTTGCCCATGCGCGCGCCGGATCGCTGCTTCGGCGCGGCAAGCCGCGGCGGGTGATCCGCGCGGCACTGGTGGCCAAGGGTGTGACGGCCGAAATGGCCTCCGACGCGGTCGAGGCGCTGTCCAGCCAGTCTGACGATCCTGATCTCGACGCGGCCGTCGCCTTCGCCCGTCGCAAGCGGCTGGGCCCTTACGGCCCGACAGATGTCACCGAGGAGCGCCACCACAAGCAACTGGCCGCTTTCGCCCGGGCGGGATTCTCCTACCAGCTCGCACGGCGCGTGCTCCGGGGTGAACCGTGAGCGGAGCCATGGGTTTTCGGGCTGCGGCTGTTTGCATGATGCTGCTGGCCTGGACCGGCATGGCCGCGGCGTTTCAGCCGGATCCGCCGGAGATGGGCACGGCCCAGACCCTGCCGCTGGCGCCGCTGACGGTCGAGACCCGGAAGGGGCGCGTGGCGCTGCAGGTGCAGGTTGCGGATACCGACACGACTCGCCAGACCGGATTGATGTACCGAACGTCCATGCCCGAGCGGGAGGGCATGCTGTTCATCTTCCCGCACGTGCATCCGGTGGCGTTCTGGATGAAGAATACGATTCTTCCGCTCGACATCATCTTCGTCGATGCTGCGGGCAGGATCATGAACATCGCCGCCGGCACCACGCCCTTTTCGCTGCGGCCGATTACGTCGGATGGCCCCACGAAAGCCGTCCTGGAACTCAATGCCGGCGCCAGCGCCCGTCTCGGTATCGGCGTGGGCGACCGGGTTGTCTTCGAGCCGTTGGTCCGGTTGCCCTAGCCGCTTCGTCGGAGAGCCGTGCTCGCGGCCTTGAGGCGGCGGTGCAGTTCGTGTATCTCCTCGCATGGATTTCTCGGGGTGTAGCTCAGCCTGGTAGAGTGCCTGCTTTGGGAGCAGGATGTCGTCGGTTCGAATCCGGCCACCCCGACCAGGAAAACGCAGGACGACGGACATGCAGGCAAAGATCTACAAGCCGGCCAAGAACGCCATGCAGTCGGGCTGGGCGAACACACGCAAATGGCTGCTGGTGTACGAACCGCAGCGCCCCAAGCGCATCGACGATCTGATGGGCTATACCAGTTCGGACGATACATCGCGCCAGGTTCGCCTGAGCTTCGATACCCAGGAAGAGGCGGTCGCCTATGCCGAGAAGCACGGCCTTTCCTACCAGGTGCAGGAGCCGCATGTGCGCCAGCTGAGAATCAAGGCCTACGCCGACAACTTCAAGTACACGCGGCAGACCCGGTCTGCCTGACCATCAAGGGCCCCGTAGCTCAACTGGATAGAGCACCTGCCTTCTAAGCAGGATGTTGCGTGTTCGAGTCACGCCGGGGTCGCCACGATCGGAGGGGAGAGCGATGGCCAAGAGCCAGATTGCCTATGTGTCGATGACCGGCCCCGACCGGATTGGCCTGATCTCGGCGGTCACCGCCCGGCTGTTCGACCTGGGCGCCAACCTTGCCGACACCAACTTCGCCGTGCTGGGCACGGGTTTCGAATTCAACGCGGTATGCGACGTGCCGGCGGATGTGGGCCTGGAGGCGATCGCCGCCGACTTGCGCGCGCTCCCGCAACTCGACGGCGCCGACGTGTCCGTGGCGCCGTTCACCCATGCGGCCGTACCGGCTGAAAATGCCCGTATTACCCATGTGATCGATGTTGTCGGCGGTGATCGCCCCGGCCTGATCGCCCGGCTGACCGAGGCATTCCAGGACTATGACGCCAATATTGTCCGGATGAGTTCGGCGCGGCTGCCCGGCAGCGGCGCCGACGCCGATTATGTAACCCGTTTCGAGGTTTACATCCCGGAACGCGCCGAAGCCTGCCTGGCGGCCATCGACAATTCGGCCCGGCAGCTGTTCTGCAGCTGCCGCTGGCAGGACGCCTGATTTCCACCGTCTCGCCGCCTTTGACGGAAGCTTTTCCGTCGCGGCGGGCGACTGCGGGGCAACCGCCAGCCTAGAGCGCGCCGGCCGACTGCGCCTTCATGACCTCGATCTTGTTCTTCATGGCATCGAGCAGGCCGGACATGCCCCGCTGCTGGACGATGCCGCCGAATTCCTCGCGGGTGGTGATCAGCATGCTGATGCCCTCGATCTTCACGTCGATGATCTTCAGGCCGCTATCCATGGGGCGCACCTGCCAGTCCATGCGGATCGGTTCGCCCTTGCCGACAACGTCGCTCGAGACAATGGTGTCGTCCTTCGGCCCTTTGGTGGTGCCGGTGACCTTGAGCGCCTCCTGCTCGAAGCGGGCGAGGCGCGAGGTGATGGTGCGCAGCATGTAGTCGCGGAAAATGGTCTGGTATTGCTGGCGCTCGGCTTCGGTCGCCGTCCGCCAGTACCGCGCCAGCACCTGCCTGCCGAGGAATTCGACATCCATGCCGGCGCCCATCAACTTGCGGAACTGTGCGTCGCGCGCCGCGCCCCTCGTCTGGGACCTCAGCAGATCGATCGTGTCGTCGGCCAGCTTCTGCACAAACAGTGCTGCCGGGTCAGAACTCTGCGCGGCAGCGGGCAGGGCGGGCAGCGCCAGCACTGTCACGAGTACCAGAACCAGGCCTCTGAGGGTCTTCATTATGTCGTTTCTCCGCTATGTCGGCATCGTCTGGGAACCAGTGATAACAGTTAGGAGTGCGAACCGCATCGTCCAATCCCGACGGTGCGCCGGACGGGAACGCCACCCTGCCGCAGGGTGTTCCGAAGGCGTAATGCGGCGCGATTCTCGCTTTTCTGCCGTCTATCCGTTACATCATCCGGGAGGCCCATAATTGCGGGCAGTCCCAACTGGGGTCATTGCGAGCCAATGTTGTATTTCGAGCTACTCTTTGTGCTGCTTCTGACGGTGATCAACGGCGTCCTTTCCATGTCGGAACTGGCGGTCGTTTCTTCCCGCAGCGTCCGGCTGAAAGACCAGGCCAGCCGGGGCAACAGGGGCGCGCGCGCCGCGCTGAAACTGATCGAGGAGCCGAGCCGGTTCCTCTCGAGTGTCCAGATCGGCATCACCCTGGTGGGTATCCTGGCCGGCACCGTCTCCGGCGCCACGCTGGCGGCGCGCCTCGGCATCTGGCTCAACCAGTACAAGGTGATCGAGGGCCATGGTGACACCGCCGCCATGATCATTGTGGTGTCTGGCATCACCTATGTGACGCTGGTGTTGGGCGAGTTGGTGCCCAAGCGCATCGCCATGGCGAATGCCGAGCGGATCGCGGTGGTGGTATCGCGCCCGATGCAGATCGTCGCCCGGGTCGCGGCGCCGGCCGTCTGGCTGCTCAAGGGATCGACCGACTTCATCCTTCGCCTCGTCGGGCTGGCCCATGAGAGGCAATCGGCGATCACCGAAGACGAGGTCAAGACGCTGATCGCCGAGGGTACCCGCGAAGGCATTTTCGTGCCGCGCGAGAAGGAGATGATCGAGGGCGTGCTGCGCCTTGCCGACCGTTCGGTGATGGCGATCATGACGCCGCGCGTGGACGTGGCCTGGATCGACGTGGATGCCGGGCCCGAGGGCATCCTGCGGGCCATCGAGGAGCACCGCCATTCGCGCCTGCTGGTCTGCGAGGGTGTGGTCGACAAGCCGGTCGGCTTCCTGCAGACCAAGGACCTGCTGCCCCTCGCGCTGCGCGGTCAGCATTTCGATCTCCGGGAAGTCATGACGTCGCCGCTGGTGGTGCCCGACCGTACGCCCGTGCTGGCGCTGCTGGAGCGGTTCCAGCGCGAGGGTGTGCATATCGGCGTGGTGATCGACGAATATTCCAGTCTCGAGGGCGTGGTCAGCGTCACCGATGTGCTCGAGGCCATTGCCGGCGATCTGCCCGAGCGGGGCGAGGAAGGCTCGGCCATGCTGGTGAAGCGGGATGACGGTTCGTGGCTGGTCGACGGCACCATGCCGGTGGACGAATTCGAGGACCGCACCAATATCCGCAAGCTGCGCGGCAAGGGCGATTTCCATACGATCGCAGGCTTTGCGATCTACGAGCTGGGGCACCTGCCGTCGCCCGGCGAGCACTTTACCTTTGCGCGGCACCGTTTCGAGGTGATCGACATGGATGGCTTGCGCGTCGACAAGCTGCTGGTCATGCCCCTGATGCCCGACGAACCGGACATCGACTAGGGCGGTCAGTTCAGCCGATTGATGGCCCGCGCCAGCACGACATAGAGCTTGCCCATGTCCGACGACAGCAGCGACGCCGACAGGGTGTCGGTATGTTCGCTGTCCATGGCCTGGTGCATCAGACCCTCGAAGTGGGCGATGAAGCGCATCACGTTCTCGCGGAAGGCCGGCTCGGTCTCGAACCGGGCGGTGATCGTCCGGTTCCAGTCCGACTTGCCGGACTTCACGATGTGCCGGGCAAACGCCTGGGTGTCGCCATCGCGGTACTGACGCCATACCTTCTGCGGAATCTCCGCCTCCATCAGGCGGTTCAGATCGATCGACAGCGTGCCCAGCGTCTCCATGACCTTGCTGGCGGTACGCGCGAACGCCGCGCCGGTCGCCTTGCGCTCGAGGTCCTCCATGGACGACAGGCGCTGACCCAGGCTTTCGGCAAGGGCCAGCAGCCGGTCGGCGCGGTCGCGGACGGCTTCGTCGGTTTGCCCGACCCGGTCCCTGGCCTGCACGGCGGCGCTGGATAGCTCGCGCGCGCCGTCGATGAGGGCGTCGGCGCGGGCCCGGAATTGCTCTGCCTCGCGGGCGAAGTCGGCGATGCGGGCCGCGTTGGTCTCCAGCACTTCGCCGGTCCGGGCCACGCTGCCTGCGGCGGCGTCCGCGGCCTCCCGGACCTGCCGGCTGCGCTCGTCGAAACTTTCCGCCGAGCGGCCGATCTGTCCGGCGGCATCACCGGCTACGGAGCTGAGGCGCTGCCCGGCCGCGTCTATGGCGTCTCCAGCCGCATTCATGCGCGCCAGCGTGCTGCCGCTCGCCGCCTGCGCGTCCGCGTCGCGTTGTGTCAGAACCTCGCCCAGCCGCTCCAGCCGCTTTGTGGCGGTTTCGCTGTTTTCACCCAGAGCGGCCGTGTGCTGGCCGATGCCGGCGGAGGCGGCGGCCAGTTCGCGCAGCCCGTCCGCCGACGCGGCCTGCAATTGCCTGATCTGCTCCAGCATGTCGGCGGTGGCGTCGGTGATGCGTCCGCGCGTGCCCTCGCTCGCCTCGGTCAGGCTTGCCGCCGCGGCGCCCAGTGCCGACTCGACCTGTTTGGCCTCGGCCAGCGTGTCCTGCATTACTTTGGAGATGGCGCCTGAGCCGCTGGAGACGGATTCGTCCAGCGTCCGCGACTTCTCGGCGATCTCGTCAGCCATCTCCCGCAGCATGCTGACGGCGCCGTCCACGGTCTGGCGCAACGACGAGATGCTGGTTTCGGTCTGCCCGATGGTGCCCGAGAACCGGTCTGTCTCGGCGGCGAATTCGTCGCCGAGGGTTTTGGTCCGGGCCGCGGCATTATCGGCCGCGGCTTCCAGCTGGCCGATCTGGTCAGCCAGCAGTTCCCGTGCCTTGTCCAGTGAACCGGCAGCGGCGGCCGAGGCCGTCTCCACGTCGCCCGATGCCTGCCCGAGGGCTTGCCGAAGGGCTTCGGCACGGTTCATGGCGGCGTCCACGGAGCGGGACATCGCGGCCGTGTCTTCCGCTACTTTCTCCCCCATGGACCGGGATGCCCCGGCGATGCCGTTGGCAGCGCCGGTGGCGGCTTTCTCGATTTCGGCGGCGCGGTCGCGGAACGAGTCCGCCGAGCGGGCCGCCAGTTCCGCGGCCGCCGCGGCGGCGGATTGCCATTCGGCTGTGATCTGCTGGGCGTTCTGGCGCACCCGCTCGCCGGACTGGTCCATGAAACTGGTCGCTTCGCCGCTGCGCGCCTGCAACGAGGCGGCAAGCGACACGAAACGGTTGCCGGCGTCGTCGATCTTGCTGACGGCATCGCCGATGCCGTTGTTGAGGCCCTGCAGGGCTTCTGCGGACAGGTTCTTCATGAACTCGGCCTGCAGGGTGAAATGGTCGGCGGTCTGGGCGATCAATGCCCTGGTTTCCTCGGCAAGTCCGTTCAGGCGCTTGCCATGGGCGGCGACTGTCTGTTCGATCCGCTCCGTCCGCTCCTGGGTCCGGTCGCCGGCTTCCTCGATAGCGGCGACTTCCTTGCGCGCCAGTTCGGTGATGCCGCGCATTTTCGCCGCCAGCGCATCGCCGACCGCCATCATGGCCTGGGCCTGACGTTCATAGCCCTGGTTGATTTCGTCGATTTGCCGGGCCGCGTTGCTGGTCGCCGCGTCGAGCCGGCCGACGATTGCCATGTAGGTCTCGCTGATCTCATCGGTGCGCTGCGCGGCGCGCTCGGCGGCATTCAGCAGATTTTCGGAGCGGGTGGCGAGGGCGGCCTCGGCCGAGCGGGTGTTCTCCAGCGATTGGCTGGAGATGCGTGAGAGAGTCTCGGCTGCACCGGCGATGGCGGTCTCGATGTCGCCGGCGCGCTGGCGCAGGGCCTCGAGCGCGCCGTCGAGCGCTGTCGCCTGCGCCGTCAGGGCGGTACCAGCCTGGACGCTGCCCGCGTCGACGCTGGCCGAGGCCTGGGCCAGCGCCTCCATCTGGCGCTGCAACACCCGTTCCATGTCCTCGGCCCGGTGCCGCGCCATGTCGCTGGCCCCGGCCAGTTCGGCCGCCTGCGCTTTCAGGCTGTGGACGAGGCCGGCGACCCGCTGCTGGGCGTCGTCGCCGGGATAGGTCATGGCGACAAGACTGTCATTCATCAGCCGGCTGGTGTGGTTCAACACCCGCATCTGGGTCAGGCTGATCGCCAGCAGCCAGACGGCCATGACAGGCAGGATGGCGGCCATGCCGTAAAGGATGCCGTGCTCGATGCCCGGATAGGGCGGGACATCGAGCCTCGTCAGCAGGTAGGCCGCGCACAGGATCAGCCAGACCGCCGAGACGGCAGCAGCGCCCCACAGCAGCGAACGCGCTGGGGCAGGAGGCGGAGGTGGAGGGGGAGAAGGCGCAACGGCGCGGGCCGCGCTGGACGCGGCTAGCTGCTCCTGGACCGTTCGTACGTTCGCCGCATCGGCGTCGAGCTGCGCCACTCATCCTCCATCGCGTCCGTGACGCGATTTTCCCCCAACACCGCCTGCCGGTCAATCGGCAAAGTCTAATGATTTCCGATACTCAGCGGCACTTCTGGCGACAGGTTGTTAGCATTGCGGCGCTGGCGTATTCTGCTGTCCGTCCACCGCAGCCTGTCATATTCGGGTGCAACGGCTGGCGGCAAGGACATAATTGTTTTTCGCCAGAGTCGCCACGGGGAGATTGCCATGACCAGTCTGATCGCCGCCTGCGCCTTGTTCCTGCTGATCCATTCGCTGATTTCGGGGACGGGCCTGCGCGCCACGATTACCGACGCTATCGGCGAGAAGACCTATCGGGGTATTTTCAGTCTGGTATCGCTGGGCGCCATCGTCTGGATGGCGATGAGCTACAATGCGGTATCGGAAACCGGCTCCCGGTATCTCTGGAACCTGGGCAATGCCGGGCATGGCATCGCCCTGTTGCTGGTGTTCCTGGGGCTGATGTTCGCGGTTATCGGGGTGGCGACAAAGAATCCGACGGCCATGCAGCAGGAAGGCCTGCTGGCCGCCGACGATCCGGCAACCGGTATTGTCCGCATTACCCGCCACCCGTTCCTGGTCGGCGTCGTCCTGTGGGCCGCCGCGCACCTGCTGGCCAATGGCGATCTGGGCTCGTTGATCTTCTTCGGCACATTTCTGCTGGTGTCGCTGATCGGCATGCCCAACATTGATGCCAAGCGTGCAAGACGTGATCCCGAAGGCTGGGCCAGGTTCGCGGCCAGAACATCGCGGACGCCATTCGCGGCGATCCTGAAGGGACGCAATTCCCTGAAGGTCGCTGAAATCGGATGGCCGAAAATCCTGGCGGGCCTGATCGTTTACGCCGCGATCCTATATTTTCACGGCTGGATATTCGGCGTGGATGTGCTGCACCGCTAATCCCTTTCAGGCAGCCCAGGTCCGATAGGTGCGGTTTTCGGGGTGATAGACCAGCACCCGGTGGTTGTTGGTGTCGACCAGGAAGATGCGGCCATCCTCGGCGACGGTGACGCCAGCCGGTTCCGCGGCGGGGATGCACAGGGTATCGGTGCAGGTATAGGTGCCGTCGTCCAGGTCGCTTACCTCGCCCGCCGCCAGATCGAGCACCCGGATGGCGCCGTTGTAGCTGTCGGCGACGATGGGGCTGCCATCGCCCAGCAAATCGATGCCCAGGGCGTGTTGCAGCCTGGCCTCGGCGAACGGGCCGTTGACGTGACCGAACTCGAACAGGCCGGCGCCCACCAGGGTTGAGACCATGCGCGGCTCTCGCAGGCCCACCGCCCGGATCGACGAGGTCTCGCTGTCGGCGAAATAGAGGGTGCCGTGATCGGGGCTGATCGCCAGGCCGCTTGGCTGGGCAAGGGCGGCCTCCAGTGCCGGACCGTCGGCGATGTCCTCGGCGCCGCTGCCCGCGATCGGCTGGATCGTGGACCCTGACAGGTCGAGCACGCCGAGCTGATGGGTTCCGGCATTGGCGAAATAGACCGCGTCGCCGGCGAGCACCAGGTCCCACGGCGAGGCGAGGGCGGTCTTGGCGGCGTCTTCCAAGCCGCCGAGGATCATGCCGCGCTGGCCGGTGCCGGCCAGCGTCTCGACGGTGCCCGTATCCATGTCGATCCGGCGGAGCGCATGGTTGCCGGTGTCGGCCACGTAGATCACAGCCTCGCCGCAGGCAAGGCCCTGCGGCGCGCTGAACGAGGCATCCTCGGCGGTGCCGTCGTCGAAGCCGTTTGCGCCCGAACCGAAGCGTCTGACGATTTCGCCGTCCTCGTCCAGCAGCGCGATCTGGTTATGGCCTGAATCGGCCAGCGCCCATAGCGCCGTGCCCGGGATTCTGCGCATCTTGCCGGGAAACGACAGCGCGCCCGCGGGCCGGGGCTCGGGCGCCAGCGCCAGCAACGATGGCCGAAGCTGGTCGGCGCCAGCCGCCTGCTGCAGCAGGTCGGCCACGAAACGCAGCAGCTTGTCGCGCGACGGCTCGCCGGATGTCTGGCCCAGCACGGTGCCGTCGGGCGCCAGGAACACGATGGTCGGCCACGCCCGCACCGCATATTGCTGCCACAGCACGTGCTCCGGATCCTGGATGACCGGATGGGTGATGCCGTATCGGGCAATGGCCTGGCGCAGATTCGCGCTGTCCTTTTCCGCCTCGAACTTGGGCGAATGGACGCCGATCACGACCACCTCTTCCGGGAATGCCTCCTCGAGGATCGCCAGGGTAGGCAAAACGTGGATGCAGTTGATGCAGCAGAACGTCCAGAAATCCAGCAGGACGATCTTGCCTTCCAGATCCTTGAGCGACAGCGGCCGCTCGACGTTGAACCATTCCAGACCCGGACGGTCGATCTCCGGCGCGCGCACCTTGCCCTTGAGCATCGCGGGCTCTCCTTCCAGACGGGAAATGACGGTTCTAGCGGCTCAGTGCCTTCATCGCGTTTTCCAGACCCGCAAGGGTCATGGGGAACATGCGGTGGCCCATGATCTGCTTCATCAGGCGGATCGACGGCGAGGTTTCCCAATAGCCTTCCGGCACCGGATTGAGCCAGACCGCCTTGTGATAGACGTCGAGCACCCGATGCATCCAGACCTCGCCGGATTCCTCGTTCCAATGCTCCACCGAGCCGCCGGGATGGACGATCTCGTAGGGGCTCATGGTGGCGTCGCCGACGAAGATGACCTTGTAGTCGTGCGGATAGGTATGCAGCACCTGGAAGGTGTTGAGCTTGTCGGCGCGGCGGCGGACGTTGTCCTGCCACACTTCCTCGTACACGCAATTGTGGAAGTAGAAATATTCCATGTTCTTGAACTCGGACCGGGCGGCCGAGAACAGCTCCTGGCACACCTTGATATGCGGGTCCATGGAGCCGCCGACGTCGAAGAACAGCAGCACTTTCACGTTGTTGTGCCGCTCGGGCACCATCTTCAGGTCGAGATAGCCGGCGTTCTTGGCCGTGGCGCGGATGGTATCGGGCAGGTCCAGTTCCTCGGCATTGCCCTCGCGCGCCCAGCGGCGCAGGCGGCGCAGCGCGACCTTGATGTTGCGGGTGCCGAGTTCCAGCGAATCATCGAGATTCTTGAACTCGCGCTTGTCCCAGACCTTGACCGCCTTCTGGTTGCGGCTTTCCTTCTGGCCGATGCGCACGCCCGCCGGATTGTAGCCGTAGGCGCCGTAAGGCGAGGTGCCCGACGTGCCGATCCACTTGTTGCCGCCCTCGTGCCGCGCCTTCTGCTCTTCCATGCGCTTCTTGAGGGTTTCCATGAGCTCGTCCCAGTCCATGGCCTCGAGCGCGGCCTTCTCCTCCTCGGAGAAGAATTTCTCGACCAGCTGCTTCAGCCAATCCTCGGGAATGTCGATCTTTTCGGCATCGGCGCTGAACTCGATACCCTCGAAACACCTGCCGAACACCCGGTCGAACTTGTCGAGGTTCTTCTCGTCCTTCACCAGGCAAGCCCGGGACAGATAATAGAAGTCCTCGACCTTGTAGTCGGCCACGCCCTTGTCGAGCGCCTCCATCAGGGTGAGGTATTCCCGCAGGGTGACGGGAATCTTCGCTTCCTTGAGCTCGTAGAAGAAGTTGGTGAACATGACGGTTGGTTCCGGTTGATGCCGTTTCCTTCTAACTAGCTCTGGCGACGGCTGAGGAAAGCGAGGCGCTCGAACAGATGCACGTCCTGCTCGTTCTTCAGCAGCGCGCCGTGCAGCGGTGGGATAAGCTTGTTGGGATCGCGCTCGCGCAGCATCTCGGGGGTCATGTCCTCGGCCATCAGCAGCTTGAGCCAGTCGAGCAGCTCGGACGTGGAGGGCTTCTTCTTCAGGCCCGGCACATCGCGGATTTCATAGAAGATTCGCAGCGCCTCGCTGACCAGTTTCTTCTGGATGTCGGGGAAGTGGACGTCGATGATTTCCTTCATCGTGTCCGGGTCCGGGAACTGGATGTAGTGGAAGAAGCAGCGGCGCAGGAAGGCGTCGGGCAGCTCTTTCTCGTTGTTCGAGGTGATGATCACGATCGGCCGGTTGACGGCGATGACTCGCTCCTGGGTCTCGTAGACGAAGAACTCCATGCGATCGAGCTCGAGCAGCAGATCGTTCGGAAACTCGATGTCGGCCTTGTCGATCTCGTCGATCAGCAGCACCGGCGAGTCATCGCCCGTGAAGGCTTCCCACAATTTGCCCTTGATGATGTAGTTGGAGATGTCGTGCACCTTGGCGTCGCCCAGCTGGCTGTCGCGCAGGCGGGACACGGCGTCGTATTCGTACAGGCCCTGCTGCGCCTTGGTGGTCGACTTGATGTGCCACTGGATCAGGGGCTTGTTCAGCGCCTTCGCCACTTCGATGGCCAGCACCGTCTTGCCGGTACCCGGTTCGCCCTTGATCAGCAGCGGGCGCTGCAGGGTGATCGCCGCATTCACCGCCACCTTCAGATCCTGGGTGGCGATGTAGCTGTCGGTGCCTTTGAATTTCATGGACTCGTTTCCAGATGAAAGCTGTTGTTGCCCCGCAAATTAGGCGTGCGTGCTGGGGGGATCAAGAAATAAGGACCGACCCGTCCCAGAAGCCGCTGGGCAGGGCTGCAATCGGTCCGTGCCGTTTTGCAGGCGCGATGCCGTGAAGCCATTCAATCCTTGTCCGTATTTTTGGCCGTACCGCGCGCCGGAAAACTACTCTTGCGGTAACATGGACCGATTACAAACCGTCGGTGTCCGCGCTCTGCGTGGATGCCTGGAAACCGCGCGGCCGCAGCCGGGGAGGGGAGTGTCAAGGTGCAAAAATTGCATGTCTATCCCGAAAGAAGTCGTAAAAGCGGTTGCAGGGCTTTTTGACGTTGAGTATATGTCTGGCCGCTTGAAAAGCCTCATCAACTGCATGGGCGGGTTAGACCACGTGGACAAGGTTGTGGATCAAAAAGACTCTCCGGTCTCTGGTCACAAGGCCAACGGCATAAAGCTTCCCGAAGGCTATGCGCCTTCATCCGACGAAGAATTCATGAATCCCACCCAGCTGGCGTACTTCAAAAAGAAGCTGCTGGACTGGAAGGCGGAAATACTCCGCGAGAGCCGTGAGACGCTGGACCATCTCCAGGAAGGCGGCATCCAGGAACCCGATCTCGCCGACCGCGCCTCCACCGAGACCGACTGGTCGCTGGAGCTGCGCACCCGTGATCGCCAGCGCAAGCTGATTTCCAAGATCGATGCGGCATTGCGGCGGGTCGACACCGGCGAATACGGCTATTGCGAAGTCACCGGAGAACCCATCGGCCTGAAGCGGCTGGAGGCGCGGCCGGTTGCCACCATGACGCTCGAGGCGCAGGAAGCCCACGAGCGCAAGGAGCGCGTGCACCGAGACGACTGACGCCTTGGGGAGAGGTAAAGGTCAGAAAGGCCGGTCCCAGGACCGGCCTTTCCTTTTTGGCGCCGGCGGATGGCGCCGTCCCGGACATAGCGAGAACAAACTGAAATTCATCAATGCGGTTCAGTCAGTTACAAATTGCTTGCCGAAACGGAACAAAACAGGTACATATCCCTCGTTGAATAGCCTGCGGGCGTATGGAATAACAAGGGGACAAAGCCATGTCGGCCAATCTTCAGCTCATCAATCGGGACACCATGGACAAGCAGAAAGCTCTGGACGCGGCGCTGAGCCAGATCGAACGCGCGTTTGGCAAAGGGTCGGTGATGAAGCTGGGGCAGAAGGAAGCCTCGGTCGACGTCGAGGCTGTTCCGACCGGCTCGCTGGGACTCGATATTGCGCTCGGCATCGGCGGCCTGCCCAAAGGCCGTATCATCGAGATTTACGGCCCGGAAAGTTCGGGCAAGACCACGCTGGCGCTGCATGTGGTGGCCGAAGTGCAAAAGCGCGGCGGCATCGCGGCGTTCATCGACGCCGAGCACGCGCTCGATCCCAATTATGCGCGCAAGCTGGGCTGCGACGTGCCCGAGCTGCTGATTTCCCAGCCCGATACGGGCGAGCAGGCGCTCGAGATCGCCGACACGCTGGTGCGGTCGGGCGCGGTGGGCGTGCTGGTCATCGACAGTGTGGCCGCGCTGACACCGCGCGCCGAACTGGAAGGCGAGATGGGTGATTCGCATGTGGGCCTGCAGGCGCGGCTGATGAGCCAGGCGCTGCGCAAGCTGACCGGGTCGATATCGCGCTCGAACTGCATGGTCATCTTCATCAACCAGATTCGCATGAAGATCGGCGTCATGTTCGGCAGCCCCGAGACCACCACCGGCGGCAACGCCC
This sequence comes from Emcibacter sp. SYSU 3D8, assembly GCF_039655875.1. NCBI lineage: Bacteria > Pseudomonadati > Pseudomonadota > Alphaproteobacteria > Emcibacterales > Emcibacteraceae > Emcibacter > Emcibacter sp. SYSU 3D8. Next base: position 37,438 of record NZ_JBBYXK010000005.1, on the reverse strand, counting down.
TGAAGTTCTACGCGTCGGTCCGCCTCGATATCCGCCGTATCGGCCAGATCAAGGACAAGGAAGAGGTGGTCGGCAACCAGACCCGGGTGAAGGTGGTCAAGAACAAGGTGGCGCCGCCGTTCCGCACCGTCGAGTTCGACATCATGTACGGCGAGGGTATTTCCAAGATGGGCGAGTTGGTCGATCTGGGCGTCAAGGCCGGTATCGTCGAGAAATCCGGTTCATGGTTTTCCTATGATTCGACGCGGATCGGCCAGGGCCGCGAGAACGCCAAGGAGTTCCTGCGAAACAATCCGGCCATGGCCGAATCCATCGAGAAGGCCGTCCGGGCCAATGCAGGCATCATCGCCGAGGCCATCACCGGCGGGCCGGATGCGGATTCGGACGCGGGAGACGACGAGGACGGCTCGCTCTAGGGCTCTATCGCATTATCTCAGGGCGGCCGGCACGATCCTCGTGCCGGCCGTTTCGTTTCCATCGGCGCAGCTTTGCGCCGGTGCGCTGGACAGGCTTAAGGCCAGACGCTAAAAGCGAAACGCCCGGCAAAAGCCGGTTCTGGGGCAAGGGGATTGGACTGACGTGAAGAGCGCCAACGAGATCAGGCGGGCATTTCTGGATTTCTTTGCACGCCACGGCCACACCGCCGTGCCGTCGGCGCCGCTCGTGCCGCACAATGACCCGACCCTGATGTTCACCAATGCCGGCATGGTGCCGTTCAAGAACGTGTTCACCGGCAACGAGACGCGCGACTATGTCCGCGCGGCGTCCAGCCAGAAATGTGTCCGCGCCGGCGGCAAGCACAACGACCTGGACAATGTGGGCTATACGGCGCGCCACCACACCTTCTTCGAGATGCTCGGCAATTTCTCGTTCGGCGACTATTTCAAGCCCGAGGCCATCGAATTCGCCTGGAACCTGCTGACGCAGGACTTCGCCATCGACCCGAAGCGGCTGACCGTCACCGTCTATCACGAGGACGAGGAAGCCGCCGCCCTGTGGCGAAAGATCGCCGGCCTGTCCGACGACCGCATCATCCGCATCGCGACCTCGGACAATTTCTGGTCCATGGGCGATACCGGCCCGTGCGGGCCGTGTTCGGAGATCTTCTACGATCACGGCGCGCATATTGCCGGTGGCCCGCCCGGTTCGCCGGACGAGAACGGTGACCGGTTCGTCGAGATATGGAACCTGGTGTTCATGCAGTTCGAGCAGGTCACGCCGGACAAGCGCATTGCGCTGCCCAGGCCCAGCATCGACACGGGAGCCGGCCTCGAGCGCGTCACCGCCGTGCTGCAGGGCGTGCACGACAATTACGACACCGACCTGCTGCGCGTGCTGATCGAGGCCTCGGCCGAGGCGACCGGCACCGATCCCGACGGCGCCCAGAAAGTCTCGCACCGGGTGATCGCCGACCATCTGCGCGCCTGTTCGTTCCTGGTGGCGGATGGCGTGCTGCCATCCAATGAAGGCCGGGGTTACGTGCTGCGCCGGATCATGCGGCGCGCCATGCGCCATGCCCATATGCTGGGCGCCCAGGATCCGCTGATGTACCGGCTGGTGCCGGCGCTTACCCTGGAAATGGGGCAGGCCTATCCCGAACTGAACCGCGCCGAAGCGCTGATCAGCGAGACGTTCCGGCTGGAGGAGACTCGTTTCCGGGTCACGCTGGAGCGCGGCCTGCGGCTGCTCGACGACGAGTTGAACCGGCTGCCGTCCGGCGCGCAACTGCCCGGCGAGGTGGCGTTCAAGCTGTACGATACCTATGGCTTCCCGCTGGACCTGACCGAGGACGCGCTGCGCGCCATGGGCCGCACGGTCGAACATGATGGCTTCAAGGCGGCCATGGCCCGGCAGCGGGCCGAGGCGCGCAAGGCCTGGGCCGGTTCAGGCGAGACGGCGACCGAGGCCCTGTGGTTCGAGATCCGTGAGGAGCATGGCGCGACCGAATTCCTCGGTTACGATGCCACCGACGCCGATGGCAAGATCGTCGCCATCATCCGGGATGGCCAGCTTGTCGATACGGCCGAGCCGGGCCAGGAGGTGGCCATCGTCACCAACCAGACGCCGTTCTACGGCGAATCCGGCGGCCAGATGGGCGATACCGGGTCGCTTGCCGGCGATGTCGGCACGGTCGAGATCACCGATACCCGCAAGATGCTCGGTGCGCTACACGCGCATATGGGCAAGGTCCATGCCGGCCCGGTCAGGGTCGGCGACGTGGTGCAGATGCATGTGGACGTCGAACGCCGCGACCGGCTGCGCGCCAATCATTCGGCCACCCATCTGGCGCATGAGGCGTTGCGGCAGGTGCTGGGCGCCCACGTCACCCAGAAGGGCTCGCTGGTCGCGCCCGAGCGGCTGCGCTTCGATATCTCGCACCAGGCGCCGCTGACGCCCGAACAGATCGCGCTGGTCGAGGACAAGGTCAACCGTCAGGTCCGCCGGAATGTGGAAGTGACGACCAGGCTGATGACGCCCGACGAAGCGGTGGAAGCCGGTGCGCTGGCCCTGTTCGGCGAGAAGTACGGCGACGAGGTGAGGGTTGTCGGCATGGGCCTGGGCGAGGAACCGTCGCGCCCGAGCTATTCGGTCGAGCTGTGCGGCGGCACCCATGTTCGGCGCACTGGCGATATCGGCCTGTTCAAGATCGTCGGCCAGGGCGCCGTGTCCGCCGGCGTCAGGCGCATCGAGGCGATGACCGGTGCGGGCGCGGTCGAGTATGTCAATGAGCAGGAGCGTCTGCTGACCCAGGCGGCCATGGCGGTGAAGGCCGCGCCGGCCGAGTTGCCCGAGCGCATCACTGCGCTGATCGCGGACCGGCGGCGGTTGGAGCGGGAGCTTGCCGATGCCAAGAAGGCGCTGGCCATGGGCGGCGGCGGGGCGCGCGCGGCGGATGACGATATCCGCGCGGTCGGTTCGGTGAAGATGCTGGCCCGCGTGCTTGAAGGCGTGTCGGCCAAGGATTTGCGGGGCCTGATCGACGACGCGAAGAAATCACTGGGCTCGGGCGTCGCGGCATTCGTTGCCGTGGCCGATGGCAAGGCGTCTGTCGCGGTGGGCGTCACCGACGATCTGACGGCGCGTGTCAGTGCCGTCGACCTGGTGCGCGCCGGCGCCGAGGCGCTGGGCGGCAAGGGCGGCGGTGGCCGTCCCGACATGGCCCAGGCGGGCGGCCCGGACACCGGGAAGGCGCAGGATGCGCTTGCCGCTATCGAGGCCGCCGTGGCGGCGGCGGCGTAAGGCCATGACAGGCCGGTCGGGAATCCAACGGATCCGCCGCCGGCTGTTCGAGATTCTCGAGATCAGCGCGATGGACGACAAGGTGTCGTCGATCTTCGACGCCTTCATCATCACGATGATCGTGCTCAACGTGGCGCTCGTGGTGTTCGAGACCTCCGAGCCCCTGTTCAGCCAGTACAAGACCGTGTTCCACGCCTTCGACCTGTTCACCATCGGGGTGTTCACAATCGAGTATCTGGCGCGCATCTGGGTCAGCGACATGCATGGGCACTATCCGCGAAACAAGCCGTGGCGTGCCCGCCTGCGCTATATAGTCTCGCCCTATGCGCTGATCGACCTGGTCGCCATCCTGCCGTTCTATCTCGGCCTCTACTGGGACCTGCGCATTCTCCGGCTGTTCCGGCTGGTGCGGCTGCTCAAGCTGTTCCGCTATTCGCCGGCGCTCGCGACCCTTGGCCGCGTATTCTATTCGGAGCGGCGCGGGCTGCTGGCCGCCGGCATCATCATGGTCGGACTGATGGTGGTCGCGGCGACCATCATCTATTACCTGGAGCACGATGCCCAGCCGGCGGTGTTCGCCAGTATACCGCACGCCATGTGGTGGGCGGTGGCGACCCTGACGACCGTCGGTTACGGCGACATGACACCGATCACGACCGAAGGCCGGATGTTCGGCGGCTTCATGATGATCTGCGGGCTGGGTATGTTCGCGCTGCCGGTCGGCATCCTCGCATCGGGCTTCGCCACCGAAATCCGGCAACGGGAGTTCGTGGTCAACAAGGACGTGCTGGGCCAGATACCGGTATTTTCCAGCCTGGGGCCGTTGCCGCTGTCGCGCATCGCCAGCCTGCTCAAGGCGCGGATATTCAATGTCAGCGACGTCATCACCCGTGCGGGCGATTATGCCGACAGCATGTTCATCGTCCTGTCGGGCGAGGTGGAAGTCGCGACCGAATACCAGCGTGTGCGCATGACCTCCGGGGAGTTCTTTGGCGAATTGGGGTTGTTGGTCGACAAGGAACGCAATTTCACGGCGACCGCGCGCTCGCGTTGCCAGCTGATGATGCTCCAGAAGGCTGATTTCCTGCATCTTATCGGGCAAAGCCCGGATATTGGCCGGGTCATTCTGGAGCAGGCCTCGGCCCGTCTTGGCGCGGTCGGTGCGGATGGCGAGGCGCTGCTCGACGAAGAGGAAATCGCCCGCTCGAGGCGCGCTATCGACCGGGCGTTGAACCAGCTGGGCTGACACCGCCGGAAATATGCGATGCCGTAAACATGCAAAGGCCGGCGCGATCGTCTCGCGCCGGCCTGTTGCCGTCAGGATGTGCTGGTGCTTATGCCAGCGCCTTCTGCAGGTCGGCGTCCAGCTTGGCGAGGAAATCCTCGGTGGTGAGCCAGGCCTGGTCGGGGCTGACCAGAATGGCCAGATCCTTGGTCATGTGTCCGGACTGGATGGCGTCGACACAGACCTTCTCCAGCGTCTCGGCAAAGCGGATCACCTCGGGAGTTTCATCGAGCTTGCCGCGGTGCGCGAGACCGCGGGTCCAGGCGAAGATCGACGCGACCGGGTTGGTCGAGGTCTTCTCGCCGCGCTGGTGCTGGCGGTAGTGGCGCGTGACGGTACCGTGCGCGGCCTCGGCCTCGCAGGTCTTGCCGTCGGGCGTCATCAGCACCGAGCTCATCATGCCTAGCGAGCCATAACCCTGCGCGACGGTGTCGGACTGCACGTCGCCATCATAGTTCTTGCAGGCCCAGACGAACGCACCGTCCCACTTCAGGGCGGACGCGACCATGTCGTCGATCAGGCGATGCTCGTAGGTGGTGCCGGCGGCCTTGAACTTGTCGGCGAATTCCGCGTCGAACACTTCCTGGAACAGATCCTTGAAACGGCCGTCATAGGCCTTGAGGATCGTGTTCTTGGTCGACAGGTAGACCGGCCACTTGCGGTCGAGACCGTAGTTCAGGCAGGCGCGGGCGAAGTCCCTGATGCTGTCGTCGAGATTATACATGCCCATGGCGACGCCGCTGCCGGGGAACTGGAAAATCTCGTATTCGGTCGGCTCGCCGCCGCCCTCGGGCTCGAACTTCATGGTCAGCTTGCCGGGACCGGGCACCTTGAAATCGGTGGCGCGGTACTGGTCGCCGAACGCGTGACGGCCGATGACGATCGGCTTGGTCCAGCCCGGCACCAGCCGCGGAATGTTCGAGCACACGATGGGCTCGCGGAACACGGTGCCGCCCAGAATGTTGCGAATGGTGCCGTTGGGCGAGCGCCACATCTTCTTCAGCTTGAATTCCTCGACCCGCGCCTCGTCGGGGGTGATGGTCGCGCACTTCACGCCCACGCCATATTTCTTGATCGCGTTGGCGGCGTCGATCGTCACCTGGTCGTCGGTGGCGTCGCGGTGCTCCATGCCCAGATCGTAATATTTCAGGTCGATGTCGAGATAGGGAAGGATCAGGCGCTCCTTGATGAAGCTCCAGATGATCCGGGTCATCTCGTCGCCGTCCAGATCGACCACGGGATTCTTGACTTTGATCTTCGCCATTTTTCTTGTTCCTCTCTAAGCGCGCATGAACGGGGCGCAAAAGTCGCGGCACCATAGCATTGGAGTTCGGGCCGGAAAAGCGCGGTCCCGGCCTATTTCGGGATGGCTGGAATGCAGCCGCCGCGCCACGTCAGGTCCAGTCCGTGAAGCTGGGAATCCTGGGCGGCCTTGCCATATCCAGCGCCGGCAGCAACTGGTCAACCCGGTCGACGATTTCATACAGTTCCAGGTCCGACGGAGCGCAGAAGCCGGCGGCGACCCGGCCGCGCATCAGCGCCTCGAAGTGATCCCAGGCGCCGCCCGCATTGAGCAGCACAATCGGCTTGTCGTGGATGCCCAACTGGCGCCAGCTCAGGATTTCCACGGTTTCCTCCAGGGTGCCGATGCCGCCGGGCAGGGCGACGAAGGCGCCGGACAACTCGAACATCACCCGTTTCCGGTCGTGCATGGTCTCGACGATGTGCAGGTCTGTCAGGCCGTCCTTCAGCAGTTCCTCGCGCGCCAGGTGCCGCGGCATGACGCCCGTGACCTTGCCGCCCGCATCCAGCGCGGCCTGCGCCAGCACATCCATCAGGCCGATCCCGCCGGCGCCATAGACCAGCGTAATGCCGTTTTCCGCCAGGGTCCGTCCCAGCTCGGCAGCGGCGTGTGCCAGCGCCGGATCGGTGCCGCGGCGCGAGCCGCAGAATACACAGATGGACTGGGGACGGGACATGGGCGCTCCTGGTACGTTCCTGGATGCCGGCTCCGGGGGTGTCTCCTTATAGGAGGATTCGGTTGCGGCGCACCAGAGGCTGCCGCATAAAGTGCGGCGGATTTGACCCGGCTGCGAGAGGGTCTAAGTCATCATCGGGCGGCCGCGCGACGCCGCCCTCGGTCAGTCCCGTACCGGAAGCATCATTGTGCGCAACCGACTCATTCTCGTCCTGATCGTGCTGGCCCTTGCCGGGGGGCTGGGCTGGAGCCAGTTCGGCGCCGACAAACCGGCCACGCCCGAGGCCACGCCGGTGAAGGCGGTAAGCCTTGCCGCTCCTGTACCGGTAGAATTCGATCTGGTCCGGCTCAGCCGCGAAGGCATGGGCGTCATCGCGGGCAGCGCCGCGCCGGGCGGCTTTGTCGACGTGATGTCGGAGGGCCGGTCGATCGGAAAGTCGCGGGCTTCGGAAACCGGTGCCTGGGAGATCGTGGTCGACAGTTCGCTGTCGCCGGGCACCCATGTCCTCAGTCTCACCGCTACCGACGGCAATGGCGGAGACGTCAGGTCCGCCAATCTTGCCCTGGTGGGCGTGCCGCCGCCGCCGTCCGAGGGCCCCGCGCTGAAGACCGCCAAAGGGGAAAAGAAGCCAGTGGCCGACGAGGGCGTGCTGGCGGTATTGCTGCCGCGTCAGGGTGCCGGGACGGGCCGGGTCCTGCAGCGACCGGGCCTGCTCAAGCCGACCCTGGCGCTGGGCATCGACCTGGCCGATTTCGATGACTCGGGCAAAACCGTGCTGCGGGGCCGCGCCAATGCGGGCAATACGGTCAATGTCTACATCGACGGCCGGCCGGCCGGCACGGCAAAGGCCGGTGACGAATCCCGGTGGAGTCTGACCGTTCCGCACGTCACGGCTGGCCCGCACAATATCCGGCTCGAGGAGATCGATGCGGGCAATGCCGTGGTGCAGAACGTGGACCAGGCGTTCAATCCCGCGATTACCCTGGCTGTCGACGATGGCGGCGCCGCCGCGACCATCCTGCCCGCCAGGACCGTCTGGCACGTGGTGAGGCGCCAGCCGGGCGGCGCGCTGCGCTACGCCCAGGTATTCCGGGCAGATCAGGGTGTGGCCCAGGAAAAGGACGGAGACGGCGTCAAGATGCCTGGCATTCTCAAGCCTGGCTCGGACATCTGATTCCCGAACGCAACGAGGCCCCGGCGGACCGGGGCCTCGTGCCTCTCAGATCATCACGTCTGGAGCCTAGCGGCCGGGACGATTCTCGTCATCCGGGTCGACCGGGCCCCGCTTGTTCCGGGGCTCGCGATCATCGCGCTGTCTTGCCGGAGTCTCACGCGGGGCGCGGCGTTCTGCAGCGTCCTTGCGATCCGGCCGATCGGGACGCTCTACGGCCTTCCGGTCGGGCCTGTTCCTGTCCGGGCGGTCATTGCCGGCAGCCGGGCCCCTGGGCGCGGCGGTCGGCGCGATGGCCGCACCGGGCGTCGGCGCAGGATTGCGAACATTCCGATCCCTGTCCGGCGACCGGTTGTCGCCCTTGCGAACGTCATCACGGCGCTGGTCATTGCGGTCGCTCGCTCGCGGCCGGGGAGTAGGCGTCACAGCGGCCGGGCTCTGGGTGCCCCGGTGGATGACGCGATTGTCGTTGTCACGGCGGTTGTTGTCGGTCCGGTCACGGTCGCCCCGATCATGGCGGTTATTGTCAGTCCGGTCGCGGTCGCCACGGTCATGCCGGTCGTTGTCGTGCCGGTCCCGCCCGTTGTGGTCGCGGCGATCGCGGTCGTGCCGGTCGCGGTCATGGCCGCCCCTGCGCGGGCCCCAGCTTGAACGGTAGTGATCGTGGTAGTGGCGCTCCCAGCGGCCGCGTTCACGATAGAACGGGCGCCCTCGGTAATGGTTGTCCCAATAATTCCCGAAGCTGAACGACAGGAATCCGATGCCCACATACGGACCGGCGTCGACCAGGCGGACGCGGCGGCTGCGATAATCGACGACGATATCGCGGCCATTGACCCAGCCGCGTTCGGAGCGATAGCCGACGTCGCAGAAGCTCCAGTCGTTGAGGCAGCCGAATATCTCGACGCGCCGGTTGTCGGCGATGTGCCGGATTGTAGGATAATCGTAGTCGGGACCAGCAAACAGTTCGGTACGTTCCACGGTAAAGCCTGTCGCAGCCTGGGCCGCGGCCGGAACGAGCGCCGCGCCGGCAACAAGCACCGCAGCGGCGATTGACTTGCGAAACATGGTTCTCTCCAAGAATTTTTCGGTGTTTCCGGCGTGGCCGGTTACATGAAGATGGTATCCGGCACTGAACGTCAGCGCGCGCCGTTGGTTCCGGCTGGCCTCAGGAGGCCCTGGATGAGCCCAGGACCTCCGTCTGCCTGCCGCGGCTTGTCACGGCCGAAACTTCCCTTAACGCTTGGGGTGATCGCGGTCGCGATCGCGGCCGTCGCCATCCCGGTCGCGGCCGTCGTGGTCATTGCGTCCATGGCCGTTGCTCTTGCCGCCGCGGCGGCTCCAATTGTCCCGGTCGCCATAGAAACTGCGGCCCTTGTAGTGATTGTCCCAGTAGTTACCGATGCTGAAGGTCACGTTCGCGACGCCCCATGGCGCACCGTAGGAAATCCGACGGCCGGCGCGCTCGGCCTGGAGGTCTTCACCCAGCACCCAGCCGCGGCCCCGATGGGTGGTTACGTCGCACCACGACCAATCGCGCAGACAGCCGTTGATTTCGATGCGGCTGCCGCTGCGTGCATAGGCCACTGTCGGGTAGTCGTAGTCCGGGCCGGCCTTCACGTCGAGCCGGTCGGTCGAGTAGCCTGGTACGGCGCTGGCTGGCGCCGCGATCATGATGGTGGCGCCGAGAGCGAGGGCGGTGGCGGTAAGTGTTTTCTTCAACATGTCTATCTCCAGTGATGATGAGCGTGGAACGGGCGCCGGCGAAAATTCCTTCGCTTAGGAGATCGTCCTCGCTAAATAAACGTACGGATTTTTTGGAAGTTCCTTTGAATGAAGGACATTATTCGTAAATAAACGGCGAGGAAAGGCTGTTCGTTAAAAGATATGTAATTTTACAAAAAACGACAAAAGAAAATAATATCAGATTATATCTGCGATAACGCCCCGAATATTTTTGTAAAGGCGCGCATAACGGAGAGATATAATAGAAAAACGTGTCCTGAAATCTGTCTGTGGTGCAACAACAAGGCGCCGATAAATGGGCTTCGTCCCTTTCTAAATTCCAGCACATGAACGATAAGTGAACACGCGGTTTACTTTCACGCTTGTCAGGAAGTACTTTTTCCTTGTCCCTGTCCGATGGCGGGGAACTTACCGGCAAGGGTGTCGTTTTGCGATGCACGAACGTGTCTGGGAAGACTGCAATGTGTCGAAGCCCGTTCGGACAAAAACAAGGTCACAGGAGAGATTGAAATGCTCAAGAGAACTGTTACCGCCGCGGCGCTTGCCCTGGGTGCGGCCCTGTTTGTCAGCGCGCCGGCCAATGCGATGCCGGGCTATGCGACCGACCGCCTCGATGTGAAGGCTGGCCCGGACTACGACTATCCGACTGTGGCCTATGCGCGCAGTGGCAGTCGGCTCGAGATCAACGGCTGCCTGCGCGACTGGTCGTGGTGCGACGTCACCACCCATCGTGGCCGGGGCTGGGTCATCGGCGAGGACATCGTTGCCGAGCGGAGCGGCCGCCGTCTCGTCTACGGCATGCCGTGGGGCGTGCCGAACGTGACGTTCAGCGTCGGCAGTTACTGGGATAATCATTACCGGGGCCGGGGCTTCTATCGGGACCGCGATCATTGGGATCGCCGCTGGAACGCCTATGGTCCGAAACGCAACTGGTGGCGTGACCATGACGGTCGCGACCGTCATGGCCGGGACCATGACCGCGGTCCCCGCGGCCGTGACCATGATGGCCGCGACCGGGATGGCCGCGACCGGGATGGCCGCGACCGGGATCGCGACGGTCCGCGGCGCTGAGGCGGACCGTCCGTCAGCAATCTGACTGACTGAAGCAGGGGCCCCGGTTTTATTGCCGGGGCCTCTTGCCGTTCGGTGCGCACGGCGCCGGATGGCTCTCGCGTCAAGCAGCCAAGCCTGTGCTATATACCCGCCATGGATCCTGATTTCGACAACCGTCCGCCACGGCGCGAGCGGCACCACTGGAAGACGGTCAAGACACTGCTGCCCTATCTGTGGCCGGCGGGCGAGCCGGACATGAAGGCGCGCGTGGTGGTGGCGCTGGTGCTGCTGGCCGCGTCGAAGGGCCTGACGGTGGCGATACCACTGGTCTACAAGGAGGTGGTCGCCGCGTTGACCCGGCAAGGTGGCACGGTCGGTTCGGCCGCCTTCGCGGTGCCGGTGTTCCTGATCCTCGGCTATGGCATTGCCAGGGCGGTGGCGCCGGCGCTGGGCGAGTTGCGCGACATGATTTTCGCCAAGGTCGGCCAGCAGGCGTTGCGGCGGGTGGCGATGCGGGTTTTCCGCCACATTCATGCGCTGTCGCTGCGCTTTCACCTGGATCGCCGCACCGGCGGATTGAGCCGGGTGATCGAGCGCGGCACCCAGGGCATCGACTTTGCCCTGCGGTTCATGATCTTCAACATCATCCCGACGATTCTGGAGATCGGTTTCGTCGCCGCCATGATGTGGGGCGTGCTGGACTGGCGCTATGCGGCGGCCACGGTGGCCTCGATCGTCGTCTACGTGATCTTCACTTTCGGCGTCACCGAGCGCCGTCTCAAGCTGCGCCGCGAGATGAACCGGCAGGATACCGAGGCGAACACCAAGGCCGTCGACAGCCTGCTGAACTACGAGACGGTGAAATACTTCAACAACGAGGAGCACGAGGCCCGGCGCTTCGACATGGCCATGCAGCGCTATGAGCGGGCCGCCGTGTTGAACCAGAGCAGCCTCTCGCTGCTCAATGCCGGGCAGGGCACGATCATCTCCATCGGCCTTGGCGTGGTGATGCTGATGTCAGCCAACGACATGGCGGCGGGGAGACACGGTATTGACGACTTCGTGTTCGTCAACATGCTGCTGATCCAGCTGTTCCTGCCGCTCAACTTCCTGGGCTTCGTCTACCGCGAGATGCGCCAGTCACTGATCGACATGGAGGCCATGTTCGATCTGCTGGGCCAGCCGCGGGAGGTCGAGGACAGGCCGGACGCGCCAGCGCTGGTCGCCAAAGGCGGCGAAATCGTGTTCGATGACGTGTCGTTCGCGTACAAGCCGGACCGGCAGATCCTGTTTGGGGTGAGTTTCACCGTGCCGGCCGGCAAAACCGTGGCCATCGTGGGACATAGCGGTGCGGGCAAGTCGACCATCTCGAGGCTGCTCTACCGCTTCTACGACGTGACCGGCGGCGCCATCAGGATCGACGGCCAGAACATCGCCGAGATCACCCAGGCAAGCCTGCGGGGCGCCATTGGCATCGTCCCGCAGGATACGGTCCTGTTCAACGACACGATCGGCTATAATATCGGTTATGGCCGTCCCGAGGCGCCGTTCGAGCAGGTGCGCGAGGCTGCCGCCATGGCCGCGATCGACGACTTCATCACCTCGCTGCCCATGGGCTATGACACCAATGTGGGCGAGCGCGGTCTGAAGGTGTCGGGCGGCGAGAAACAGCGAATCGCCATTGCCCGGACGATCATGAAAAATCCGCCGATCCTGATCCTGGACGAAGCGACCTCGGCGCTCGATACCAACACGGAAAAAGATATCCAGGTGGCGCTCAAGAGCGTGTCGCGCGACCGGACCACGCTGGTGATCGCGCACCGGCTGTCGACCGTGGTCGATGCCGACGAGATCATCGTGCTGGAGCACGGACGGATCGCCGAGCGCGGAACGCATGCAGCGCTTCTCGCGTTGCCCGGCGGACTCTATGGCACCATGTGGCAGCGCCAGCAGGAAGCGGTCGCTGCCGCCGAGAAGCTGGAAACGCTGGCCGCCGACTACTAATTGCCGGACAATGATGGAATGAGCGAGGCGATGGAAAACCACAACATCCTGGACAGCATCAAGTCCGTATTCGTCCCGATCCACCGGGAAGGCTATCCTTTCATCGCGATCTTCGCGGTGGTTACGTTGCTGCTGATGTGGGCCTGGCCGCCGCTGGGCCTGATCGCCTTCGTGCTGACGGTCTGGTGCGTCTATTTTTTCCGTGACCCCGACAGGACCACGCCGGTACGCGAAGGCCTCGTCATCAGCCCGGCCGACGGCCTCGTCGTGTCGATCCGCCCGGCACCGCCGCCGCCGGAACTGGAGATGGGCACCGAGCCGCGCATGCGCATCGCCATCTTCATGAACGTGTTCGACTGCCACGTGAACCGCTCGCCCTGCGAAGGGACGATCACCAGGAAGGTGTACAGCCCCGGCCTGTTCCTCAACGCCACGCTCGACAAGGCCAGCGACGACAATGAGCGCATGGCGCTGCGCATGACCACGGTGACCGGCAAGGACGTGGCCTTCGTCCAGATCGCCGGACTGGTCGCGCGGCGCATCGTGTGCAAGATCGCGGAAGGCGACATGCTGAAGACCGGCGAGCGCATCGGTATCATCCGCTTCGGCAGCCGGGTCGACGTCTATCTGGACGAGGGCATGTCCCCCATGGTCGTCGTCGGGCAGCAGGCCGTGGCTGGCGAGACCATCCTGGCCGACGAGAAGGCCGTCGAGCCTCTGGTGCTGGGCGAGGTTCGCTGACCATGAAGGCTCCCCTGCATCGCCGGTTGCCGCCGTTCGTGCCGATCCGGGTGCTGGCGCCCACGGTGCTGACCGTGCTGGCGCTGTGTTCGGGCGTCAGCTCGATCCGCTTCGCCTTCCAGGAGCGCTGGGAGGCGGCGGTGATCGCCATCCTGCTTGCGAGCCTGTTCGATTTGCTGGATGGCCGGGTGGCGCGGATGATCAAGGGCACCACAAAGTTCGGCGCCGAACTGGATTCCCTGTCCGACGTGATCTGTTTCGGCGTGGCGCCGGCCATCATCCTCTATTTCTGGACGCTCCACGAGGTCCCGCGTTTCGGTTGGGCCGTGACGCTGATGTATTGCGTATGCTGCGCCCTGCGCCTGGCGCGTTTCAACATCATGGACCAGAGCGCGGCCGAGGACGGCACGGTTCACAGCCACTTCATGGGCATGCCCGCGCCGGCGGCGGCGGGGCTTGCCCTGGTGCCGTTCGCGCTGACATTCCACACCGAGTCCGACTATTTCCGGCAACCGGAAGTGTGCGCGGTCTATCTGGCGGTTCTGGCCCTGATGATGGTCAGCCGGGTGCCGACCCTGTCGACCAAGCACGTTCGCATCAACCGGCACCTGGTGCTGCCGCTGCTGGTTGGCGCGGTGATCCTGGCAGCTTTGCTGGCCTCGTCCTTCTGGGCCACCTATGTCGGTCTGGCGATGATCTATGCCGGATTGCTGCCGGTTGTCGCGATCGTGGCGATGCGCCAGCGGCAGGATGAGCCGCCGGAACAGCCGGCCGGCCCGCTCGAATAGATGTCCGCCTGATGGCCGCATGCGCGCGGGGCTGAGCCGCACCTGGGAATGGCTGACCCTGCCGGCGCCGGCGCGCCGTCTGCGCCGTGCCGATGCCCGCGGTCTGCCGGAACGGGATCCGTGCGCCGAAGCGGCGGTCAATGCCATGTTGGCCTGGTTGGGCCGTGCGCAGGATCGCTCGGCGTCGGGTGAAGGCGGGTTCGCCGGTCATTTTGATCTCATCCGGGGCTGGAGCCTGTCGTGCCCCGGCAGTACAGGGCTCGCGGCGCGCGCCATGCTGCGCGCCGACGCGCGCTGGGGCGACCATTCCCTGCGCCAGCGCGCCACCTGGGGCCTCGAATGGCTCTGCGGCGCCCAGCATGCCGACGGCGGCTTCGGCGAGGCCGGCGGCGCGCAATCCTCGCCGTTTGCCACCGGGCAGGCGCTGCTCGGATTACTGGCCGGACACGGCGTGGTCAAGGCCGCAGGGGACGCGGCGGCTCGGGCGGCGGGCTACCTGCTTGCCGTGCAGCATGGCGACGGAAGCTGGGCTGCCGGGCGCGCCCAGGATACCCAGATCGCCTGGTCGCTGCTCGAGGCGGACCAGCAGGTGCCGCATCGTGGTCTCGCCGACGCGGCACAGGCCAACCTGCGCTGGGCCCTGAGCCAGCAGCGCGGCAACGGCTGGCTGGCCAATTGCTGTACCGACGATGCCACGAAGCCGCTCACCGTCACCATCGGGACGGCGGTGCGGGGATTTCTGGAAGCGTACCGGATCGGCCATGTGCTGCGCCACCTGGACGCGGCGGTAATGGCCGGCTGGGCACTTCTCGCCGTGCAGCGGCGCGGCGACGGGTCGTTGCCTGGCCGGTTGACCGAAAAATGGGAGCCGGCGGCGCGCTGGAGCGGCCTGTCGGGCGATGCCCAGGCTGCCGCATGCTGGCTTCTGCTGTTCGAGGCGACGAAGGATGAGGCGTTCCTCTCGGCGGCCAAAGCCGCCAATCGCTTCATCCGCCGCACCCTGCCGGTCACTGCCGACGCCGACCAGGCGGGCGGTGTGCGCGGCTCATTCCCGGTGGATGGCGGCTACGGCCGGTTCCGCTATGTCACGCAGGCGGCCGTCCATGCCATCGACAGCAACATGATGGAACTGGCGCTGGGCGATACGGCCTAGGCGAACAGGTCGATGAACATCCGGGCCGAGGTCAGCGCCAGGAACCCGGCGAAGGCCCAGCGCAGCGGCCGCGGCTTCAGCCAATGGGCCAGTGCGACGCCCCAGGGCACCGCAATCAGCGTGGCCGGCACCAGCACCACGAAGCCCAGCAGGCTGACATAGCCCAGGTACCAGGGCAGCGGCAGCAGCGGGTTGGCCCAGCCGGCGACCATGAAGCCGATCGCGCCGGGGACCGAGATGATCAGTCCGAACCCCGATGCCGTGGCCACGGCCCGGTGGATCGGCACGCCGAACATGGACAATGTCGGTACGGCCAGTGTGCCGCCGCCAATGCCCATCATCGCCGACAGCGTGCCGATGCCGACCGGCGGCAGCGCGCCCGGCAGGCCGCGAGGGATGGTATCCCGCAGTTTCCAGTCGTGGCGCATGAGGACCATCTGCAGGGCGACGATCAGCGCGACGGCGGCGAACACCATGGTCAATTCGCGCCCGCGCGCGAAGGCGGCGAGACAGGTGCCGATCAGCACCCCGATGGCCAGCGGAATGCCCCACTGGCGCATCAGCGTCAGGTCGACGGCGCCGCGCCTGTAGTGGCCTCGAACCGAGCGGATCGAGGTGGGGATGATGGTGGCGAGCGAGGTGCCGACCGCCAGATGCATGCGGATGGAGGGATCGACATCGAGATAGGCGAACACGTGATAGAGCGCCGGCACGATGACAATGCCGCCGCCGACACCCAGCAGCCCGGACAGCACGCCGCCGAACAGGCCGACGCCCACCAGCAGGGCGCCGAGCAGGATCAGGTCGGGTTGAGCGGGCATGGCGCGGTTCCGGCGGTTGCGTGACGTGCTGGCTTATAACCGGCGCGGGCCGCCGTGCCGTGCTGCAATTTCAGGTGCCGGTAAAGCGTGGCGTGCGCTTCTCAAGGAATGACCGCACCCCCTCGTGGTGATCGTTCGAGCCGAAGCACTCCTTCAGCGCCGCCGTGTGCGCCGCCATGTGATCGGCGGCATCCCGCTCCAGGCCTTCATAGACCAGGGCCTTGATCCGGGTGAGGGCGAAGGGCGAGCCCCTCAGATATTTCTCGGCCTCGGCATAGGCGGCGGCCAGCAGGTTCTCCGGCGCCACCAGCTGCGAAACGTAGCCGATGGCATAGGCTTCCTCTGCCGACAGGAAATCGCCCGAATAGAGCAGTTGAAGCGCCTTCTGCGGGCCGACAAGGCGGGGCAGCAGCCAGGTGCCGGCCCCGGTGTCGGGGACCAGTCCGCGGTGGACGAAGTTCCAGGCGAACCGGGCGCGGGTGGTGGCGATGCGGATGTCGCACTGGCTGGTATATTCGGCGCCCATGCCGACCGCCGGCCCGTCGATGGCGCCGATGACCGGCTTGGGACACTTCAGCAGCGGCCACCATTTGTTGCTTTCCTGAGCTGTCCCGCGCAGGCCCCGGTCCTTGCCGGGAATCGAATCCAGGTCGCTCAGATCGGTGCCGGCGCAGAACGAGCCCTGATCGCCGCCGGTCACCACCACGACGTGCACGGCCGGGTCGTCGCCCAGTTCGGCGATCCGGTTGATGAAGCTGTTCAGCATGGCGAACGACATGGCATTGCGCCGGTCGTTTCGGTCGATCAGCAGCGTGGCGATGCCCCGTTCGTCGACGCTGGTCTTGATGAACTCGCTCATGGGTTGCTCCCCGTTACCCAGGTTGAGACCGATGCTCTTGCCGCGCCGCCTGCGGGCAGGGGTTACTTCCCCTTTGGCTTGCGCATCTTGTCGCGGTGATACAGCGGATCGGCGGGCTTGCGCGCGCCCGGGATCATCTTGCTGTCCTTGAAGAAGGCGTCGGCGGCCTCGTCCTTGCGGACCCAGTCGACCAGTTCGCTGCGATAGGCGATCTTCCACACCCCGAAGCGGCACTCGTAGCGGTCCACATAGCGGCCGCTGACGAAATAGTCATATTCCTTGCCGTCCTCGACGATGCGGTGATGGGCCTGATAATAGACCTCGCCGAATGCCTCCAGGTCGTTGACGTCGATCTGCACCTGGCCGATGAAATGGTGGTTGGCCTTGTGCGGGCGCAGCGCGTTCTGTGCGAATTCCACGAAGCCGTCCGGCCCGCCTTCGTAGATGCCGTAGGACAGCCATGCGTCATCGAAGAACACCGAACGGTGCAGCTTCGGATCGAGCCGGTCCTGGGCCCGCATGTAGTTCTGGACAAGCTGCATGATCTCGTCGCGTGCCAGCACTTCGTGCAGCCGCTTCTCTTCGGACCATTTCAGATACATGGCGATCGTCTCCCTAGCGTCGGTTCCGGACGACACAATGGCGGGATCGGCAAGCCCGGTCAAACGTCTGTTGGCGCACCGATGGGGCAACGCACGTTCATCGACGCAATCGACTGGTCCCGCCCGTCGGGACAGTTGACCACGGCGGGTCCGGGCCGTAACCATGCGCAACCACGGCGGATCGGCGGAAGGAACACCCGGATGGCGGCAGGCAAGGGCGATGCGGCGCAGGCAGGAGCGGCGAAAGGCGGCATCGCGGCGCTGTGGGGCGATGCCCGGGCGGTCGGCGGCATCGTCGTCTGTGCGCTCGGATTTGGCGCCGGCTATGCCATCCGCTACCGGTTTGTCGAGCCCGAAGCGATGGGCGCCGCGTGCGAGCGCGGCGATCCCTGGTGGTGCCCGCTACGCACCGGCTTCATCATGTTCACCCAGGGGAACGGTTTCGGTTGGCTGTCGCTGCTGCTGGCGGTGGTGGCGATTGCGGTGCTCGCAAAGGGCGGCGCAAGGGCCGCGCGCTGGCTCGCCATTGCCGGGCTGGCCGCGGCCGGTCTGGGCATGATCCTCTACAACAACACCATGTCGGTGCCGGCCGCGATCCTGGCGCTGATCTGCCTGATCCGGGCGCGCTAGTTCCCCGCAGCTTCCGGACGGCGGAATGCGCCGCGGATCCGCGCTCCTTCGCGCAACACGAACTCCAGCCACGGCACCGACAGCACCACGCAGGTCGCGGCCCAGATGCACGCTTCCAGGTTGGTGAACTGGTCGATGGCGAACGGACCGGCGATCAGGATCAATGCCGCGATCCAGGCCTCCTCGGGTTGGGGCTCGCGGACCAGTTCGCGCGTCGCCGGCTGGATGTAGAGCAGCAGGAACGCGGCCGCCGGCAGCCAGAAGGCCAATTGCAGGAAGTCCCGGTGACGGCCGTCGATGGCCATGGACACGGCAAGGATCGCGGCGGTCAGCATCACCACCCAATGATAGGCGCCGATCGCCTGCGAACCATCGAACCGGCGGGTGCGGATCGCCGCCAGCACGCCGTCGAAACCGGCTGGCCTGGGCACGTTACGGCCGCCGGCGACGGTGTAGACCAGCAGCGCGCCGCCGATGACGGCGATCAGCGTCAACAGGCCGATCCATGCCCATCCCCACCAATTGTTCAGCATGATCGTGCCGAGTTGGGCGCCCAGCGCCCACCAGGTCGCGCCGACCAGCGGCGCGGTGATGCCGAGGCCGAGCCAGCGCGCGGGCATGATCGGCCTGCGCCACAGCAGCGCCCAGGCAAAGGCGACCAGCGAGACGGCCGCCGTAAAGGCTGCCGCCAGCCGCCATTGCGGCCATTCGCTCACCGGACCGGTCAGCGGGAACTTCAGGTTGCGGTCCTTGTCGAGCATGCCCCAATAACCACCCACGGTGCCTTCCGGCATGCGCTTCCACGGCTGGTCGATGGCCTCGATCAGGTTGTAGGGCACGCCGATGGATTCCGCCTGGGCGGCGAATTCGCGCACGAACCGGGCTTCGTTGACCCGCGACGGCACGGCGCCCGACCGCGTGCGGCCCGCCGACGGCCAGCCGATCTCGCCGATCTGGACGGTCTTGCCGGGAAACAGCTTCTGGGTGTCCTCGATGATGCGGCGCGCATGGGCCTGCACCTGGTCGATGGCCACTGGATGGGGGTCGTCCCAGTAAGGCAGCACGTGCACCGTCACCAGGTCGACAGCCTCGCCCAGCACCGGGTTGCGCCGCCAGAACTCGTAGATGTCGGCATAGGTGACGGGCAGGTGGGTCCGTGCCTTCACCGACCGGATGATGCCGGCCAGCCGTTCGGCGGTCATTTCCCGGCGCAGCATCACCTCGTTGCCGATGACGATGGCGCGGACGTTCTCCGGATATTGGTGGGCCAACTCCAGCGCCCGGTCGATCTCCAGTTCGTTGCGCCGGTCCTCGGAGCCGATCCAGATGCCCACCAGCACCTTGATCCCGGCTTCGTGGGCGGCCTTCATGGTCTTGCCCTGGTCGCCGAGCATGGAATAGGTGCGGATGCAGTCGGTGTAGCGGGACAGGATCTTCAGATCGCGCTCGACCATGCCGTCGGGCACATGAAACAGGCCGTCCTTGGCGTTGAGCGGCGAGGACTCGTCGGTCGCCGGCGTATAGGACAGGCACTGCAAATGGCCGCGCGGAACGTCGACGATGTCGATGGGACGACCCAGCCACGACCACAGAAACCAGGAAATGGCTGCGGCGATCAGAAACGCGGGAATGGCGGCTGTGCGATGCATTGGCTGGCCTGTCAGCGAAAATGTCGGGCAGGAGGGGTTTATCCGACCCCGCCGATTTTAGGAAGGCGCTACGCTGCCTTGGCCTCGATGATGGCCGGTTGCGCGGTCTGGGTCGCGGTGTCGCCCGGGTCGCCCTTGGCGAAAGCGTGCCCGCGCTCCAGGGCATAGAGCAGGGCCGCCGCGAGGAAGGGGAGGCTCTGGACCATCAGTGTTGCGCCGAATACATACAGTTCCGTGGCCTGCTCGTTCCGGTTGACGTAGAACAGGCTGCTCGAGCCCACCAGCAGCAGAACGCCAACGATCAGTTCGACACGGATAGGGCTGGGCCCCTTGCCCTTCTTGCCGCCGCCGCCCTTGGCCGTGACCTTGAACGGCAGCGCGTCGCTGATCAGGCCGCGGCCGACCGCGTGCGCCACGGTGAACTGCAGCGCCATTGCGGCCGCCGCAGCGCCGAGGATGCGATGTGTCGGGATCTTCACCCGGGTGACGTAGAGCATGCCGCAATGGAGCAGGTTGACGCCGAACGCAACCAGAATAGGCACGGTAAAGGGCAACATGGGGATCATCAGTTCGGCCCAGATGATCATGGGCACCCAGAACAGATTCAGAAACGCGGTCAGCACGCCGAACGCGTCGGAAATCCAGTAGCTCCAGCCGGCGATGTACTGGCTTTTCTGCCGGTAATTCAGGCCAGGCGCCGACGGCTTCATGAACGGCGCATGCTTGCGGATGATCTGCATGGCGCCGTAGGCCCAGCGATGGCGCTGGGTCTTGAATGCCTCGAAGGTATCGGGCAGCAGGCCCCAGCCATAGCGGCGGGTCGTATAGGTGCCCTCGTAGCCCGCTTCGAGCAGCCGCAGGCCCAGTTCGGTGTCCTCGGTGATGGTCGCCGTCGACCAGCCGCCGACCTCGTCGAAGGCCGAGCGGCGGATCAGCAGCATGGTGCCGTGGGCGATCAGCGCGTTCCGCTCGTTCCGCTGCACCATGCCGATGTCGAAGAAGCCGGCATATTCGCTGTTGATGGCGGTCTTGAACGCTGATTCCGGGCCATCGCGGTGATCCTGCGGCGCCTGCACAAAGGCGATCTTGGGATCGGCGAAGGCCGGGACCAGATCTTTCAGCCAGTCCTTGTCGACCACATAATCGGCGTCGAGCAGCGCCAGGATGCGGGCGTCGGGCGACACGTGGTCCATGGCCAGGGTCAGTGCGCCGGCCTTGAAGCCCTTCACGTCCTGCAGGTTGAGGAATTTGAAACGCGGCCCAAGCGTCTGGCAATGCCGCTCGACCGGTCCCCAATGGGCCTCGTCCGGGGTATTGTTGAGGATCACCATGACTTCGAAGTCGGGGTAATCCAGCTTCGCCAGGCTGCTCAGCGTCTCGTTGAGCATGGCCGGGTTCTCGCGGTAGGCGGGAACCTGGATCGAGACCTTGGGATAGACGAAGCTGGCGGGCGGCTTCACGTGGTGCGGCAGCAGTCGGATCGGCCGGTTGCCGACCGTCACCTCGGCCACTTCGTCGATCTTCAGCAGGGTCATTGCCGTCAGCGGGAACATCAGCAAGAAGCCGATGATCCAGGCAATGGTCGAGCCGGTATTGAGATAATTGTCGAACGGATAGACCAGTGCCAGCGCCATGCCGGCGCCGAGCGCCTGGGCCGACAGCGAGACGGCCAGCGCGTGGCCGAACGCGGTGCGGCGTCGGCCGATGGCGATGGCGGTCAACAGCGCGCCCAGGATCATGCCGATGGCGGCAGTCCGGCCGTGGTTCTGGTCCTTGACCTCGCCCTGAAGCTGGAACTTGGGCTTGCCGGAGGCGTCGAACAGACCCCAATAGGGTCCGACCGTGCCCTCGTTGGTCTTCCAGGGCTGGTCGTATGCCTCCATGAGATTGTATTCGGCGTCGCGCTTGTCGGCCTCGATCAGGAATTCGCGGATCAGTTCCGCCTGGTTCATGGCGGTGGGCACCGACTTTTTCCGGTTGTAGCCCTGGCTGGGCCAGCCGAACTCCATGATGACGATGCGCTTGCCCGGAAAGGTACGCTTCAGGCGGTCGTACTTTTCCATGGTGAATTCGACAGCGCCATCGGCGGGAATCATCTCCCAATAGGGCAGGATGTGCGCCGATATGAAATCGACTTCCTTGACCAGTTCGGGGTGAGCGATCCAGATGTCCCAGGTTTCGCCGGTGGTGATCGGCACCCGGCTGCGCCGGCGCAGCTCGCGCAGATGCGTGATCAGTTCCTTTACCGACGGCTTCTTGTCGTCATCCGTCACGCCCCATTCGTTGCGCAGGATGGTTTCGTTGCCGACAACGATGGCGCGAATATTCGGGTAGAGATTGGACAAATAGAGCGCGGATTCGATTTCCTTGCGGTTGTTTTCCTCATCCCGGCCAAGCCAGATGCCCAGAATCACGGCAATGTCGCGCTCGTTCGCGAGGCGCGGCACCTCTGCGGCCAGTCCCGTGGACGCGTAGAGCCGGACGGTGGACGAAACAGTCTTGACCCGGTCCAGCATGCCGCCAACCCGGTCCAGTTCGGCCAGGGTGATCGGGCTGGTTGCGGCCTTGGGGCCGCCTACGTCGAGTGACACCGACTGGACGCGGTTGGTCACTTCGGGCGGATCGGACTTGTCGTAGGATTCGAACCATGCCCAGGCCTGAAGCAGGGCACCGATCACGATGGCGAGGAAGATGTTGCGCATCAGTGTGGAAACCTATGGCGCTGAATGGCCGTAGCCATGCGGATTGCTTCGATGATGCAGAACCCGGCTCGCCGCCGGTTCAGGAACAGAGGGCGTGGCAGAGGCCCGGCGGCCCTATTTGGACTGCTTGCGACCAAGCTTGGCGGCCGCATCCGCGTCTTCCTCGGTTTCCCGTGTGGGCGACAGGGTTTCCCAGCAATTCTCGACCAGGATTTCCGCTCGTGGACGGCCGGCGCCGGCAGGCGCATCCACCGCGCAGGCAAATGCCTTGGCCAGATGGTCGTTAGGGCAATTGAACTGTTCGTAGAAGGCAAGATGGTCCTTCGCCGCCACGGTATCATCCCGAAGCAGCGAGTGGACCAGCCGCTGGCCGGGCCAGCTGCATTGTGACTGCAACTGCAGCGGCAGCGGACCTTCCTTCTTCGCCTTCGGCTTGCTCTGGGCAAATGCGCCGTCGAGGGGAAGCATGACGGCCATGGCGACGGCCAGGATGCACGCGAAAGCTGGGAGGACGGAACGGTAGGTCATTCAGGCAACTGCACTCAGGCGGAAATGGGAAACTGATGGCCGTAGGCACAGGCTTTCCGCTAGGCGGAGACACAGGCCAATGATGGCGAAAAGATAAGCTGTCCGCCAGCGAATGCAACGGCTCTCTTGCGGCGCCTAGTCCTCGTGGGGCTGGATCGATTGCAGCCGCCGTCCGGCCAGTGCCGTCAGGAACGGGCTGACCATCAGCGACACGGCGATCGCCACGATGATCACATTGTAGTCGGCCTTGTTGATGATCCGGCTGCTGACACCTATGGCCGCGAGCATGAAGCTGAACTCGCCGATCTGCGCCAGGTAGCTCGAGCCGTAGACGGCGCTGCGCCAGTCATACCCTGCCAGCCGGAGCACGAAGGCATTGATCGCCGTGTTCATCGTGAACGCGCCGACCACCACGATGGAGACCTGTAACAGGTGCTCATAGAGAAATTGCGGGTCGATCAGCATGCCGATGGAGACGAAGAAGAACGCCAGGAACAGGGCCCGCATGGATTCCAGGCTGCCCCGCACCCAGTCGGTCTCGCGGGCTGCCGAGACCACAATGCCGGCAACGAAGGCGCCCAGCGCGCCGGACAGGTTGAACAACGAGGTGATCACCGCCAGTCCGAAACACAGTCCAAGCGCGGCGAACACCTGCAGTTCGTGGTCGCTGCTGATGTGCCGGGCAAAGGGGAGGTGGATCTCCTTCTTGATCAGCACGAAGGCCAGCAGGCCCAGCAACAGCAGGCTGCCGATGCCTTGCAGCGCCAGGTCGGTACTGCTGATCTCGCCGCCATTCATGGCCGAAAGGGCCATCATCATGGGGATGATGGCCAGGTCCTGCGCCAGCAGGATGCTGAGGATGTCCTGGCCCAGCGCCTTCTGCAGCATGCCGCGGGTTTCCAGCAGCTTGATGACCACGGCCGTGCTGCTGAGGCTGATGACGAAGCCGTAGAACACGCATTGCTGGATCGACCAGTCCGTGAGCGGGCTGAGCAGCGTGATGAAGCCGATGCTCACGCCGATCTGGAACAGCGTGCCCAGCAGGGCGATCTTCCAGGTGGCGAGCAGCTTGCGCGGCGTGACCTCCATGCCGACGAAGAACATCAGTAGCAGAACGCCGAAGGCTCCCATTCGGTCGAGCAGCTCGGTATCGGTGATCAGGCCCAGTCCCGCCGGGCCCAGCACGATACCGGCTGCCAGGTAACCGACCACATTCGGCTGGTTGAGCAGTTTGGACGCGGCGGCGATCGCCAGGATGCCGAGGATCGCGGCGACGAGTACGGTGATCGATGGGTCGAGGTGCACGGCAATACCGTCGGTTGAGGGCGAAGGGGGAGCGAATGCTGGCTGGCGCCGGAGGTGCCGATCCTCAGGCCAGAGTCGCAGGTCCGCCGTGTCGTTGCAACGGCCGTCCCGTTGGGTCTACCATTCGGCGACTCAGAAATCGGGAGACATGTCATGAGCAACGTATTCGGCGCGGTCCTGCAGCAGGGCTATGTGGTGCCCGATATCGACGCGGCGATGAAGCACTGGATCGCCCGCGGCATCGGACCGTTCTACATGGAACATCTGAAGGAGTTCCCCGGCGAGGTGGACGGCAAGCCGGTGAAGCTGGAGCTGAAGGCCGGTTTCGCCTATTCGGGTGACCAGCAGATCGAGGTGATCGAGCCGATCGGTCCGGTGGCCAGCATCTACAGCGAATATCTGAAGGAGCATCCTGAAGGCGGCCTGCAGCACCTGGCGGTGTTCTGCGGCGGCACCATCCAGGAGAAGCTGGACGAACTCAAAGCCAAGGGCATGAACTACGAGGTTCGCCAGACCTATGGCGATCAGCATGCCTATATCGATTCCGTCGATCAGCCGGGCGTGATGATGCAGCTGATGTATCGCGGCGAGATGATCGAGAAGATGTTTGCGATCATCAAGGAAGGCGCCGACACCTGGGACGGCAAGACCGACCCGGTCCGGCGCATCGACTGGTCCTCGGGCACGCCGGTGGTGAAGCCGCTCGCGGCCTGACCCACTGCACAGGTGAAAAAGAAACGGCGCGTCCTTGCGGATGCGCCGTTGCCGTATCCAAAAGCGGCGATGCCTAGAGCATCGCCTCGGCGATGACCTTCAGCGCGTCGGGCGACGTGCGGCCGATCAGCATGGAACCGATGTGGTTCTTCTTCGCCGCGTCCTTCCAGACCGAAAGACGTTCCTTGATGCGCTCTTTGGGGCCGCAAAGGGCGACGGCATCGACAAGCGCGTCGGGAATGGCGGCGGCGGCCTCGGCGCGCTGGCCGGACAGGAACAGGTCCTGGATCTTTACCGCCGCATCCTCGTAGCCCAGCCGCTTGGCGTAGTCGTTGTAGAAGTTCTTCGACCGGGCGCCCATGCCGCCGATATAGAGCGCCATGCCGGGCCGCACCTTGTTGCGGCACTCGTCCACGTCATCGCCCATCACCACGTTGACGAACGGCGCAACGTCGAAATCGGCCAGCGTCTTGCCGTTGCCAGCCTTGGCGAGGCCCTTGTCGATGTCTTCCCTGAACACGTCGAAACGTTCCGGGTTCATCCAGATCGGGAAGAAGCCGTCGGCCACTTCCGCCGAGGCGCGGATACCGGCCGGCGTGATCGCCGCGGTATAGATCGGCATGCTGGGGTCGCCGTGCAGGATGCTCTTCAGCGGCTTGCCCAGACCGGTGGCGCCGGGGCCATCATAGGGAATGCGGTATTCCTCGCCGTGGAACTCGAGCGGCTTTTCGCGCTTCAGGATCTGGCGGACGATTTCCACATATTCCTTCACCTTCACCATGGGCTTGCCATAGGGCACGCCGTGCCAGCCTTCCGCGACCTGTGGGCCGGACGGACCGAGACCCAGGATGAAGCGGCCGCCGGACAATTCCTGCAGGGTCATGGCGGTCATGGCGGCGCAGGCGGGCGTGCGCGCGGGAATCTGCATGATCGAGGTGCCGACCTTGATCTTCGTCGTCTGCGCCAGCACCCAGGCGGCGGGCGTGACCGCGTCGGAGCCATAGGCCTCGGCGGTCCAGGCGCTGTCATAGCCCAGGCTCTCGGCCAGTTTCACGGACTCGATGCCCAAATCCATTCGGCCACCGGAATAGCCAAGAAGAATTCCCAATTTCATGTGCAACCCTTTCAAGATCGTGTGCGGGCGGTTTGTTACCGGCCGGTTCGTCGGCCACATTAGGCGATTCCCGCTCAGTCGCAACTCTATTGTCTTGGGCCGATTTGGGGAATAGAGCATGCGCGTCGCAGGCCGCTATTGTGCAATGGCAAAGCGCGCGCTACCTGTCGGTGATGGCCTTTTCCTATCCCCAGAACACGGAATCCGTCCCGCCTGCGGGCGTGATTGAGATCGACTTGGTCGCGCTGGCCGACAATTACCGGCTGATGCAGGCGCAGGCTCATGGCGCCGAGGTTGCGGCCGCGGTCAAGGCCGACGCCTATGGACTGGGTGCGGGCAGGGTGGGCAAGGCGCTGTGGGACGCGGGCTGCCGGCGGTTCTTCGTCGCCACGATTGCCGAGGGGCTGTCGCTGCGGCGCATGCTGCCCCAGGCGAAGATCGCCGTGCTCAACGGCCTGATGGCGGGCGACGAGGAAAGCGTCAGGGAAGCCCGGCTCACGCCGGTGCTGAACGATCTGGACCAGGTCGCCCGCTGGAACGACGCCTGTGGCCGTGCCGGCGATCGCGGCGCGGCCATGATTCACGTGGACACCGGCATGAACCGGCTGGGCATGACAATGGCGGAAGCCGCAACGCTGGCGGCGTCGGCGCCCGAGAATTTCCGGATTGCCGTGGTGATGAGTCATCTGGCCTGCGCACGGCGGCCAGAGCACCCGTTGAACGCCCGGCAGTTGCAGCGATTCCGGCAGGTGCGGTCGCTGTTCCCCGACGCGCAGGCGAGCCTGGCCAATTCCGCCGGCGTGCTGATCGGCGAGGCATATTGCTTCGATCTGGCGCGCGTCGGGATCGCGCTTTATGGCGGCAACCCTGTCGAGGGCTGGCCTGATCCCATGAAACCGGTGGTCCGGCTGAGCGTCCGCGTGCTGCAGGAGCGGTTCGTGGAAGCCGGTGAGACTGTCGGCTATGAAGCGACGTACACCACGACGCGTCCGGCGCGATTGGCGGTGATCGCGGCCGGCTATGCCGACGGCTGGCCAACGCCTGCAAGCGGACGAGGCAAGGCGTGTGCCGGCGGCGTGATCGTGCCGTTTGCGGGCAGGGTCTCCATGGACCTGATCGCGCTGGACGTGACGGATGCGCCGGAAAGCGCCGCCGCGCCGGGCGCCATGATCGACCTGATCGGCCCGGAGTGGACGCTCGACGACGCTGCAAGCGCCGCCGGGCTGATCTCCTACGAATTGCTCACCGGACTGGGGCGCCGGTTCGAGCGGCGCTACCTCTAGAAGCTGTAGAGCAGCGTCGCCTTGGTTTCGGTCGAGGTCTTGGCGTTCCCCAGCGGCACATCGGTGTCGTGCTTCACATTGAATGACAACTTGCCCGAGATGGTCTCGGTGATCTTGGTCTTGAAGGCGACGGTGTCTTCCAGCGAGGTTCGCCGGTCGGACAGGAAAACCGATCCCGTGTTGATGATCGAGAACGTGTCGGAAACATCCCAGTTGAACACCGTATTCAGCCGCCCGCCATACTCGGTCTGGCTGATCATGGTGGCAGTGGGCGTACTCTGGCGCACAGCGGCGCCGGCCTCGATGTCCAGCGAATAGGTTTCGCCCTCGAGCGCCCGGTAGCCGACGCCGATCGATTCCAGGAACCGCTCGCGGAACGCGCCGTATTTGTCGCGCTCGTATTCGACCAGGCCGAAATTGTAGAGCCGGTCGCTCCACTTGTAGTCGAGCTGATACTTGGCTGCCGCCTGTTCCTTGGTGGTGGTGCCGCTCGTCCGGAGCAGTCCGAAACTGGCGCCCAGCTTGTGGCGCCACTTATGCCGGTCGTTGAGCAGGCTGAGGGCAGCAACGATCGACTGGGAAGAGATGTTTCCGCTGTTGAGGCTGGCGCCCAGCTCCACATTACCTGTCCAGTTGTCGAAGCCGGCGAAACCGGAGGGTTTTGGCGGGACTGGCTTCTTTGCGGGCGGGGTGGGCGGCGTTGGGACGCTGACGGCGGCCTGGGGCTCTGGCGCGGGCGTTGCTGATGCCGGCATTTGCCGGTTAGCAACAGCGGCAGTCACCGCACCGGTCCGCCCTGGCGCCAGCCGCCCGGCTTCGGCAAGAATCTCGCCGCGCAGGTTCGGATAGCCATCGGCAGCGATCACCACCGCCGTCTCCAGATATCTCGACGTATTTTCCTGGATGTCCCTGTCAGCCGCCTTGCGCAGCATGACTGCCACGCCGTCGGGCAGTTTTGCCTCCTGGGCCATGGCGGCGACCGGTGCCATGAATTGAATAGCGGCGAGAAACGCGAGCCCGCGTTGCATCGTACCCCCTTGCTGTCGTGGAATTGCCGGAGTTGGGCGGGTTGGTGCCCGTTATGATTGAGACGAATATGGGACCCGGCTCGCGCAATTCAAACATTGCCGAGCAAATTCATGATCTTGATGCGGATCAAAAGCTGTAGAGCAGCGTCGCCTTGGTCTCGGTCGAGGTCCTGACGGTGTCCATCGGCACCTCGGTGTCGTGCTTCAGATTGAACGACAGCTTGCCGGAAATGCGGTCCGTGATCTTGGTTTTCAACGCCACGGTGTTCTCCAGCGATGTGCGCGCGTCCGTCACGAAAGCCGACCCGGTATTGTTGATGGCGAAACTGTCCGAAACATTCCAGTTGAACACCGTATTCACGCGGCCGCCGTACTCGTCCTCGCGGATCATGGTCCGCGTGGGCGTGCTCTGGCGCAGTGCTGCGCCGCCCTCGATGTCGAGCGAATAGGTTTCGCCCTGCAAGACCCGGTAGCCGAAGCCCAGCGTCTCCAGATAGCGCTCGTGGAATGTCCCGAACCGGTCACGGCTGTAGTCGAACAAACCGTAATTATAGAAACGCGGCGTCCACTTGTGGTCGAGCTGGTAGCTGGCGGTCGCCGCCCGCTTGGTGGTCACGCCGTCGGTCCGGATCAGCCCGAAGGTGGCGCCCACCTTGTGACGCCATTTCTGGCGGTCGTTGAGCATGTTGACGGCTGTGGCGACAGACCGGCTGGAGACGTTGCCACTGTTCATCGCCGCGCCGAGTTCGACGCCGCCCTTCCAATGATCGACAGGCAGGAAACCGCTGGGCTTGGGTGCGGCGGCCTTCTCGGCCGCCTTGCTGGCGGGCGGCACGGATTTCTCGTCGGCGACCTGAGGAGGCGCCGAGCTGCGCGTCTCGCCGCTGATCACCGACGCCAGCCCGGTGGCGCGGGCCGGCGCGAGGCGCTGGGCCTCGGCCAGCACGGCGCCGTGCGCTTCGGGATAGACGTCGGCGGCGATGGCCACCGCAGCATCCAGATAACGCGTCGTGTGTTCCTTCGCGTCACGCTCGGCGGCCATGCGCAGCATGGCCGTGACCGCTTCGGGCAGCGGGGCTTGCTGCGCCATCGCAACGACCGGCAGCACGGATTGAAGTATCGCGAGAAGCGCGATTTCGCGTCTCATCGAGCAGCCTTCCTGTTGCGGTTTTGTGAATCACGCGTTTTCAGAAACACGTGTTCTTTCAACAGTATGTGGAGCTCTGTTCGCGCAGTTCAATCGAATGGGATGAGAATCTTGGCCGGCTGGATTCAGCGCGGCGGCGCGCATTCCGGCCAGGGGAGAATGGCCGATCCGTCGTCGGCCCGACCCCTCTCCCGTTGCGGGAGAGGGGTCGGCTGCGGATGCCTTAGCGCCCGGCGAAGTTGGCCGAACGCTTTTCGATGAACGCGTCGACAGCTTCCTGGTGGTCGGCGGTCTGGTGGCAGACACCCTGGAAGAAGGCGCACTGGTCGAGGAAGTCCTTCAGTTGCTCACGCTCGGCCAGCTTCATCAGCCGCTTGGTATAGCGGGTGGTGATCGGCGGCTTCGAGGCGAACAGGCGGGCCATCTCGAGCGCCCGCGGCATCAACTGGTCCGGCTCGACGACTTCGAGCACCATGCCCAGCGTCAGCGCCTCGTCGGCCTTCACCAGGCGACCCGAGAAGGTCAGCTCGACGGCGCGCTGGTAGCCGACGATCTTGGGCAGGAACCATGCGCCGCCGTCGCCCGAGATCAGGCCCAGATTCACGAAGGTCTCGCCGAAGATGGCTTCGGTCGAGGCAAGGCGGATGTCGCACATCAGGCTGAGGTCGCAGCCGGCGCCGATGGCCGGGCCGTTGACGGCGGCGATCACCGGCACTTCCAGTGACTGGACCGCCTGCGGGATACGCTGGATGCCGTCGCGGTAGGTCTGCGCCACGTGTCCGACGGTCTGGCTGCCCTGGGCTTTCATGGCCTTGACGTTGCCGCCGGCCGAGAATGCCGAGCCGTCACCGGTGATGACCAGCACGGACACCTCCGGCGTTGCATTGACCCATTTGCAGGTGTCGACGATGTCCTGGATCAGATTGTTGCCGGTCAGCGCATTGCGCACGTCGTGGCGGTTCAAGGTGAAGACGGCGACGCGGTTTTCCAGCGTCAGCGTCGCGTCCACGGGTTTGTGGATGTCGGTCATCGGAATCTCCCTCTGTGTCGCGGCGACTATAGCCCGGCACGCCGGAATGATAAGGCTCTTTTGCAGGCCTTCCGTTTCTCTATAGTGGCGGGCGGACGAGGAAGGGGAACTCATGGACGGCATGGCAGCGGGCGGCAAGATACTGGGGCACCCGCGCGGGCTGGCCATCCTTTTTCTCACCGAGATGTGGGAGCGCTTCAGCTATTACGGCATGCGCGCCCTGTTGATTTTCTACCTGACCCGGCACTTCCTGTTCGCCGACGACCCGGCCTACGGCATCTTCGCCGCCTATACCTCCATGGTTTATATCTCGCCGATCATTGGCGGCTTTATCGCCGACCGCTGGCTGGGCTTCCGCCGCGCCGTGCTGTTCGGCGGCATCCTGATCATGCTCGGCCATTTCGGCATGGCGTTCGAGGGCGCGGAGGCGACCGCCGATGCCGCCGGCAACGTCACGCGCGATCTGGGCGCCATGCAGGTCATGTACTTCTCGCTGGCGCTGATCATCGTCGGGACGGGCCTACTCAAGGCCAACATCTCGTCCATCGTCGGCAGCCTCTATGACGAGGGCGACCGGCGCCGCGACGGCGGGTTCACCATCTTCTATATGGGGATCAATGTTGGCGCGTGGATGGCGCCGCTGCTGTGCGGCTGGCTGGGCGAGACCTATGGCTGGTCATACGGATTCGGTGCGGCCGGCGTCGGCATGTTCCTGGGGCTGGTGGTGTTCGTGCTTGGCCGCGGCTGGCTGGAAGGCAAAGGCGAGGCGCCCGATCCGGCCGCGCTCGATCGCCCGGTTTTTGCCGGATTGACGGTTCAGCACACGGTGATCGGCGGCTGCATCCTCGCGCTTTTGCCGGTCTGGCTGCTGGTGCAGCACAGCCATATTGTCGGCGGTCTACTCGGCGTCGCCGGCGGTCTGGCGATGCTGGCGGTCATCGTCTATTCGGCCTTGCGGCTCGAGCCGGTGGCGCGCGACCGCATCTTCGCCATTCTGATCCTGATGCCGTTCCATGCCCTGTTCTGGGCATTCTTCGAGCAGACCGGCACCTCGATTGCGCTGTTCGCCAAGCGCGGTGTCGAACTCAGCCTGTTCGGCCTGACGGTGGTGCCGTCCCAGATCCAGTCGATCAATCCGCTGTTCATCATCCTGTTCGCCCCGGTGTTCGCGGCGCTCTGGGCAGGTCTGGACCGGCGCAGCCGGGAGCCGCACATTCCGCTCAAGTTCGCGCTCGGGCTGCTGCAGATGGGATTAGGCTTCTTCATGTTCGTCATCGGCATCCAGATGGCGGCCGAAGGTGACAAGGTCTGGTTCGGCTGGCTGGTGCTGGGCTTTCTGTTCCATTCGACCGGCGAGCTGTGCATTTCGCCGGTCGGCCTGTCGGCGGTGACCAAGCTTTCGATCGCACGGATTACCGGCCTGATGATGGGCGTGTGGTTCCTCTCGAACGCGTTCGCCAATTACGGCGCCGGTCTGATCGCCATGACGTCCAGCATCAAGCATATGCCGGGCGAGGACGTCGCCGTCGCCGATGCGCTGCCGGTATATGGCAGTATGTTCATGTCAGTAGGCTGGACCGCGGTCGGCTCGGCGCTGCTGTTGTTGCTGTTGTCACCGCTGCTGAAGCGGCTGATGCACGGCGTTCGTTAACTGAGAATGGGGAAACGGGAATGACCAAGGTCGCTTACATGTTCATCGGCATCGACATCAAGGACGAGGCCGGCATGGCCAAATATGTCGAGGGCGCGCCGCCGATTCTCGCCTCGTATGGCGGTCAGATCCTGGCCATCGACAACGATGCCGAAGTGCTCGACGGCAAGTACAAGCGCGAGCGCATGGTGCTGCTGGGCTTTCCGTCGCTGGCGCAGGCGCGGACGTTCTGGAACTCGCCGGAATACAAGCCGATGAAGGAGGTTCGCGATGCGGCCAGCGACCAGGACTGCATCCTGGCGGAAGCCTTCACCGACGATCCGCTGCCCGCCACCGGCAGCGGCGCCGTGTTCATGATCGGCGGCGGCGACACGCGCGACATGGAGGCGATGAAGCCCTATTACACGGAAGTGCCACCGATCAGCGCCCGGTTCGGCGTGCAGGCCTGCGCCGCCGGCAACACCTACGATCAACTCGACGGCAGCTGGCCGCACGCGTCTTTCATCGCCCTGCGGTATCCGTCCGAGGACGCCTTCAGGAAATTCTGGTTCGGCCCCGAATACGCCCCGTACAAGAAGCTGCGGGAAGACAATTCGGACGGCATGCACATGATGGTCCGCGGCATCTGACAATCAGCGAAACGGGGAGGTTTCCATGGGACGAATCGAGGGCAAGGTGTGCCTGGTCACCGGCGGCGGCGCCGGTCTGGGCAGGGCGGATGCGATCCGGCTGGCGGAGGAGGGCGGCAAGGTCGTCATCACCGATGTCAACGTGGCGGGCGGCGAAGAAACGGCCCAGATGGCTGGCAACGGCGCGATCTTCATCCGCCAGGACGTGACCGACGAGGATGGCTGGCAGCAGGTGCTGAAGCAGACCGCCGACCATTTCGGCAAGTTGAACGTGCTGGTCAACAATGCGGGCATCGTGGTGGTCAAGACGGTCGAAAGCACGACCACCGAGGAATGGCGGCGGGTCCATTCGATCATGACCGACGGCGTGTTCTTCGGCCTGAAATACGGCATCGGCCTGATGAAGCAGAACGCCGACCTGAACTCGATCATCAACGTGTCGTCGACGGCGGCCTTCCTCGGCTTTCCGCCATTCTTCGCCTATTCGGCGGCCAAGGGCGCGGTGCGCTCGATGACCAAGTCGGCGGCGGTTCACTGCCAGCAGTCGGGCTACAGGATCCGGGTCAACTCGATACACCCCGGCGGCATCGCCACCGAGATGATCAAGCAGGCGGCGGCCGAGGGCGGCACCACGCCAAAGGGCGCCGATCCGGCCAGCGCCGGCCCGCCCGGTCCGGGCCTGGGCGAGCCGGAGGATGTGGCCAACACAGTGCTGTTCCTGGCATCCGACGAAGCCAAGTTCATCAACGGCGCCGAGATGCTGATCGATAATTGCACGATCATCTCGCCCTAGGGACCGGTCCTAGAGTCCCATGGTCCGGATCGGGTCGGTCCTGCCGTCCCAATTGTCGGTGGCCTCGCGCAGCGCCGCCCAGACGACGCTGCCGCCTTCCGGGGCATCGACCAGCTCGACCATGCAGTTGAGGTCCTTGCGGGTGTCGATGTAGCAGAACCGGCGGTCGTTGGCCGAGGTGACCTGCCCACTGGTCGCCACCTCGTAGCCCATCGACATGTAGCGGGCCAGTTCGGCGTCGTAGTCGTCGGGATAGAAGCAGATGTGGTGATAGCCGTCCTGGCCTTTCGGCACCGTGTCGCGGTAGGCCGAGGGGCTGTCATTGTGCTGCTCGATTAGCTCCAGCTGCACATGCCCGGCGAAGGCCACGGCCACCGAGATGTCGAGTTCAGCCGGCTTTCCCCGATACATGACGGTGTTCAGGGCGATTTTCGGGATCATGAACCACGGACCCACTTTCATGGTTCGGGTAAATCGGGCGATGGCTTGATCGAGGTCGCGGACCACCCAGGCATTCTGGGTGATGACGAGATTCTGGTGCTGTTTCATCGGTCTTTCCCCTTAGGCGCGCGGTACGGTCATGGTCTTGCCGTCCCAGGTGCGGGCGGCGTCTTCCAGCATGCGGCTCATCTTGATGTAGGCCTGGTCGGCGTGGATCAGTTCGACCAGGCAATGGCCGGTGTTCCAGGTGTCCACATAGGCGATGTGTGTCTGGTCCGGGTTGCCTCCCGAGGCGATCACCTCGTGGCCCAGCTTCCGGTACATCTCTACATCGCGCTGCACGTCGTCGGTCAGCACACCGATATGGTGAAAGCCCTCCTTTCCGGTGGGAAAGTAGTCCCGGTAGACCGACGGATGGTCGTGCAACGGCTGGATGAGTTCCATCTGGATGCCGCCCGACGCCGCCAGGGCGGCATGCAGCTTCATGGTGGTCGGCTTGCCCTTGTAGAAGGCATTGGCCATGCTGATGTTCTCCAGCATGACCCATGGGCCGACACCCATGGTTTTCACCCAGCGGGCAACCGCCGCCTCGATGTCGTTCACGATAAACGCGTTCTGAAAAACCACGGTGCTTTTACGGTTCGTCATGTCTCTCCCCTTGATTGCACCGAGCCTATGCCACCGGCAGGATATGGCCAAGGGCGCCGTTGGAATCCGGCAAATGAGGCCTAATTCCTTTGCAAAGGCATCAACGGGGGAACTCAGATGAAGATGCTTTGGGCATTGCTCATTGTTCCGTTCATGGTCACGCCGGTGCGTGCCGGCGAGGGCGCCGCGCAGCCCGCGTTCGACGCCGGTGGCGAATTTCTCCAGATGGTGGACGCGCTTGCGCGGCTTCCCGAGCCGAGCGGTCTGCTGGGGCGTCCCGCCAAACTGAAGCTTGCCGGGGCGACTGGCCTGCCGCGCGTGACCAATGCGCGCGGCTACAAGTCCCGGCCGTGTCCGGTCTGCAAGGACGATGCGTTCAATCTCCGGGGCAGGGACACCTATTCGGCGATGCCGCGGTTTACCGCCTACCGGGTCAGGCCGGACAATCGCCTGAAATTCGCTTTCGGCAACGGCCAGCTTCGCTACGGTCTGTGGAGCGATGTCCGCGAGGTCAACAACGTGTCGACCTACGACAACGGCACGCCGCCGGTCGATGGTTATGGCAATGCCCTGCCAGTCGCGGCGTCGGCCCGGCCTGCCGAGCCACCCGTGAACTTTTCCTTTGCCGGCGGCGCGTCGAACAGCGACCGCCGGTCCTATACCGAGTATCGGGGCGGCATTTTCATGTCGGCGCCGTTCTAGAAACAAAAAGCCCGGCGCAAGGCCGGGCTTTTCAGTCAGAGAGCCGTGCGGCTCATTCGTCCGGCGCGATGGTCAGTGTCAGACCGTCCAGATCTTCGCTGAACTCGATCTGGCAGCTCAGGCGCGAGCCGGGCTGGACGCAGTCCAGTTCCTCAAGCAACTCGTTCTCTTCGTCGTTGCGAGCGCCGACTTTGGACAGCCATGCATCGTCGATATAGATGTGACAGGTAGCGCACGAGCACTGGCCGCCGCAGATGGCCTCCAGTTCGTAATCGTTGTCGCGCAGATTCTCCATCACCGAGATGCCGATCTCGCCTTCGATCTCGCTCTGCTCGCCGTCGCGGTTGGTGATGAGAATTTTTGCCATGTGTGTCCTCGAGGGTATCTGCTGCGGGTTTTCGCCGCTTCCTAGCCAAAGGCGCGGAGCATTGCAACCTATTCCGCCGACTACAGATCCTTCAGCGGTACTTCAGGGTCGGCGGCACGGACCGGATCAAGCTGCGTGCCTGCGGCGATCATCTTCTTGGCCGCCATGAAATCCTTGATCATGTTGATGGCGTTGATGGCCACGAACTTGCCGTGCCGAAGGTAGATCGCCGAAAATTTCCGTTCGGCGGGGTTGCCGCGGATCACGACCTCGTCGCCGGGCTCGGAAAGGCCGACGATCTGCAGTTTCAGGTCATACTGATCCGACCAGAACCACGGTATTTCGGCATATTCCTTCAACTCGCCGCACATGGCGTTGGCGGCGGTCTTCGCCTGGTCGACGGCGTTCTGGACCGATTCCAGGCGCAGGCGACGGCCCAGCAGCGCATTGGGATGGTTGGTGCAGTCGCCGGCCGCCCAGACGTTCTCGTCGCTGGTCTGGCAGTATTCGTCGACGACGATTCCATTGTCGACGGCCAGGTCGCCGTCGGCTGCCAGTTCGACGTTCGGCAAGACGCCGACACCGATGACGACCAGATCGGCGGGAAAGAATGAATCATCGGCACAGGTGACGCGCTCGACCTTGCCATGGCCCTCGAAGCCGGTCACCGCCATGCCGGTGCGGATCTTGACACCGGCGTCGGTGTGCACCTTGTCGTAGAATGCCGAGACCTCCGGCGCCACGACACGGCTCATCACCCGGTCCAGACCTTCGAGCACGGTGACGTCGCAGCCCATCTTCACCGCCACGGCGGCCACTTCGAGACCGATATAGCCGCCGCCGACGATCACTACCTTTGCGCCGGGCTTCATCTGCTTGCGGATCGCCAGCGTGTCGTCGATGGCACGCAGATAGAAGATGTTCTCGAGGTGGGCGCCCGGCGCCTGCAGCTTGCGGACCCTGGTACCGGTCGCCAGCAGCAGCTTGTCATAGGCAAGGTTCTCGCCATGGGACGTGGTGACCGTCTTCGCGCGGCGGTCGATGGCGGTGACCTGCGTGTTGGCGCGGAAATCGATCTGCTTATCCGGGTACCACGTGTCCTTTTTCAGGAAGGTCCGCTCGACCTCCAGTTCGCCGGCCAGCACGGCCTTCGAGAGCGGCGGGCGCTCGTAGGGGACATAGGGTTCGTCGCCGATCATGATGATGCGGCCGTCGAATCCCTTCTGCCGCAAGGTTGCCACGGCCTGGCCTCCGGCATGGCCGGCGCCGACGACGATGATGGTCTGTGTCATGGTACCCGTTCCGATGTCTTGTGATTGCCCGCTCTTATCCTGTTCGGTGGCAAAAATCTATGATATGGCTCCGATCCTGCCGTTACGTCCCGCGGAGCAGGGGGAGACCTTCCGGGCGCCTTTTCATGACAGATGCGGTCACGCCGCATCCGGTTCGCGGGACTTCAATGCGCCGGTCTCGGCGCGCGGCAGCGGCCTCACGGGGGGTCGAAGCGAGTTTTTCACATCTGGTTGGGAGATGAATCATGGATCTGGGTTTAAAGGGCAAGAATGCCATCGTGACGGGCTCGACGAAGGGCATTGGTCGCCGGGTAGTTGATCTTCTGGCGTCGGAAGGCGTCAA